>JBHORA010000222.1:0-1196 GCA_042408535.1 Chloroflexota bacterium | reverse complement strand
TGTCCGTCACGAGCGTCTCCGTCGTGAGGACCATCGCCGCGATCGAGGCCGCGTTCTGGAGCGCCGAGCGAGTCACCTTCGCCGCGTCGACGATCCCGCGGTCGAACATGTTCCCGTACTCGCCGCGGAGGGCGTCGAAGCCCTCGCCCTTCGGCAGCTGCTTAATCCGCTCGACGATGACCTCGCCGGGCTCGCCGGCGTTGTCGGCGATCTGCCGGGCCGGCGCCTCGAGGGCCTTGCGGACGATCTCGACGCCGACCCCCTCGTCACCCTCGAGCTTGAGCGAATCGAGGGCCGGGATCGCCTGGACGAGGGTCACCCCGCCGCCGGCGACGATCCCCTCCTCGACAGCCGCTCGAGTCGTCGAGAGGGCGTCCTCGATCCGGTGCTTCTTCTCCTTGAGCTCGACCTCCGTCGCGGCCCCGACCTTGATGACGGCGACCCCGCCGGCCAGCTTCGCGAGCCGCTCCTGGAGCTTCTCGCGGTCGTAGTCGGAGGTCGTCTCCTCGATCTGGGCCTTGATCTGGGTCATCCGGGCCTTGATCGCCTCCGGCGAGCCGCCGCCGTCGACGATCGTCGTGTCGTCCTTCGTGGCGACGACCCGACGGGCCGTCCCGAGGTCCTCATGGGTCACCGAGTCGAGCTTCCGCCCGATCTCCTCGCTGATGACCGTGCCGCCGGTCAGGATCGCGATGTCGCGGAGCATCTCCTTGCGGCGATCGCCGAAGCCCGGCGCCTTGACGGCGAGGACCTGGATCGTGCCGCGGAGCTTGTTCACGACGAGCGTCGCGAGCGCCTCACCGTCGACGTCCTCGGCGATGATGACGAGCGGCTTGCCGAGCTGGACCGCCTTCTCGAGGGCCGGCAGAACATCCTGGACGCTCGAGATCTTGCGGTCGGTGATGAGGATCCGCGGGTCCTCGAGGACCGCTTCCATCCGATCGGGGTTCGTCACGAAGTAGGCCGAGATGTAGCCCCGATCGAACTGCATGCCCTCGGTGTATTCCTTCTCGAGGCCGAGGCTCTGACCCTCCTCGACGGTGATGACGCCGTCCTTGCCGACCTTGTCCATGACCTCGGCGATGATCTCGCCGACCTCGGGGTCGGCGGCCGAGATCGCCGCGACGGCCGCGATCTGCTCGCGGGTCTCGACCGGGCGGGCGGTCTTCTTGATCTCCTCGACGATGACCTCGACG
>JBHORA010000221.1:0-22384 GCA_042408535.1 Chloroflexota bacterium | reverse complement strand
CCCAGAACACGGCGCCGAGCGGGCCGCCGCGGCGTCCGGCGTGTGGTGAGGCGGCGTGGCGTCAGGGCGGCGAGGTGCGGCATCAGGGCGCCGGGACGGGCTGCGTTCCCGAACCCGGGCCGAGGCGCGTCGGGCGGGCTCCCGGAGGCGACGAGCGATCGGGTCGGTCAGGGAGCGAGACGGTCGACGGTCATCCCGGCCGGGAGGATAACCTGGCCCAGTGGGGTCAGTCGGCCGGACGGAGCGACGGCGAACCTGCCATCGGGGCCACCTGTCACGAAGTAGAGGTCGGGCCCATAGCGCTCGACGTACGGGCCGCTCGGGACCCGCGTGAGGTAGAGCACGTATCGGTCGCCGGCCTCCATCAAGGGATCACCCTCCAGCACGAACCGGATGCCGTGCAGGTGACCCCCGGTCTGGATGACGAGGATCGACGGGCCAGACGTGCCCTTGAGGGTCCTCTCGATCGTCATGCGAAAGACGGTATCCGGGATCTCAGGGACCACCAGACCCGCTCCATCCGCGACGACCTCATTGACCCGGGCCACGACCGCGAGATCGGCCGCCGCCTGGAGCTCGTCGAGCGACCCGTAACCCATCGCCCAGGAGGGGTGGAGCACGATCGTCGAGGCCGCGGATGGCGCGGTCCCCGGCGGGGCGCCCTGCAGGTAGGCGAGAAGACCGACGACGGCCAGGCCAGCCGCGAGGAACCAGGCATGCAGACGACGGCCGGCTGGCTTTGGCCGCACGAGCCTCGATGTGCCTGCCTCATTCATCCTACTGCCTCAACGGGTCGGATCAGAGAGGGAATTGATGCCATTCACCTCGTCCGAGGTCGGGGCCTTGATGCCGTACGTGCACCAACGGCTGCTCGGTCCGCAGGTCCACGGGTTCATCAGGACGGCACCCGAGGTGTGGTCGAGCCCCAGCGCGTGGCCGAGCTCGTGAGCGGCGACGGACTGGCGCTGATCAGCGGCGTAGCCATTCGTGTACCAGTCGTTGATGTAGACGGAGGCGTACGTGTACGGGTTCCCCGTGGGCGATGGGTAGAGATGGGTGATCCCGTCCCACGTCTTGGAGGCATCCGAAACGCTCCGGATCCCGACGGAGGCGAACTCGGCGGTTCCGGCGTCGATCAACCAGACCGGAGTCGGCGTGCGGTTCCAGTCGCTGATCGCGGCCCCGAACGCCGTCCGATCCCTCTGGACGGCCGAGTCCAGCCAGTAGGGAAGGTTGGTGACGCTGCGCCATTTGCCGCCCTGGAGGTGGTAAGCAGCAACCACGTGGGGGATCAACAGGGCGATCAGCACGGCGACGATCGCTGCGCCAATCCTCGGGCGAACCACGGTTCGTGCAACTGCCACCATCGCTACCTCCGACGACGGCTTTGGTGTCACTACCGTCTCCCGGGGCCACGCTGACAGGGCGGCCAAGACCGCGGTAACGGTGACCTCTCTCTCGTGCCAAGTCCCTGAATCGCCTTTGGCGGCCTCCCTCCGTCGGTCCTGGTGCGGCGGCCGGGCAGTGCGCACAGAACACTGGAGCGGCAGTGGAACCACACCGATGCGGCCGGTTCGGCGCCCCTTTGGTGCGCGACGGAGAACGAATTGCGGTGCCGGGCCCCTCACGGCAGAGGATTCGGCCGTCTTGGTGTTCTCTGAACTCGGCCCCGGCGTGCTCTCAGCGACGGCATCGAGCCGAAGGGGTGGGTGCCGAACAGCCGGCGAGCGGAAGCGCGGGGGCTGAGCGCCGGCAGAGTATCGACGCGGGCGAGGCGTCAGACGATCGCTCCCAAGTCGAGCGCCCGGCCGCGACTTCCGCAGCCAGCGAACGACACGGCGATGTGGACCGGAGCGGCAACGCAGCCCGGAGCAGGAGCAGGCAGCAGGTGTGCCCCGGACGATCGGCCGCTACGGCGAGAACCGGAGCTCGATCTTCGCGTCGGCGAGGGCGAAGGCCTGGAGGTCCTGGTCGGTGAGATCGGGGTCGGCGGCGACCAGGTCGTCGATCAGCTGTTGACGAGGTGGGCGATCCGATACTCGGCGCGGACGGCCGGGTCGGACCGGCCTGAGTGGTGAGCGGCGACGAGGCTGGCCACGGGATGCTCCACGGAGGGTCTCGACGCGGCGCGGACCGAGGTGTACGGTGCATGCACGAGGAGGTGAGCCATGACCGAACGCCACGATCCCGCCGATGCGATCGGCACCGTGACCCACTACTTCAGCCACCTCTCGGTGGCGGCTCTCAGCCTCCGGGCACCGCTCGCCGTCGGGGAGCGCATCCACATCCGGGGCCACACGACGGACCTCGTCCAGACCGTCGAGTCGATGGAGATCGAGCATCGGCGGGTCGAACGGGCGAACCCGGGTGACGACGTCGCGATCAAGGTCGCCGAGCACGTCCGTGAGCACGACCTCGTGTACCGCGAGGCGTAAGGCGAGGTGAGGAGCGAGGCACGAGTCGTCAGGGGCAACGAAGCGACGATCGGACCGGGCTGGGAGACGTGATCCGGGCTGCCCCGAGGCGGGACTCGGGCGCCCGGCCTCGGGTGCCGAGGCGTCTTGCCGTGGCCGATCCGACGGACCCGTGGCCGATCCGGCGGACCCGTGGCCGACGTTCCGGTCGGGCGCCGGAGCCAGTGCGAAGACTCGCCGAGCGCCAGTCCGACGAGCGACCCGTCGGCGCCGACCCATGGACGGCGGTCACGTCAGCGCTCGAAGAGGGCGAGCGGATCGAAGGAGCCACGCCGTGCGACGACCGCCTCGCCACCGAACCCGACCGGACGATCGACGACCCCCGCCGCCGGAAAGCTGACGCTCGCCACCAAGCCCGCATTCCCCCGCCGTCCGTCGCCTCCGCTCCGCGCCAGCCCCTCGTTGATCGCCGCCGGGCCGAGCTGACGGAGAGCAACGAGGTACTCCATCCCAGCCGCCGTCGCGCGCCGGATCAACCCGTGCCCCTCGTTCGCGCCGAGCCACCGCACCGCGACGGTCTCGAGCCCTGCAGCCACGGCCGCCGCGGCGCGGAGGCCACTCGCCGTCGATGCCACGCCGCTGCTCTCGCGCTCTTCGACGAGAACGAGCCCGACCGAGCCTGCCCCCGGGAGGAGGCTCGCCACGACCGGGAGCCACGTTCGGGGCCCCAGGAACCCGGAGGCGGCAGCGGGCTGGCGGAACGCGAACGAGCAGTCCGGGAAGAGGACTCGCTCGATGACGACCGCCATCGCGGCCAGGTCGGCAGCTTCCGGCTCGTCGGCGAGCCAGGGCGGCACGGCGTCGACGACGATGTCGCCCAACCCGAGCCCGGCTCGGCGGGCCAGGCCGACCGATACCGCGAGGAGCGCGATCGCCCGCCCGAGCCGACCGACGGCGTCCGCCGGCCGGCCGCTCGCCAGGTCGGGGCCAATGAGGAGCGGTCCCGGGCCGAGGAGGAGCTGGGCGCCGGCGCGGCGGACGAGCCGCTGGGCGAAGACGTGATCGGCGATCGCCCGCAGCGGATCGACCCCCTCGTCCACGATCTCGCGGAAGGGATCGGCGACGACGATGTCCACCCGCTCGAGGGCGGCCACGACGGCCTGCTCCGGGGCACCAAAGGCCGGAGCCGAGGTGGCGAGGCGGACGTAGGCCCTCCGTTCGGCGGCCGCTTCGTCGAGGGCGCGACGAAGGAGGGCGAGGCCGCGCTGGCTCCCAGCTGGAGCTGGGGGGTCGACCGGCGCCTCGTGCGCCGTTCCGGGCCGGTGGGGACCTTCAGCTGCCGCCGGGGGCTGCCAGCGGACGACCTCGAAGCCGGCCACGCTCAGCCGCTCGACGAGCTCGCGGCCCGAGGGCGTGGCGATGAGGACGACGTCTGCCCCGGCTCGGACCGCGGCCGGCCCGACCCGCCGCGCCTCGTCGGCGGTGGCGGCATCGAGGACGACACCGAGCCAGGGCTGCGCGGTGTCGCCGAGAATGCCGCGAAGCTCGGTTCGGGCCGTCCGGTTCGCGTCGATCCGCTCCAGGGCAGCCGCCAGGAGCCGCGAAGCCTCCGCCTCGGCGGTCGCCCGGCGGTCCGACTCGGCCAAGAGCCGGCTCTCGAACCCGAGGTCGACGACTCCGGCGGCGACGTCGAGGGCGAGCTCCTGGGGCTCGACGTCGTACTCGAGGAGGGCGACCGCGAAGGGGAGGCCGAGCCCCTCGGCGAGGCGAGCCGGGTCCTGGCCAGCATGTCGCTCCACGACGGACCAGGCGAGGGGGCGGCCGGCCCGATCGAGACCGTCGACGCCGAAGAGGCGGAGGAGCGCCCGTTCGCAGCCCGCCGTCGTCAGCCCTCGGGCACGAGTCGCCCACTCGGCCGCGATCTCGTCGGCCAGGGCCGCGAGGCGATCGAGGCCGACCCCGAGATCGCTCACGGCGCCCGATCGCTCCGGGGACCCTCGGGGGCCGCATCGCTCCGGGGACCCTCGGGGGCCGCATCGCTCCGGGGGCCCTCGCGGGCCGGCTCACCGATCCAGATGTGCCCGTCGGCGAAGTGCTCGGCCTTCCAGATCGGGGCCCGCGCCTTCGTTTCGTCGATGGCGTAGCGGGCGGCCGCGAAGGCGGCGTCCCGATGGGGGGCGACGGCGACGACGGCGATCGAGGGCTCCCCGAGGGGGACCCGCCCAACCCGATGGACGACGGCGAGGCGCTCGACGCCGAAGCGCGCTTCGATCTCGTCGGCGATGGCCTCGAGGACGTCCACGGCCATCGGCTCGAGGGCTTCATACTCGAGCTCCAGGACGCGCCGACCGGCGTGGCGGGCCGCTTCGGCCTCCTGACCTGGGGCGGGCGTCCCCGGGCTGGACCGTGTCCGACCGAGGAAGCCGACGACCGCCCCGTCCTCGTCGGTCGCCAGCCGCTTGGCGAGGGTCTCGAGGATGGCCGGCTCGAAGGGCTCGGTCCGGATCTCCAGAATCCGGCGGCGCCCATCCGACGGCGCCTCAACCCCCCCGCCGCCGCTCACCGGCGGGATGACGGCCAGCTCGTCGCCGTCGGCAAGGATGTCGTCCGGGGCGGCATAGCCGCCGTTTCGAGCGAAGCGGACCGACGATCGCCCGGGGGCGAGGACGGGGAAGCGGGCGACGAGGGCGGCCCAGGCATCCTCGATCGTCGAGCCGCCCGCGAGCTCGAGGTCGACGGAGCGCGTGCCGGTCTGCTCCCGCTGGATGGCGAAGAGCCGGACCCGAACCCGAATGCTCATCGCTGCCGCCTCATTCGTCCACCTCGGCTCTCAGATTGCCCGAGTGCCCGTCCTCCCCGTGCCCGACCCGGTGCGTCGGCCCTCGTCCTGCCTTCGCCCTCACACGATGAGCCCGCCGCCGAAGTAGCAGCCGGCTGCGAGGATGGTACCCGCTGCGATCGTGCCGACGCCGATGTAGAGGAGGCCCGTCGCCGATTCCATCGATCGCGTCCGGGCCGTCTGGAGGGCCGCCCAGACGAGGACGAGGGAGAAGACGAGCCCGATGGCGAGCCGGAGCCAGACGAAGAAGGCCCACGGCCCGACGAGGACGCCGAAACCGGCCGCAGCAGCGCCTCCTGGGACACCGAGACCGAGGGCACCGGCGACGAGGAAGAGGCCGAGCTGGGCGGCGACGACGCCGATGAGACCTCGGGCCAGGAGGACGAGCGGCCCCTCGGGGAGGCGAGGCGTCACGAGGTACCAATGGGCGAGGACCATGGCCGAAAAGGCGCCGCCCGTCGCCGCGGCGAGGAGGGCGAGCTGGAGGAAGAGGAGGGAGCTCCCGAGCGGCGAGCCGCCCCAGGCAAGGGCGGCGGCGGCGAGGGCGAGGCCGCCGTTCGCGAGCCCGACGGGGCCGAGACGGCCGAGGGAGCGGCCGCGGGCGACGGCGACCGAGGTCGCAGCGGCGACGACGACGAGGACGGCCAGGGCAACCCGGCGAGGTGTCGTCCAGGCCGGATCGACGGCGATCGGCGAACCATCGATCGTCGCCGGGAGGGCGCCGTCGGCCAGCCAGGCGAGGAACCCGAAGGCGACGGCGCAGGCCGCAGCGAAGGCGAGGTAGCCCGTTGTCGCCGTCGAGCGGCGCCGGAGGAAGACGACGCTGCCGAGCGTTCCCACGGCGAGGCTGGCGAGGACGGTCCAGTTGACGAAGGCGAGGTTCGAGGCGATCTGCGCAGCGGGCACGGCCGAACAGTGTAGGCCGACCCGACTACGATGTCCGCCGGAGGTGCAGCATGAGTCTCGATCGCGACACGTCCTTCACCTGGTACGGTCATGCCTGCGTCGAGGTCCGGACCCCGGGCGGCCGGACCGTCCTCATCGATCCCTGGTTCGGGAATCCGAAGAGTCCGAAGCCGGCCTCGGGCGTCGAGCGCTGCGACGTCCTCCTCGTCACCCACGGCCACGGCGACCATCTCGGCGACGCCATCGAGCTCGCCCGGCGCTTCAAGCCGGTCTGGCCAACGATCCACGAGTGCTCCCTCTGGGCTGCGGCGCAAAGCCCCGAGAGCACGGATCGGATCGTTGGCATGAACAAGGGCGGCACCGTCGAGGCGGCCGGACTTCGGGTCACGATGACGAGCGCGGACCACTCGGCTGGCGACTGGAACCCGCAGGCGAACGTTCCGCTCTACCTCGGCGAGCCGGCCGGCTTCGTCGTCGAGGTCGAGAACGGCTTCCGCTTCTACCACGCCGGCGACACGAATGTCTTCGGTGACATGCGCCTCATCGGCGAGCTCTACCGGCCGGAGCTAGCGATCCTGCCGATCGGCGGCCATTACACGATGGGACCCCGGGAGGCCGCCCTCGCCGTCGAGCTCCTCGGGGTGAAGCACGTCCTGCCGATCCACTACGGGACCTTCCCTGTCCTGGCCGGCACGCCAACGGAGCTCCGGACCGAACTTCGGAGCCGAGGACTGACCGACGTCACCGTCCACGAGCTCGAGCCGGGCGGCACCCTCGCCTGATCTCGTCCACGTGGGGTCCGGGCTCGTGGATCGCCGCCCGATGGGGGATCCCCGAGGCGCCGCCTCACTCAGGCACCGGCAGGCGGGAGCTGGCGCAGGGCCCGGGCGAAGACTCGGTACGTGTCCGGCGAGAAGAGGACGAAGGTCGCCCGCTCGACGACGGTCGCCCCCGAGAGGCACTCGGCGATCGTCTCCAGGGCGATCCTGGCTGCCTCTTCGAGGGGATAGCCGTAGATACCGGCGCTGATCGCCGGGAAGGTGACCGTCCGGGCTCCGAGCTCCTCGGCGAGACCGAAGGCGGTCCGGTAGGCCGAGGCGAGCAGTCCCGCCTCGCCGCGGCCGCCGCCCTGCCAGCGGGGACCGACGGCGTGGATGACCCAGCGGGCGGGCAGGTTCCCGGCGGCGGTGACGACGGCGCTCCCCGTCGGGCAGCCGGTGTAGCGAGCTCGGAGCTCGGCCATGATCGACGGCCCGCCGGCCCGGTGGATGGCCCCGTCGACGCCACCACCACCGGCGAGGGCGCTGTTCGCGGCGTTGACGATGGCGTCCGCGGGGACGGTCGTGATGTCGCCGACGGTGAGGGCGAGGATCCGGCCCCCGATGACGATCTCGTCCATGGCCGCTCGATCGTACCCCGGTCACGGCCCGACGGATGAGGGCAGCTGACGAGCGGGGACGCACCGCGGCGGCTACGCTCCGTCCATGACGCCGAGCCTCGAGACCGGCCGGGTTACCGACCGTCGGCCTCCCTTTCGCTACTCCGCCCTCGCCCGGGTCTCCTTCAGCGACACCGACGCCCAGGGCGTCGTCTACTACGGCCGCTACCTCCCGTACTTCGACCAGGCTCGCCTCGAGTACCATCGCCATCTCGGTCTCCTCGACCTCTGGCACGGCCCGGCCCAGTTCGTCATGCGAGCCATCGCCGTCGAGTACGTCGCTCCTGCCCGCTTCGACGACCTCCTCGAGGTTTTCACGCGGACGGTGCGGATCGGCCGAAGCTCGGTCACCGCCGAATGTGCCGCCGTCCGCATCCCCGACGACGTCCTCATGTGCACCGCCCACCTCACCCTCGTCCTCGTCGACACGACGACCCGCCGACCGGTCCCAGTGCCGGCCGCCTACCGCGCCGCCGTCCGCGCTTTCGAGGGTGAGGCGGTCGAGATCGCGCCCCTCGAGTAGCAGCCCGATCGGTAGACCGGCACCGGGTGGGCGGGTCGCCGCCGGGTGGGCGGGTCGCCGCCGGGTGGGCGGGTCGCCGCCGGGTGGGCGGGTCGCCGCCTGACGGTGGGCGTCGGCACGAATGGGCAAGGGAGCGACCCGCCGATCGTCTCCCGTCCCTGGGACGATCGGGCCATCGCCACCTCCGTCAGCTGCGTGACAAGGTGGTGCCCGCGCGCCTACACCGCGTCTCACCCGAGATGCAATCGACGCCCCAAGCGGGAGAGGACCCCGACACGTGCTGGCACGCTGGAGCGACCCATCCGAAGATCCGGCCACTAGCCGGGCAGCGGCAGGTGGCCGAGACCGCCCGACGCCCGGCGAGCCAGTCGCCATCGGACCTGGCCTGATGCTCGCCTCCCTCGAGGTGCCGGATGAGCCTGACGCCGCGCCGAGCGCTGCGTCTGCCACCACGTCGACCGCGACCTCCGCCGACGCCCCCGAGCTCCGCCTCGTCCGGTTCCGCCTCGCCCTCACCCTCCTCGCCACGGCCGTCCTCGCCCTCGTCACCGGCCTCGTCGGCGGCGCCCTCCTCGGCCCGAACCCGATCGGGACCCTCACCCTGGCGGCCGGCTCGGCTCCCATCTGGGTCCTTGCCGGGGCCGGCGTCCTCTTCGCCCTCGCCGCCGACCTCACCCTCTGGCTCGCCACCCAGATCGTCCGACCTGCGGAGGAGCTCGACCGCGCCCGCCGCCAGCTCCACGATCTCTACCGCTCGGCCCGGGTCTCGGCCCTCGAGGACTCGCTCACCGGCCTCGGCAACCACCGGGCGTTCCAGGAGGAGTTCGCCCGCCTCGTCGAGCAGTGTCGCCGCTACCGGACGAGCGCCGCTCTCGTCCTCATCGACCTCGACGACTTCAAGCTTGTGAACGACGGTCGCGGACACGCCGTCGGCGACGCGGTTCTCGTCGAGGTCGCCCGACGACTCCGAGAAGGGATCCGGCGGACGGACCGAGCCTTCCGGATCGGCGGCGACGAGTTTGCCCTCCTCCTCCCCTTCACCGAAGCCGACGATGCGGCGGTCGTCGCCCGGCGCCTCCTCGCCGCCTGCCTCGAGCCCCGGACCGGCCGCGACGCCATCGGCGCCATCTCCTTCTCGGCCGGCATCGCCGCCGCCCCGGCCATGGGCCTCGATCGGGACGATCTCTATGAAAAGGCTGACGCCGCCCTTTACGAGGCGAAGCGGGCCGGTCGAACGGAGGTCCGGGTCTTCGACCCGGCTCGCTGCCCACGTCTCGCCGGGAACCCGAGCGCCCTCCGGATCGCCGCCCTCGAGCGCGTCATCCGGGAGCGACTCGTCCTCCCCGCCTACCAGCCGATCGTCGACCTCCAGACCGGTCTCGTCGTCGGCTTCGAGGGCCTTTGTCGGCCCTCGGCGGCGGCCGGCTTCGAGGACGCCCTCGGCCTCTTCTCGGTGGCCGAGGCCGCCGGTCGGACCGTCGACCTCGACCTGGCCTGCCTCGAGACGGTCCTCGCCGGGGCCGAGCTCCTCGATCCCGACCAATTCCTGAGCCTCAACGTCTCCCCCCGAACCTTCGATGCGCCGGAGTTCTCGGCGGCACGGCTGCTCCGCCTCCTCGATCGGGCCGGCCTCGAGCCGGACCGGGTCGTCGTCGAGCTCACCGAACGGGCGCCGATCACCGATCTCGACCGGGTCCGGGCCGTCGTCGCCGCCCTCCGGTCCCGGGGGCTCAAGATCGCCGCCGACGACGTGGGAGCCGGCAACGCGGGGCTCCGACTCCTCTCCGAGCTCCGGTTCGACCTCGTCAAGATCGACCTCTCCCTCGTCCAGGCGAGCGGCCAATCCCCGAGCGCCATGGCCGTCCTTCGGTCCCTCTTCGATCTGGCCCGTCACTGGGAGGCCCTCGCCGTCGCCGAGGGGGTGGAGACGCCGGCCCAGCTGGCCCTCGTTCGTCAGATCGGGATCGCCACCGCCCAGGGCTACCTCCTCGGTCGACCCGCTGCCGCCCCCACGGTCCGCGTCGTCGACGTGGCCGCCCTCCTCGCCGACCGCTCGCCCCTTGACGCTGCCCTGGCCCGGCGGCGGGTCGAGGCGTCGGCCGGCTAGCGCGTACCGCCGCAGTCGGTTCGAGGGGTGCCCCTTCAGCCGAGCCTGGCGAAGACCGATCCCTGTTCGGTCGGTTCGGAGCCGCGATCGGCCGGACGGGTGCCCCCTTCAGCCGAGCCCGGCGAGGGCCCCGAGCCGCTCCGTCAGACGGAGGTTCTCGGCGTAGTCGACGGGGACATCGACGAGGGCCGGACCCGGGTGGGCGAAGGCCTCCCGGAGAACGTGCGGTAGCTCGGCCGCCGAGGTCGGTCGGTAGGCGGCCAGTCCGAAGGCGCGAGCGAGCCCGACGAGGTCCGGGTTGCCGAACGCGACTCCGAAGGGCCGCCCGAAGGCCGTCCGCTGCTTCCAGTCGATGAGCCCGTAGCCGTCATCGCGCCAGACGACGACCTTGATCGGCAACCCGAGCCGGACCGCCGTTTCGAGCTCCTGGACGTTCATGAGGAAGCCGCCGTCGCCGGTGACCGCGACGACCCGGCGTTCGGGGTGAACGAGGGCGGCCGCGATGGCTCCCGGGACGGCGATGCCCATCGCCGCGAACCCGTTGCTGATGAGGACCGTGTTCGGTTCGTAGGCCTGGAAGAGCCGAGCGATCCAGATCTTGTGGGCCCCGACATCGGAGACGACGATGGCCTCGGGCTCCAAGGCCCCCCGGAGGTCGGCGACGAGGCGCTGCGGCTTCACCGGCCAGCCCTCGTCGTGCTCGAAGGCGGCGAGATCCTCGAGGATCCGGGCCCGGAGGTCGGCGTGGACGAGGATCTCCTGGGCCTCGTGCCGCTCGGCCGCATCCCGACCGCCGACCCCCCGCGGGATGACCGCCGCCAGGAGGCGCCGGAGGGTCGTCTCGATGTCGCCTACGAGCTCGACGACCGGTCGATAGGCGGCGTCGGTCTCGGCCGGCTGGGTGTCGATGTGGATGATCGGCCGCCGCCCGTCGCCGTTCCAACGGGCGGGCGCGTACTCGACGAGGTCGTAGCCGACGGCGACGACAAGATCGGAACGATCGAAGCCGGTGAGGACGTGGTCGCGGGCCTGGAGGCCGACGGCCATGAGGGAGAGGTGGGAGCGGTCGTCGATGGCCCCTTTGCCCATAAAGGTGACGGCGACTGGGACGTGGAGCCCGCGGGCGAAGGCCCGGAGGGCATCGCTGGCCCGCCGCCGGAGGACGCCGTTCCCGGCCAAAACGATCGGCCGGTTCGACGCGGCGAGGAGCATCGCCGCGTGCTCAATGGCTTCGTCTGTCGGGACCGGGAAGTAGGCATGGCTCGGGACGAGGGGCCGCAGATCGTCGGGGACGGGCGAACCGGCGAGGTCTTCGGGGAGCTCGATATGGGTCGGCCCCGGCTTCTCGAGGGCGGCGACCCGGAAGGCCTTGCGGACGATCTCCGGGATCGCCTCGGCCCGCTCGATCCGGGTGTTCCACTTCGTCACCGGAGCGAGCATCCGGACGATGTCGACGACCTGGTGGGCCTCCTTGTGGAGCTTGTCGGCTGCCGCCTGGCCGGTGATGGCGACCATCGGCGCCCGATCGAGGAAGGCGTCGGCGATGCCGGTGACGAGGTTCGTCGCCCCCGGGCCAAGGGTCGAGAGGGCGACGGCGGGGCGGCCGGTGAGGCGGCCGTAGACGTCGGCCATGAAGGCGGCCCCTTGCTCGTGACGGGTCGTGACGTGGCGGACGGTCGACGAGCGGGAGAGGGCCTCGAGGAGGTCGAGGGTCTCCTCGCCGGGGACGGAGAAGACGAACTCGCAGCCCTCGGCCTCGAGGCAGGCGACGAGGAGGTCGGCGGCGGTTCGGGGACGCGGCTCGGCGGTCATGGGGCGAGTGTACGGGCGAAGGGTCGGGGGCGGCTGGCCGCGGGCGGACGGATGGCCGGGGGCGGGCGGATCGTCGCGGCGGGCGGATGGCCGCGGGCGGGCCACGATCTCCTCGAGCGGCCCCGATCTCCTCAGCGGCCCCGATCTCCTCAGCGGCCGCTAGGATGTCCGGCTCGCCCCTCCGCCAACCGCAGGTGGGAAAGCCGACCCCGGACAGGCTCCGCGGCCACGAGCCGGGCTCGGAGGGCGAGGTCGACCCGGACGAGCCGAGCCAGCTCGTCGCCTTCGAAGACGGCGATCGAACCCGTGAGGCGGGGATCGCTCCGCAGGCGGTCGAGAGTCGCCAGGAGGCGAGCGCGGTCGTCAGGGTCGGCCGCCGGATCGATGGCGACCACGACCCCGAGGGCGTCCCGTCCGGCGTAGAGGACGGAACGGCAGCTCCGGAGAACGATGCCGAGGGTGAGCTCGGGTGGCGTCAGCCGGGCCGCCAGGTTGACGAGGTCGGCGGTCGCCGGGTGATCCTCGACGAGGCGGTAGCCGGGCGGCTGCCGATCGACCCGCTCGACGACGCCGGTCTCCATGAGCGAGCGGAGCGCCGTCTGGACCGAGCTGACAGGAGCCCCGATGCCAGCGGCCAGCTCGGTCAGCCGGAGACCGGCTGGCTCCTGGCCGAGAGCGAGGGCGACCTCGATCGCGAGGGGCGACAGCCCGGGCGGTCGGCCGCGCCCCGGAACTGTCCGACTCGTGCCCACGTCTTCCTCGTTCCGTTGCGCAGGCCCCACGCTCCGGTGGGACCAGGCAGGATAGTCAGGGACGCCACGGCCGGCGCCCGGGTCCTGCCAGTCGAGAGGATAGCATTATTTGTAACTCTTTTCTGCAACTATTTGTGCACGGCGGGGCAGCCGAGCTTTCGGCGCCCAGGCTCTTCGAGGCCGCTCCGGCCGCTCGACCCCGACCAGAAAGCCGCTCGACCGCCGCCTCCGCCCCCTTCAGCCGCCCGGCTCCGCCTCAGCTCGGCCAGGCGAGGACCATGAGTCGGAGCTCGGTCATGTCCTCGATCGACCAGCGGAGCCCCTCCCGACCGAGGCCGGAGTCCTTCACCCCGCCGTAGGGCATGTGGTCGATCCGGTAGGTCGGGATGTCGTTGACGATGACGCCCCCGACCTCGAGCTCCTCGAAGGCCCGCCAGGCGTGGGCAAGGTCGTTCGTGAAGACCCCGGTCTGGAGGCCGAAGAAGCTGTCGTTGACGGCAGCGATGGCGGCCTCGAAGTCGCGGAAGGGGAATGCGACGACGAGGGGGGCGAAGGCCTCGTTGCTGCAGACCTGGGCCGTGACCGGGGTCTCGACGAGGACCGTCGGCGGGAAGTAGGACCCGTCGGCCCGACCGCCGAGGAGGACCTTGCCGCCCATGGCGACGGCCTCGTCGACCCAGCGCTGGGTCCGCTCGGCGGCTGCCCGGTCGACCATCGGCCCGAGATCCGTCGAGGGATCGAGGGGGTCGCCGACCTTAAGGGCCGCGGCGCCAGCGAGGAAGCGGTCCATGAAGGGCTCCCAGACCGACTCGTGGACGAAGATCCGCTGGACGCTGATGCAGACCTGGCCGGCGTAGGTGAAGGCGCCGACGAGGATCCGCTTCACCGCCCAGTCGAGGTCGGCCGAGGCGTCGACGATGACCCCCGCGTTGCCGCCGAGCTCGAGGACGACCTTCTTCTTGCCGGCCCGCTCCTTCATCCGCCAGCCGACCGACGGGCTGCCGGTGAAGGTAAGGAGCTTGAAGCGGGGATCGGCGACGAGGCGATCACCGAGCTCCCGGGTCATCGGCAGGATGCTCACCGCCCCGGCCGGGAGGCCCGTCCGCTCGATGATCTCGGCCACGGTGAGCATCGTCAAAGGATCCTTCGACGGCGGCTTGAGGACGATGGAGCAGCCGGCGGCGATGGCCGGGGCGAGTTTGTGGGCGGCGAGATTCAGGGGGAAGTTGAACGGGCTGATCGCCGCCACCGGCCCAATCGGGAAGCGGCGGGTGATGCCGACCCGGCCTCTCGAGCTGGCCAGGAGGTCGAGGGGGATGAGCTCGCCGTACATGCGCTCGGCCTCCTCGGCCCCGAGCCGGAAGGTGAGGACGGCCCGGTCGACCTCGGTCAGGGCGTCCCGGATCGGCTTGCCGGCTTCGAGGGCGATGAGCCGCCCGAGCTCCTCGCGCCGTTCCTTGATCCCGGCGCTGATCTCGCGGAGGATCCGGCCCCGCTCGTAGGCGGGGAGACGGCGCGTCTCCTCGAAGGCGGCGACGGCGGCCGTCACCGCCTCCTCGTACTGCTCGGGCGTCGCCTGGTACGTCGCCCCGGCGAGCTCACCCGGGCGGGCCGGGTTCTCGACCGGGAGGAGCTCGGAGGATTCGACCCAGCGGCCGGCGAGGAAGATGGGATGGGGGGTGGTGCCGGTGATCGTGGCCATGCGTGCGACTCCTCGGACTGGGGCGCGTCGTAGTCGGATCGGCGCGCGGCCGGCGCTCTGCCGATGCGTCGGATGCATTGTAGGCCGGACCCGCCCGAACGCCTGGCGTGTCCTGCCGCGGCGCTCGGCCAGTCGGCCTCACGCACCGAGGCTGTAGGTAGGCCCTTCCCGTCGCAGCGTCTCGCGCCGACGCCAGTCGTCGGGGACGATCGAGGCGACCGCCTGCCAGAAGAGCCGAACGTGGTTGGGATGCCGCAGGTGGCAGAGCTCGTGAACGACGACGGAGTCGAACACCGAGAGCGGCGCCATCACACTTCGCCAGTTAAACCGGAGCGTACCGTCGGGCTGGAGCTCGCTTCTGCCCACGCGGACGGCTCCGGGATGGGCGCGTTCTCGGCCCGCAACCCTTCCAGATGCAAGGCGATGGCCTCCCGGATCAAGCGCTCGGTCTCTGTTCTCGTTCTGCCCGCGGCCACGCAGCCCGGCAGGTCAGGCGCGTAGGCGGACAACCGCTGGGCGCGGTCATCCCGGATGTCCCCAAGGTTGACGACGCGAATGCGGGGGCACAGGCTTCTCCGGTCGGGGGCGGCTGCCAGCCGGGGACGATACGAGCGATCGTTCGAGGCGAGCGATCCGTGACAGGCGGCAAGGTGTCGGCCCCAGAGGCTGTTGCGGCGAGCGATCAGGCCTCGCCCGAGGGATAGACGCCGAGGATCCGGCACATCGTCGTCACCCGGTGGAGGGCGGCGAGGGTGTCGGCGCCCTCGGGTTCATCGGCGTGGAGGGCACCGTCGAGATCGACCCAGAAGACGTACTCCCACGCCCGCTCCCGGGACGGCCGCGACTCGAGCTTGCTCATGTTGAGGCCCCGCTCGGCGAAGACGGCGAGGACCCGGAGGAGGGCTCCCGGGACGTTCTCGACGGCGAGGACGAGGGTCGTCCGCATCGGGACGGGTCCGGGGGCTGCCTCACCCGGGTCCGGGCCGGCGGCGCGCGAGCCGGCCGGAGTGGTGACCGGGCCGACCGGAGTGGTGACCGGGCCGACCGGAGTGGTGACCGGTCCGACCCGGGCGGTGGCGGGGCCGACCGCGGCGGTGACCGGGCCGGCAGCAGTGGTGGCCGGGCCGGCTGGAGCGGTGGCCGGACCCGCCGGTGCGGCACGGACATCGGCCGGAGGGACCTCCGCGACAGGCGGGGCGACCCCCGCGCCTGCCGGCGTGACACCGACACCGGCCGGAGCGGCACCCGACGCACTCGCCCGACCCCGCACCGCCGCGACCTGCTCGGCCCGCGCAGCGAGCCAGGCTGGGCAGGCCCCGTCGTCGGGCCGGGCCACGACGAGGAAGCGGGTCCGGTTGTCCGGGACGTCGGCGACATCGGGGACGAGGACCTCGAGACCGAAGAGACTGGCCGCCCGGGGGGAGAGGACAGCGGCCGCGCCCCGCTCCCCGCGCTCGGCAATGAGGCGCCCGGCCCCGGCCGTGTTGTACGTCGTCAGAAGCTGCCAGGGCCGGCTCCGGAGGAAGCGCTCGGCCTGGCCGATGGCCTGGAGGTGGGAGTAGACCCGCTCGATCCCCTCGAGGCGCTCCCCCGGTAGGGCGGCGAGACAGAGGCGGACCGGCACGACGACCTCGCCGCCGATGACGAGATCGTGCTCGAGGAGGAGGTCGTAGTTCTCCCTGACGGTCCCGTTGACGAGGTTCTCGATCGGCAGGACGCCGGCGGCGGCCTCGCCCGCGGTCACGGCCGCGAAGACGCTCCGAAAGGTCGGCAATGCCACCCGCTCGACGTGCCCGAAGAAGGCGAGGAGGGCGTCCTCGGCGAAGGCACCCGGCTCGCCGGCGAAGGCGACCGGGCCCGGCGGGCGACTCGCCTCCTCAGGCGATCGGCCAGACCAGAGCGCGCCCCTTGGGTCGCCGACGACCGCTCGGGTGCCGCCGGCCGACGCTCCCGTCGAGGGCGGCAGGGTACGCTCGGCGGCGGCGATGCGAGTGGGGTCGGATCCGCCGTACATGGCGGCGACGAGTCTACGGCGTCCCGTCGGTCATCGTCGGGCCGATCCGGCCCGTGCGGGCCCCGTGGAGCAGCGTTCGGCCCCCGGGGAGCAGCGTTCGGCCCCCGGGGAGCAGCGTTCGGCCCACAGGGAGCCGCGTTCGGCCCCCGGGGAGCCGCGTTCGGCCCACAGGAGCCGCGGTCAACGGTTGAACCACTCCGTCGTGTCGATCCGACCCGCCGCCTCGTCGAGCTCGGCCCGTCGTCCGGCCCGGGGATGGCGCGCCCGGCGCCGGTTACCGGCCGACTCCGCCGCCCCCTGCCAGTGGGCCTCGGCAAGGATCTGGTTCAGGGCCTCGATGTAGGCGACGATGGAGGCGGCGACGATGTTCGTCGAGCGGGCCCGACCCTCGTACTCGCCCAAGGCCCGCAGGCCGCCCGCCTCGGCCGGCGGCGCGACCCGGACCCGGACCTCACCCTCGGCATCCGTCCCCCCGGTGAGGGCATGGATGTCGAAGGCGAGGAGGCGCGGGTGGCCGTTCAGGACCCCGGCGAGGGCGGCATCGACGGCGCGGTAGAGGGCGTCGATGGGGCCGTTTCCCTCGGCCGACGCCTCCCATTGGTGCTCGCCGGCGGCGATGACGACGGCCCCCCGGCTCTGGATGTTGCTGCCGGAGGTGACCGTCCACCGGGCGAGCTCGAGGGTGGGGCCGGGGCCGGCGCTCGGACCGGACCCGGCGGCAGCGACGTTGCTCATCGTTCGCGCTCCTCTCTGCTTCGTGCCGCGACGACGTTGGGGCCCGTGGCGCCCTCGGGATCGCCGCCAGCCGTCGATGGCGCCGCTGCGACGGCCCGCTCGTCGCGCCGCCGCGGGGCGGCGTTCGCCTTCCAGACGGCGTACTCGAGGGAATCGGCGAGGGCCGTCGCCGAGGCGGCGATGATGTTCGTGTCCGAGCCCATCGTCGACCACTGGCGGACCCCATCGGTCGACTCGATGATGACCCGCGTTTTCGCCGCCGTCGCCCGCTCCCCGTCGAGGATCCGGACCTTGTAGTCGATGAGGTGGACCCGGTCGAGCTCCGGATAGAAGGCTCGGAGCGCCTTTCGCAGGGCCGCGTCGAGGGCGTTCACCGGGCCGTTGCCGTCCGCCGCGGTATGGAAGACCTCGCCGTCCACCTCGACCTTCACCGTCGCCTCGGCGAGGAGCTCCCGGCCCTCCCGCTGCTCGACGAGGACGGTGTAGTCGACGATCCGGAAGGGGGCCGCGTAGCCAGGCTCGTGGCGGTGGATGAGGAGCTCGAAGGACGCCTCGGCACCCTCGAAGGCGAGCCCGTCCGCCTCGAGCCGCTTGATGAGCTGGCTCAGGACCTTCGGATCGACGACTCCGTCGAGGCGGTGTCCGAGCTGCTCGGCCCGGATCCGCGTGTTCGCCTTGCCGCCGAGCTCGGAGACGACGAGGCGGCCCTCGTTCCCGACGAGGGCCGGATCGATGTGCTGATAGCTCCGCTCCACCTTCGCCACCGCGGCCCCGTGGACGCCCCCCTTATGGGCGAACGCCGAGCGACCGACGTAGGGCTGGTAGTCGTTTGGGACGACGTTCGCGATCTCGGCGACCGTCCGAGCGAGGCGGGTGAGCTCGGCCAGGGGGCCGCCACCGGCCGGGAGGAGGGGGAGGTCGGTCTTGAGGGCGAGGTTGGCGAGGACACTCACCATGTTCGCGTTCCCGCACCGCTCGCCGTAGCCGTTGATCGTCGCCTGGACGTGGCGGGCGCCGGCCTCGACGGCCGCCAGGGAGTTGGCGACGGCGAGTTCGGCGTCGTTGTGGGTGTGGATGCCCCAGACCACCGGCGGGGCGCCAGGGTCGGCTTCGAGGGCGGCTCTCGTCGCGGTGAAGATCCGAACGAGGTCCGAGGTGAGCGTTCCACCGTTCGTGTCGCAGAGGACGAGGGTCCGGGCTCCGGCCTCCCGGGCGGCCCGCAGAGTCGCCAAGGCGTAGGCCGGGTCGGCCCGGTAGCCGTCGAAGTAGTGCTCGGCGTCGTAGACGACCTCGCGACCGCGCTCGACGAGGAAGGCGACCGACTCGGCGACCATATCGAGGTTCTCGGAGGGCGTCGCCCCGAGGACCTCGGTGACGTGGAGGAGCCAGCTCTTGCCGAAGATCGTCACCACCGGCGTCTCGGCCGCGGCGAGCTCGCGAAGGTTTGGGTCCCGCTCGGGACGGTTCGCCCGATGGCGGGTCGAACCGAAGGCGGCGAGCTTCGCGTTCGCCCAGCGCACCCGGCGAGCGGCCCGGAAGAACTCGATGTCCTTTGGATTCGAGCCGGGCCAGCCGCCCTCGATGTACGGCATTCCGTACTCGTCGAGGAGGCGGGCGATTCGGAGCTTGTCGGCGAGGGAGAGGGTGATGTTCTCGCCCTGCGTCCCGTCGCGGAGGGTCGTGTCGTAGAGGATGACCGGCTGGGGAGCCGGAGAGCCCGCCGGGGGCGATCCCGAGGGGTCAGTCGTTCGGTTCGTCATGACTGCGGTCCTTCGAAGGAGGCGGCGGTTCCGTCGATCGGTCCGCATCCGCCGGTCGCCACCTCGATCGCCACCGGGGACGCGGGGTCAGCTTCGGCCGGCCACCGGCGATGCCGGCGCCGGCCGGAGAATCGCGATCCGATCGATGATGGCGGCCGTCATCTCCTTCGTTCCGACGAGTCGACAACCCTCGGCTCGGGCCGGGTCGGCCGGCATGATGTCCGGCGTCCGAAACCCATCGGCGATCGCCCGGGCGACGGCCCGCTCGACGGCCGCGGCCGCCGCCTCCCGACCGAGCGACCAGCGACAGAGCATCGCCCCCGAGAGGATCGTCCCGATCGGGTTGGCGACGTCGCGGCCGGCGATGTCGGGAGCCGAGCCATGGATCGGCTCGTAGAGGCCGAAGATCCCGTGCGCTGTCCGCCGTTCCCCGAGGGACGCCGATGGGAGCATGCCGAGCGACCCTGCGAGGACGCTCGCCTCGTCGGAGAGGATGTCGCCGAAGAGATTCTCGGTGACGAGGACGTCGAAGTCGGCCGGCCGGCGGATGAGCTGCATCGCGCAGGCGTCGACGAGGCGGTGCTCGTACCGAACGTCGGGGAAGTCGGGGGCGATCTCCTCGACGACCTTCCGCCAGAGCCGCGAGGTGGCGAGAACGTTTGCCTTGTCGACGCTCGTCAGGTGGCGGCGGCGCCCTCGGGCGAACACGAAGGCGAGCCGGACGACGCGAGCGATCTCTTCCTCGGTGTACCAGAGGGTGTCCACGGCGACCCGGCCTTCGGGCGTCCGCCGCTCTTCGGACGGTCGACCGAAATAGAGACCCGAGGTCAGCTCGCGGACGATGAGCAGGTCGACGCCTTCGAGGAGGTCGGCCCGGACCGGCGCGCTCGGGACGAGGGCGGGCTGGACGGCTACCGGCCGGAGGTTGGCGAAGAGCTCGAGCCCGCCCCGGAGGGCGAAGAGGGCCTGCTCGGGCCGCACGGCGGCCTCGGGATCGTCCCACTTTGGCCCCCCAACGGCACCGAGGTAGACGGCGTCGGCGTCGTGGGCGAGGGCGAGGTCCTCCTCGCGGAGGGGGACGCCGTAGGTGTCGATCGCCGCCCCGCCGGCGAGGATCTCCGTCCAGGCGACCCGCGCCCCGTCCGCGGCCAGGGCCGCCTCCACAACGGCCCGCCCGGCGGCGAGGACCTCGGGACCGACGCCGTCACCGGGAATGGCGACGAGCCGGTAGGCCGCGTCGGTCGCGCCCGAGCCGGTCGTCACGGCAGCTCCTCGGCCGTTCGCGGCGAGACGAAGGCCGCCGAGGCGCCCGTGCTCGCCCCATGGAGCTTGTTCAGCGCAACGAGATACGCCTCGAGGGAAGCCTCGATGATGTTCGTCGAGAGGCCGTGGCCGGTGACGACGAGGGCTCCCGGGCCGGTATCGGTCGAGCGGCGGCAGCGGACGAGGACCTGGCCCTGCGCGTCCTCGCCGGCCGAGACGGCCTTGATCTCATACTCGGTCAGGATCGGGTGCCAGCCGAGGGCCGGCTCGACGGCAGCGTCGATGGCTCCGTAGAGGGCATTCACCGGCCCGTTCCCGGACGCCTCGACCGAGCGTTCCTCGCCGTTGACGAGGACGGAAACGGTCCCGACCGAGCGGCCGCCCTTCGACGAGGTGACGCTCCAGCCGAGGAGCTCGACGGAGGCCGGGACCTTCGCCGCCGACTGCTCGACGAGGGCGAGCAGGTCGGCATCGGTGACCTCCTTCTTTGTGTCGGCCAGGGCGATGGCGGCGCGGTAGATCTCCTCGAGGCGCTCGCCCTCGACCTCGTGGCCGAGCTCCCGGAGCTTCGCCTGGAGGCCCTTCCGGCCCGAGAGCTTGCCGATCGTCAGCTGGCTCCCGGCGAGGCCGACGGACTGGGGGGTCATGATCTCGTAGGTGAGCGGATTCTTGATGACCCCGTCCTGGTGGATCCCCGACTCGTGGGCGAAGGCGTTGGCGCCGACGATCGCCTTGTTCGGCTGGACCGGGAAGCCGGTGAGGTAGGAGACGAGCCGCGAGGCGGCGGTGATCTGCTCCGTCACGACTCGGGGGGCGAGGTTCGGGAACTGGGTCGGCCGCGTCCGGAGGGCCATGACGACCTCCTCGAGGGAGGCGTTCCCAGCCCGCTCGCCGAGGCCGTTGATCGTCACCTCGACCTGCCGGGCGCCGGCCTGGACGGCGGCGAGGGTGTTCGCCGTCGCCAGACCGAGGTCGTTGTGGCAGTGGACCGAGACCGTCGCCTGGTCACCGACGAGGTCGACGACCCGCCGGACGAGGTTCGCGAACTCGCCCGGGATGGCGTAGCCGACGGTGTCGGGGATGTTCACCGTGGAAGCCCCAGCCTCGACGACGGCCTCGTAGACCTGGAGGAGGAACTCGGGGTCGGTCCGGCTCGCGTCCTCGGCGCTGAACTCGATCTCGGCGTCCCGGCCGAGCTGCTGGCGGCCGTAGCGGACCCAGCGGACGGCCTCGGCGAGGGCCTGCTCGCGGGTCATCCGGAGCTTGTGCTTGAGGTGGATGTCGGAGGTGGCGATGAAGACATGGAGGTGCGGCCGCTCGGCGACCCGGATCGCCTCGATCGCCCGCTGCGGGTCGCCGTCGCGGCAGCGGGCGAGGGCGGCGACGGCGATGCCGCCCTTCGTTTCGAGAGCGATCCGGCGAACGGCCTCGAAGTCGCCGGGCGAGGCGGCCGGGAAGCCGGCCTCGATGACGTCGACCCGGAGCCGGGCGAGGGCCCGGGCGACCTCCAGCTTCTCGGCCGCCGTCAGACCGGCACCGGGCGCCTGCTCGCCGTCCCGGAGGGTCGTGTCGAAGATCCGAACCGTGCCGGCGGGCACGAAGGGCCCGCTCGGGCGGGGTACTGACGTCGCCATCAGTGCGTCCCTCCCCGGCCGCTCGCCGCGGCCTGTGCCTGCCCGGCCGTGACGACGACCGGGTCGATGAACGGCATCTGGGCCCGCAGCTCGGCCCCGATCCGCTCGATGAGGTGGTCGCGATCGCGCTCCCGGAGCCGGTTGAACTCTGGCCGGCCCCGCTCGTTCTCCTCGATCCAGCGCCGGGCGAAGCTGCCGTCTCTGATCTCGGCCAGGATCTGCTTCATCGTCGCCCGGACGTGATCGTCGATGACCCGCGGTCCCGAGATGTAATCGCCGTACTCGGCCGTGTCGGAGACCGAGAAACGCATGAAATTCAGCCCGCCCCGGTACATGAGGTCGACGATGAGCTTCAGCTCGTGGAGGACCTCGAAGTAGGCGAGCTCGGGCTGGTAGCCGGCCTCGACGAGGGTCTCGAAGCCGGCCTTCACGAGGGCGGCCGTCCCGCCGCAGAGAACGGCCTGCTCGCCGAAGAGGTCGGTTTC
>JBHORA010000218.1:0-48280 GCA_042408535.1 Chloroflexota bacterium | reverse complement strand
TCCCGCGGCCGCGGCCGTCCCAGCCGCCCTCCCGCGCCGCCCGCCGCCCTCCCGCGCCGACCGCCGCCCTCCCGCGGCCGCGGCCCTCCCAGCCGCCCCGCGGCTGTCTCAGTTCCCCCGCCGACGGTTGGTGAACTTGTCCCAGAGCGAGGCCGCGTTCAGCGTCTGGATGTGGTCCATCATGTAGCCCTGGCCGACGTCGACGGGATAGCGGTCGTCGAAGCGGACCCGGGCCATCGTCTCCTCCCGTGACCAGCCCTTCGCCACGGCCGCAGCGACCGCGGCCTCCCACTCGAGAAGGACCGCACGCTGAGTGTGGATGTAGTCGAGGGTCGTCACCGGACCGTGGCCGGGTACGACATGATCGACGTCGAGGCCGCGGATCCGCTCGAGGGCGACGAGCCACTGATCGACGTCGGAGGTCATGAGCCAGGTCTGACACTCCGAGAAGATCGTGTCGCCGGTGAAGACGACGCGCTCCTCGGGCACGTAGACGGCGACCTGGCCGGGCGTATGGCCAGGGGTGTGGAGGAGGTGGAAGGTGTGGTCGCCGACGCGGAGGGTCAGGTCGCCGGTAAAAACGATCCCGCCCTTGTTCGGATCGGCGTAGTACGTCTCCCGGTCGGGGAAGATCGCTCGGCCCTCAGGGTCGTCCGTTGGAATCGCCTCGGCGGCGTAAGCGTAGGGGTCGAGATCCGGCGTCGGAACCATGAAGTTGTCGTAGACACCCTGATGGTGGACGACGACCCCGGCTCCCTTGAAGTAGTAGTTCCCGAAGATATGGTCGACATGGTGCTCGGTGTTGATGACGTAGCGGATCGGGCCGAAGCTCTCCGCTTCCCGACGCATGGCGACCGCTCGGGTCGGGAGCTGGGGGGTGTCGATGACAACGACCCCGCCGGAGGTAACGACGAAGCTCGGGTTGCAGCCGCGGAGCTTTGTCGTCGTGTACACGTTCGGGGTCACCCGTTCCATCATCGAGGTCAGCTGGTCCATCGTCTCCTACTCCGATGCGTGTCGCGCGCGCCGCGATCGCGCTCCTGGGTTGCTACGCGTTCCTCCGTTGTTACTGCGTTGCCGTGAGGCCGCCGTCGACGGCGAGGATCTGCCCGGTCACAAAAGCCGCCGCCTCCGAGCAGAGGAAGACGACGGGCCCGACGAGGTCGCGGGTCACCCCGACCCGACCGAGGGGGATCCGGTTGACGACCGAGGCCCGGAAGGCCGGGTCGTCGAGGAGCATCGCCACCTGGGGAGTGTCGATGAAGGTCGGCATGATCGCGTTGACCCGGATCCCGTGCTTCGCCCACTCCGTCGCCCACTGCCGGGTGAGGGAGCTGACAGCGCCCTTGGCGGCGACGTAGGCGGAATAGCCGGCCGCGATCCCGAGGTTCGCCCGAACCGAGGAGATGTTGACGACGGCTCCCGGGCGGCCGGCCGCGATGAGCCGCTGGACGACGGCCTGTGTCGGCAGGACGGTGCTCCGAAGGTTGAGCTCCATGATCCAGTCCCAGGCGTCGCGGGGGTACGTCTCGGCAGGGTAGAGGACCTTGCCGGCCCCGCCGCCGACGGCGTTGACAATGATGTCGACGACCCCGAACCGAGCCGTCGCCTCCTCGACCCAGCGCTCGCAATCGGCCTCGACGGTGGCATCGCCGACGAGGGCGAGCCCCTCTGAGCCAACCGCCACGACCCGCTCCACGGCCGCCTCGAGAGGCTCCCGACGCCGTCCCGCGACGGCGACCTGGGCGCCGGCCGCCGCCAATCCTTCGGCCAGGGCGGCGCCGATGGCGCCGCCACCCCCGGGGACGAGGGCGACGCGTCCGGCCAGGCTGAAGAGGTCCTCGGTTGTCATGGCGCCCTCCTTCCTAGACGCTCCGGTGCGCTCCGTCGCTCATCGCGGTTCCGGCGCCCGCGTTCCGTTCTCGCGACTGCAAACCACCGCCGAGGGAGCCGGGCCGCACATCATCGATTATCGAGAGTATCGCTCGAAGCGGGGCCTGGTCAACCACGCTCAGGAACCTTTCGTTAGCTGGTAAGGGGCTCGACGCCGAGGAACCGGCGCTGCATCGCCTCATCGGCGAGAAGCTCCGCCGCCGTCGTCTCGGCGACGACCTCGCCGGTGACCATGAGGAGAATCCGATCGGCGACGGCGGTCGCCACGGCCAGGTTCTGCTCGACGAGGAGGATCGACACGCCCTCGCGAGCGAGGGCCTGGAGGGTCTCGACGAGGCGCTCGATGACGGCGGGTGCGAGCCCCTCGGACGGCTCGTCCATGACGAGGAGGGTCGGGTTCGTCAGAAGGGCCCGGGCGATGGCGAGCATCTGCTGCTCGCCGCCAGAGAGCTGCGTGCCCGAGACTCGGCGCCGCGCGGCGAGCTCCGGGAAAAGCTCGTAGACGGCCGGGATCGACCAGCGGCCGCGGGCGACGAGCCGTCGGTCGATCATCCGGAGGTGCTCGTCCGTCGTGAGGGACGGGAAGAGACGCCGTCCCTGGGGGACGTAGCCGAGGCCTGCCCAGCAGATCTCGTGGGACGGCCGCCCGAGGAGCTCCCGGCCGTCGAAGCGGACCGAGCCGCGGGCCGTCGGCGGGGTCATGCCCATGAGGGCCCGACAGAGGGTTGTCTTGCCCATCCCGTTCCGACCGAGGACCGCCGTCGTTCCGGGTTCGATCGTCGCCGAGAGCCCGTGGAGGACGTGGGCGCCGGCGTAGAAAGCGTCCAGCTCGTGGATTTCGAGGCGGTGATCAGGCGCCATGGCCGCGGCCCAGGTAGATGTCGTGGACCCGCCGGTCGGCCCGGATCTCGTCCGGACTGCCCTCCGTCAGGATCCGCCCCTTGTCCATGATCGTCACGCGTTCCGCCACCCGCAACGCGACCTCCATGTCGTGCTCGATGATGATGAGGGTGACCGCTCGATCAATGCCGAGGAGGAGCTCGGTCAGCCGCTGCCGCTCGGCCCGAGCCAGTCCCGCCGCCGGCTCGTCGAGGAGGACGAGGCGTGGCTCGGCGGCGAGCGCCATCCCGATCTCGAGCTGGCGCTTCTCGCCGTGGGAAAGCTCGCCGGCCAAGGTTCCGAGGCGCTCTTGCAGACCGACGGCCTCGGCCGCTGCCTTCGCTCGCCCGCGGAGCGCCCGATCGGCCGAGGCAGGGAAGAGGCGCAGGCGGCCGGGCCCCGGTCCGAGGGCGGCCAGGTAGAGGTTGTCCTCGACCGTGAGGCCAGCGAGAACGCGCGATGTCTGGAACGTCCGGGAGAGCCCCATCCGGGTTCGATGCCAGGCGGAGAGATGGGTGACGTCGCGACCGAAGAGCTCGACCCGGCCACTCGTGGCCGGCGTCGCCCCGGCGATGACGTTGAAGAGCGTCGTCTTGCCCGCCCCGTTCGGGCCGAGGATCGCCCGTCGCTCACCGGTCGCGACGGCGAGATCGACGGCCTCGACGGCGTGGACGCCGGCGAAGTACTTCGTGACACCGAAGAGGCGAAGGGCGACGCCGTCCACTAGCGCTCCTCCTTCGATTTGGCGCTGCCGACCCGAGGCTCCGAGAGGAGCCCAGTGGCCGGCGCCCTCGCGGCGAGCCGTCGTCGGAGCGCCGCATCGAGTCGCCCGGCGATCCCGATGAGCCCGCCCGGCGACAGGAGGACGATGACGAGGAAGACGGTCCCGATGATCGTCACGTAGCGGTCGGTGAAGGCGGGTCCGTAAATCTCGAGGACGGTGAAGACGAAGGCTCCGAGCCACGCCCCTTCCAGACGCCAGAGGCCGCCGATGACCGCCGCCGCCAGGACGTCGATCGTCACCTCGAGGCTGATCGAGCCAGCCGACATCCGAGTGTTGCTCCAGACCGAGAGGACCCCGGCCAGACCGGCGACGGCCGCCGCCAGAGCGAAGGCGAAGGTCCGGTAGAGACGGGGATTGAAGCCGAGGGCAGCCATCCGGACCGGATCGTCCCGGACGCCCTGGAGAGCGAGGCCAAAGGGCGTCTGGACGAGGTAGCGGATGAGGGCGAAGATCGCCAGACAGACGGCGAGGGAGAAATAGAAGTACGTCGCCGGGGCCAGGACCGGATCGCCGAGGACGACCGGCGGGAAGACCCCGTTGATCCCCTCATGGAGGCCGAACTGGGGCACCGCGGCGAAAACGTTGTAGCTGATCATCGCCAGGGCGAGGGTAATCATGAGGAAGTAGACCCCGACGCTGCCGCTCGCCAGGGCCCCGAAGACGAGGCCGATGAGGGCTGCCAGGCCGACCCCGGCCGCGGCCGCGAGCCAGGGGTCGATCTTCTGGTCGACCGACAGCCAGGCCGTGAAGAGGCCGGCGACACCGAAGAGACCGACCTGGGCGAGGGAAACCATGCCGCCGTAGCTGGCGAGGAAGGTGAGGCTGGCTGCGCAGAGCCCGAGCCAGAGGGTTTTCAGGCCGATGGCGCTCGTCGCGTAGGTGCCGAAGAGCGGCGGGGTCAGGACGGCCAGGACGACGATCGCGACGGGGATCGCCCGCCTTCTGATCCGGTAGGCGCTCACGCTGGTGCTCACGACGTCGCCCTTCCGAAGAGGCCCGACGGTTTCAGGGCGAGGACGACGGCCACGAGGACGAAGGTGAGAACCATCGCGTACGGCGACCAGCCGCTCGGCAAATAGACCGCGGCGTAGGACTGGATGAAGGCGAGGAGGAGGGCGCCGACGGCGGCCCCGATGAGGCTCCCCATCCCGCCGACGATGACGATGACGATCGAGCTCAAGAGGAAGGCGCCGTCGAGGCCGGGCGCGAGGGAGAGGATCGTGCCCCCGAAGACTCCGGCCAGGCCGGCGAGGCAGGAGCCGACGACGAAGGCGACGGCGAAGACAACCCGGACGTTCACCCCGAGGGCGGCTGCCATCGCCCCGTCGTCGATCCCGGCCCGGACGAGGATCCCGAACCGCGTTCGCTGGATCCAGACGTACAGGAGCACGCCGATGGTGAGGGCGACTCCGATCGTGACGAGCTTGAAGAGCGGATAGCGGAGGTCGTAGATGGGGAGCGGGACCGAGCTGCCCAAGACCGGCGGAGGAGCGATCGTCTGGGCCATCGCCCCGAAGTTGGCGAGCATCTGGTCGGCAAGGATGAGGGAGATGGCGATCGTGATGAGCGCCTGGCGGAGGTCCTGGCCGAGGTTCCAACGGAGAAAGACTTCCTCCATGACGAAGCCCACAAGGCCGATGCAGAGGGTGGCGACGACGATGGCGACGAACCAGTCGACTTGGGCCTTCGAGGTCAGCGACCAAGCGAGGTAGCCGCCGAGCAGGTAGAGGCTGCCGTGGGCCATGTTCACCACGCGCATGAGCCCGAAGATGAGGGTGAGGCCGCTCCCGGCGAGGAAGTAGAGCCCGGCGAGGGCGAGGGCGTTCATCGAGACGAGGATGAAGATCGGCACGTTCCCCGTCGGCTCGAGGCCCTTGGCGAGGGCCTGAACGAGGACGCCGAGGAGACCGACGCCGAGGAGACCGAAGCCGATGAGCGCCGGGGCGTGGTCGGCGATCGTCCGCCGCCAGGACCGCCGGGACTCGTGCATCGTCGCCTCGACCGGACCCGGCGGTCTTCGGTCGGCTGCGGGTCTGTGGTTCGGTGTCGTGTCCGCCATCGCCTCCGTCGGTTCCTCCGTCGCAACCTTGACGTTCCCCGATCGTAGATTACAATGCCACGGAAATCTCCGATCATCGATTATCGAGGAGGAGCCTACCGCGGAACCGCACGGCGCGCTGCGCCAGCCATCGATGTTGTACTGGGCATTGAGGAGAGAGCGCATGGACAGCCGAACGCACCCTCATCCGTTGTCGCGAGCTGTATCGCAGAAGCTGATCGCCCTTGGAAGCGCGGTGGTCATCGTCGCCGCCGCCTGCGGTGGTGCGGCGAGCCCCAGCCCATCGCCGGCTGCCAGCGCCCCGGGCAGTCCGGCCGCCAGTGAGGCGGCGAGTCCGTCCCCCTCGCCCGTCTCCACGGAACCCATCAAGATCGGCGTCCTCACGACCTGCGGTGGTCCCTTCGCGACCTTCGAAGCCGAGTCCTTCTCGGGTGCGAAGTATGCCCTCATCAAGTGGGCTGGCGCCACCGCCCAGGGCACCGGCTCCCAGGATCCGGTGACCGGAGCGACGGTCGCCGGACGCCCGGTCGAGATGCTCTTCGGCTGCACCGACGTCACCCCCGACGTCGCCGTCCAGCAGGCTCGGCGGCTCGTCGAGGGCGAGAAAGTCGACATCCTCCTCGGTCCCCTCTCGGGTGACGAGGGTGTCGCGGTCGCCAACTACGCCAAGACGCAGCCGAACGTGACCTTCGTGAACGGCACCTCGGGCGCTCAGGTGACGACCCTCCAGGTGAAGGCCGAGAACTTCTTCCGCTTCGGAGGCGACGGGGCCCAGTGGATGGCTGGCCTCGGCACCTATGCCTACAAGGTCAAGGGCTGGCGAAAGATGGCCATCCTTGCCGAGGACTACTCGTATCCATACACGCTGGCGGCAGGCTTCGTCCAGGAGTTCTGCTCCCTCGGCGGGCAGATCACCTCGCGGACCTGGGTGCCGCTCAGCGTCACCGACTACTCGTCCTACGTCGCCCAGCTGCCGCGGGACGTCGACGGCATCCTGCTCCTGACGGGCGGCACGAACACGATTGCCGCCGAGAAGGCCTTCCAAGATATCGGCGGCAACCCCGGCCAGCAGATGCTCGGCGGCTCTTCGGTCATGGATCCAACATCCTTCAGCGTCGGCGACGCCCTCGTCGGTCTCGTTGGTGGGTCGCCGGTTCCGCTCGGCGGCACGACCCCCGAGTGGACCGAGTTCGTGAATGGCTTCAAGAGCGTCTATCCCGACGTCCCGGCCGACAGCCTCTTCACCGTCCTCTACTACAATGCGATGCAGGCGATCATCCAGGGTCTCGAGAAGGTGAACGGCGACCTCTCGGGCGGCCAGCAGGCCTTCCGCGAGGCGCTCAAGAACCTGAACCCGACCTTCCCGAACGGCCAGGTTCGCCTCGACGAGAACCGGAACTCGATCCAGCCGGCCTACATCGTCCAGATCACGAAGGAGACCGGTGAGCTCGGCTTCAAGGTCCTCAAGAAGGTCGAGAACGTCGACCAGACCTTCGGCGGCGCCTTCGGCCCCGACTCCCCAGCTCCGAGCCGCGACGTTCCGGAGTGCAAGGCGGGGACCCCGCCGCCCTGGAGCGCCGACTTCTAGTCGCAATCCACCCCCTCCCCGAGCCTGAGGCCCCGCCTGACCACCCCCCGGGCGGGGCCTCACTTTCGGCGGACCTGGTGCCGTACGCTCATCGTCTTGCGGCGCCGAAAAAGCAATGAACCGGCCCTCGGCCGGTTCATCTTGCTCGTTGACGTCGTGGAGCGGGAGACGGGACTCGAACCCGCGACATTCTGCTTGGGAAGCAGACACTCTACCGACTGAGTTACTCCCGCTCGCGAGCGGCAATTCTACCATCGGCTCGAGGACGGTCAATGGTGGCGGGCACTCGGGGACGCATCCTGGCGTCCGTCCACGTGCGGCCCGCGTGCCGGTGTGGAGCGCGAACGTTCCCAGAACACCTGGCCGGCGAGGGCGTCCGAGCCCGCTCTCCTCGGATCGGTCGCGCCGCGCCGACGGTACGATCCGACCCGGCATGGCGACCAGACGAGCATCCGGAGCCAGCTCTGGGGATCGGCCCGGGTTTCTCGGAACCGCCCTCGTCGTCCTCGCCTACGCGGTGGCCATGGCCTACTTCGAGGCGGCCGTCGTCGTCTACCTCCAGGCTGTCTTCGGCCAGCGGGTCGGCGAGATCTTCCCCTTGCGCCCCATGGAAACCGTCGGCACCCTCATCGTCATCGAAGTCGGGCGGGAGGCGGCGACCCTCGTCATGATCGCCGCTGTCGGGATCCTCGTCGGGCGGACGGCCATCGAGCGGCTGGCCTGGGCGGCGGTCGTCTTCGGCACCTGGGACGTCGGCTACTACGCCTGGCTCTACGTCTTCTCGGGCTGGCCGCCGTCCCCGACGACCGTCGACCTCCTCTTCCTCATCCCTGGCCCGTGGGTCGGGCCCGTGTGGGCCCCGATCGCCGTCAGCTTCGCCCTCGTCGGCTTCGGGCTCCTCGCGGCCCGCCGGGAGCGGCAGGGTCGCCGGCTCCGTCTCCGCCGGCGCCACCTCGTCGCCGGCGTCGGTGGCGGCCTCCTCGTCGTTGCCGCCTTCCTCGCCGACGCCCCGAACGTCGCCGGGGGCGGGATGCCGGGCGACTTTCCGGCACCGGTGTTCCTGGTCGGCTTCGGTCTGGCGGTCGCCGCGGCCGTCGACGCTCTCCGGAAGGAGTGAGGATCGGCGGACAGCGCGTCGGGCGTCCGTCGCATCCAGCTGATCGAGATGCGAGCGACGCCTGGTATCGTGACATCGTGGCGATCCACGAGTCGAAGCCGACGAGGACGGCGATCTCCGGCCCGTCAGCCCTTCACCCCCGGCCTGTCGCCGGACTCGAGGCGGACGGTGTCGGATGGACCGGCCTGCCCGCGGCGCCGAGCACCCGGGCCACGCCGCCGAGCACCCGGGCCACGCCGCCGATCGCCGCCACCTGGCTCGCGCGGGTTCCGTACCCGTCGGCCTGGGCGCTCCAGAAGCGCCTCGCCGCCGAGCGCGCGGCCGGCCTCATCGGCGATCGCCTCCTCCTCCTCGAGCACGAGCCGGTCCTCACCCTCGGCCGCCACGCCGACCCGAGCCACGTCCTCGTCCCGCCCGAGGTCCTCACCGAGCGGGGCATCGACCTCGTCCGGGTCGAGCGGGGCGGCGAGGTGACATACCACGGCCCGGGCCAGCTTGTCGCCTATCCGATCGTCGCCCTCGGGGTGCGGGGGCTCGGCATCCGGACCTTTGTCAGGATCCTCGAGACGGCCCTGGCCGAGACCTGCGCCGCCTTCGGCGTCGAGGCCGGTCCCCGACCCGGCCACCCAGGCTGCTGGTGCGACCCGGAAGGTCCGCTGCCCCGGAAGGTCGGTGCCCTCGGGCTCCGGGTCGAGCGCGGCGTGACGTACCACGGCGTCGCCTTGAACATCGATCTCGATCTCGCGCCGTTCGACCTCATCAACCCCTGCGGTCTGCCCGGGCTCCGCTCGACGTCCGTCGCGGCCGAGCTCGCCCGGGCGGGTCGGAGCGAGGCCCGGCCCTCGGTCGTCGAGGCCGCCTGGCACTTCGCCCGAGCTCTAGCCGACGGGCTCGAGGCCGAACTTGTCCTGGAGCCTGCGAACGTCGGGCGCCTCGGGGCGGACGGAGAGGCCGACGGCGCGGATCCTCGGGCGGAGCGGATCGGCTCGGGCGCCGGTTCGTCCGGGGAGGCGCCGGTGGTTCCTGCTGAGGCGCCGGTGGTTCGCGGTGAGGGCGCCGCCCTCCGAGCTCAGGACGACTGAGGCACGATGCCGACCGGGCTCTTCGAGCTCCGCCGCGATGCCGTCACCGGCTGGTGGGTGGCCACCGTCGTTGACCGAGCCTTCGAACGGGCCCGCTTCCGCCTCGCCGCCGAGCCCATCGACGACGGCGGGGTCTGTCGGAACTGTCGGGAGCCGCCCGGCGATGGGGTGCGCCACCGGCTCCTCCGGAGCGACGCCTTCCACGTCGTCGGCACCGAAGACGAGGCCGGTCGGGCCGGCGACGGCGCCAGCCAGCTCAGCCTCGGCTCCCCCCGGGCCGTCGGCTCCTGGTCGACGATCGTCGCCCCGCCCGGCGAGCACCGCCCGCTCCACAGCGTCGGCACGGAGCTCATTGCCGCCCTCCTCGAGGCGGCGCGGCGGTTCCTCGAGGAGACACGGCGGGTCGGCGCGACCGAGTACGTCCAGGTTGTCCAGAACTGGGGCGCCCAGGCCGGAGCGAGGACGAACCACCTCTGCCTCGATGTCTACGACCTTCCCCAGGTCCCCCACCGGGTCGGCGAGGAGCTCGGTGGAGCGGCCCGCTTCGTCATCCGGGAGGGCGAGTGTCCCTTCTGTCGACTCGTCCGCGAGGAGGTCCGGCGCGGCCTCCGGCTCGTCTGGCAAGACGCCGCTTCGGTCGCCTTCGCCCCCTACGCCTCCCGGTCGCCCTTCGAGGTCTGGGTCGTCCCCCGCCACCACGAGGCCGATTTCGGTCGGGCGACGGCGCCGGAGATCCGCTCGACGGCCGAGGCCCTTCGCCAGGTCCTGGGCCGCCTCGCCCTCCTCGACGGGCCGCCGTACAACCTCGTCCTCCACACCGCGCCGCTCCGCGAGCGGGTCGACCAGACGTATCACTGGCACTGGGAGATCCACCCCAGGCTCCGGGCGATCGCCGGCCTCGAGCTCGGGACGGGCCTGCCCGTGAATCCCGTCGCTCCCGAGGACGCCGTCGAGGAGCTCCTTGCGGCGGGTGCCATCGAGCTGGCCGACGGGCCGCCGTCGCGTGGCGCCTGGTCCGCCAGCACGGAGGCTGGTCCGGGAACCGGCATCGACCCTCGGCGGGCCGCCGCCGACCGCCGGGCCGGGCTGAGCACCGAGGCGCCGCCCGAGGATCCAGGGATCGGAGGCGCCACGTGAGTGGGGCGGCCGGCGGCGAGGGGGGAGCGGCGAACGAGCGTCACAGGGCCGTCGGCCCATTCGTCTTTGGGCCTTGGAGCGCGCGTGTCCCCGGCGCCTCCCTCCCTGTCTCGACGATCACCGAGAGAGACCGCTGTTGCTCGATCCAGTCCTCATCACTCGTGGCCCCCTCGGCACCGCGACTTGCGGCACAATGGCGCCGTCAGCCGTCGCAGCGCGGGGGGAACCGATGACCGACGAGCGAGTGGAGGAACCCGGAGCCGACGCCCAGCCGACCGCCGAGGCCCGGGCCTTCGTCGAGACGCTCTTCGCTCGACACCACGCCGAAATCTACGCCTATCTCGTCCGAATGGTCCGCGACCCGGATCTGGCCGCCGATCTCACCCAGGACGCCTTCGTCAAGGCCTACCGGGCCTACGACGCCCTCGGGCAGCCCGACAATCCACGGGCCTGGCTCTACCAGATCGCCCACCGGGTCGCCCTCGACGAACTCCGCCGGCGGAAGATCGTCCGCTTCGTTCCCTTCGTCGGCCAGACGCGGGCAACGGCCCCCTCGCCCGAAGGGCTGGCCATGGACGCCCGCTTGTCGGACGAGCTCGCCCGAGCGCTCGCTCGGATGCCGGAGCGCCAGCGGGCCGCTCTCCTCCTCGCCGAGGTCCACGACCTCACCGGTCTCGAGTTGGCGGCGGTCCTTGGCGTGAGTCACATCGCCGTCCGGGCGCTTCTCACCCGAGCTCGGGAGAGCCTTCGGCAGGCCCTCGCAGCGGAGCAGGCGGCGAGTCTCGAACGTGAGGTGTCGCCCGAGCGGGGACGTGGTCTTGCCCCTGGCTCGTCCGAGGGACCGCCACGATGATGCGTTTCTGGCGGGATCGGTCGATCCGCTTCCAGCCCGATCGGCGGCGGCCCGACGACTGGGCCGACGTCCACGACCGAGCGCGATCCCTCGCGGCGGAGCGCCTGGCCGAGCCGCTGGGACCTGGAGATGCTGCCTGGCTCGTCGAGCACCTCGCGAGCTGCCCGCCGTGCCAAGAGGTGGCGACGGCCTATGAGCGGCAGCGGGACGCCCTCCGCGCCCTCGCCACACCGGAGCCGCCACGGGATCTCTGGGCCCGGACTGCGGCCGCCCTCGACCGGGAGGCGGCTGCCCGGCGCTCGCCGGTCGGCCGCGTCATGCCCTACGGCGGCCTCGCCGCTATCCTCGTCGTGGCTGTCGTCGTCGGCGCCTCGATCCTCGCCCGCCGCACGCCGGCGGTCGTGCCCGCTTCTCCGGCACCGTCGCCCATGGCCTCGCTCCCCATGGCGACGCCGATCGCCATCCCGGCCGGACCGATCGCCTGGCTCGAGCGACGGGACGACGGGACCTACGCCCTTGCCGTCGCCTCGATTGGGCAGGTCTGTCCGGGGACCACCGGCGCGGACTGCCCGCCGATCACGCCGCCGCAAGAGATTGCCCTCGCCCTGAGCGGCGTGCCGCGAGCCGTCGTCCGCTCGCCGACGAACGATCGGCTCGTCGTCGTCGTCAGTGGGAGCGGGGGCGGCCAGGTCCTCGTCGTTCCGCTCCCGAGCCCGACCCCGACCCTCGTCCCGACGCCGACGGCTTCCCCGAGCGAAGCCGTCGCCTCCGAACCGGCACGGTCGAGTTCGCCGACCGCGACTGCCGGCCCGACCGCCACCCCGGCGCGACCTCGCGTCACCCCGAGTCCCGCCGAGCGCTCCCCGTCCCCGACTCCGATGCCCTCGCCGGTGGCCCCGAGCGAGACGCCGCCCTCGAGCCCGACGCCATCGCCGAGCCCGCTGGCCTCCACGAGCCCGTCCCCGAGCGGCTCGCCCAGTCCGAGTGGCTCGCACAGTCCGAGCGGCTCGCTTCCTCCGAGCGCCTCCCCAGGCCTCACGACTTCGCCCGGCGAGGCCTCGCCGTTTGCCTCACCGACGCCCCTCGAACCGGTCGCGATCCTCGACGGGGTCGCCATCGTCGGCGACACGGCGGCCTGGTCGGCCTCGGGGCGATGGTTCGCCTTCTCCGCCCGCCCGACGAGCGGTTTTCGCGGCCCCGACGTCTACGTTTGGTCGCCCGACGAGCCGACGGCTCGCCCGCTGACGACGGACGGCCGCTCGGTCTTCTCGGCCTGGCTCGGAGAGTGGGTCGTGGCGAGTCGGGTCGAGGAGCGGGTGAGCGAGGAGGTCTCGGACTCCGTTGCCGCCAGCGGTCGGTCCCTCCTCATCGATCCGCAGACGGGGCAGGAGCTGCCCGTCGTCGCCCACAACGTTTGGCGACCCGTCGTCGATCCGAGCGGCCGCTGGGCGGTGTACTGGTACGGTTCCCTTCGCCTCGCCGACGACGGCCGCTCCTGGCTCCCGGACTCGGGCGCCCTCGTCCTCGGCCCGTGGCCCGGCGGGCTGCCACCCGATACCTACGGCCCGGAAACGCAGGGAGACGCGAGATCGGCGCCGAACGAGGTCGGAGCGGCACCGACGGCATCGACGGAGGACGGCACCGCCGCGGCGGCCAATGGCCCGACGTCGGGACCGGTCGGGCCGATCCGCGGCCTGGCGTCGGCGTCGCCGGCGATGTCGCCGAGCCCGTCGGTTTCCGCCTCGCCGAGCCCGTCGGTTTCCGCGCCGCCCGACGCCTCGCCGGGTTCGTCCCGCGCACCCTCCGACCTCAGGCTTCCCGAGGGCCTGACCGCCCTCGTCATCGGTGAGCTCCGGGACTGGGAGGTTCGCTGGGATCCCACCGGAACCCGCTTCGCCGTTTGGGTGGCCGATGCCGTCGACCCGAGCGTCGGTCGACTCTCCCTCTTCACCATCGACCCGGCGACTGGCGCCCTCGACCCGACCGGAGTGTCGCTTCGCGACGAGCCGGCCCTCGCCGGCTTCGCCCTGGGTCTCGGGCGTCTCGCCTGGGCCGCCCCGCCGGGGCAGGGCGGCGAGCCGAGCCACGTGCGGATCCTCGCCTGGACGGGGACCGAGATCGGGACGGCCGTCAGCCAGCCCGGACCGGGCACGGTCCCCGTCATCGTCGTTCGCTAGCCGGTCGCCGTCTCGGGGCGAGCAGGGGCTCCGTCCGGTTAGGTCGGCTCTCGTCCTCGGCTCAAGCCCTCGGAGCGCGACGCCGACCCGGTCCACGACGAGCCGTCTCCCAATGGTCATGCGCTGGCAACGAGGCTCGACGTGGGTTGCACGGCGGAAGCCGATCGCGTATCGTGCCGGCCGTGCGACGCACGCAGCTCGCGGGTGCGGTGCTCACCGCCGCCCTCGCCCTGGTCGCCGTGCCCGGCCTCGTGGTCTCGCGCCCCCCGTCCCCACCGACCACCCTCGAGGCAGCGGCGTTCCAGGCCGTCCGCCTTGCGGTCCCGGCCGTCCGTTCGAGCCCTTCGATCGGGCGGCTCGACCCCGCGTCGGCGTCGGAGGGCGCCCTCGCCAAGGGCGATGTCCTCATCGAGCCCATCGTCGAACCCGGCGCCTCGGCCGCCGGCGGACCCGCCGAGGGCCGACCCGCCGTCCGCCTGGCGGCACCCCGGGCGGGGTTCGTCTGGAAGCCGGCTCGGTTCGTCCTCCGCGGCTACGCGACCTTCTACGATAACGGGACGACGGCGATGCGCCTGCCCCGGGGGACCGTCATCCGGGTCTGCGGGGCCGGGGGGTGCCTCGAGCGAGTCGTCACCGACTACGGGCCCGCCGACGTGAAGGGCCGCATCATCGACCTCTATCGGCCGGACTTCTTCGCCATCTGTGGCTGTGGCTGGTGGGCGGGGACGACGTTCGTCACCGTCTACGTTTACTGACCCCGCGAGGAGGCCGCCGCCGACGAGGCGGCCTCCTGCCGGTGGCCCGGTCAGGCGCCGTCGACGCCCCTGACCGGGTATCCTTCCAGAAGCCCCTTGAACGACCGGTCCCGTGAGGCCGGAAAGGAGGTTCCGAGCGTGTCACGTCGCCCCGGGTCGACCCGATGAGCGGCCGCCAGATCATGACCGCGGAGGAGATCCGCCGGGCGACGATTCGGATCTCCCACGAGATCGTCGAGAAGCAGGCCGGAACGGCGGGCCTCGTCCTCATCGGCATCCAGCGGCGAGGCGTCCCGCTCGCCCAGCGCCTCGCTGCCGCCATCCGTGAGCACGAAGGCGTCGAGGTCCCCGTCGGCGCTCTCGACATCACCTTCTACCGGGACGATCTCTCCCTCATCGCCCAGCAGCCGATCGTGAAGGGAACCGACATCCCCGTCGACCTGAACGACAAGACCGTCGTCCTCGTCGACGACGTCCTCTATACGGGGCGAACGATCCGGGCCGCCATGGACGCCCTCGTCGACTTCGGCCGGCCGCGAGCGATCCGACTCGCCGTTCTCATCGATCGTGGCCACCGCGAGCTCCCGATTCGGGCCGACCATGTGGGAAAGAACGTCCCCACCTCCCGGGAGGAGCAGGTCGCCGTGCGCCTCGTCGAGGTCGACGGCGAGGATTCGGTCAGCATCGAGCGCGTCGAGCGTCCCGTTCCGGAGCCCGCCTGATGACGACCCTCGAGGCGCCGTCGTCTGGCGCTGCCGGGGCGGCGCCGTCGGCCCGAGGCTGGCGCCGTCGCCACCTGCTCGACCTCGACGAGCTCACCTGGCCTGAGATCGAGCTCATCCTCGACACGACCGACGCCATGAAGGAGGTCCTCGGACGGCCGATCGCCAAAGTGCCCGCCCTCCGGGGTCGGAACGTGACGATCCTCTTCTACGAGGCCTCGACCCGGACCCGGGTCAGCTTCGAGGTCGCCGCCAAGAACCTTTCCGCCGACGTCGTCAACATCGCCGTCGCCGCCTCCTCGGTGACGAAGGGCGAATCCCTCGTCGATACCGTCCGGACCATCGAGGCCCTCGGGGCTGACATGCTCGTCATGCGCCACTCGGTCTCCGGCGCCCCATACCTCGCCGCCGAGGTCTTTCGGGGCAACGTCCTGAACGGCGGCGACGGTTGGCACGCCCATCCGACCCAGGCCCTCCTCGATCTCTACACGATGCGCGAGCGCCTGCCAGACCATTCGGTGGCCGGCAAGAAGGTCGTCATCCTCGGCGACATCCTCCACTCTCGGGTCGCCCGCTCGAACGTCTGGTCGCTGACGGCAGGAGGGGCGGACCTCTGGCTCTGCGGGCCGGCGACCCTCCTCCGGGGCTTCGAGGCCTGGGCGGCGGCCGGCGCGGCAGCCGGTCGGCGGTTCACGGTCACGAGCGACGTGGCGGCTGCCCTCCGCGACGCGGCTGTCGTCATGGCCCTCCGGATCCAACGCGAGCGGATGGCGGGCGGGCTCTTGCCCTCCCTCCGTGAATACGCCGCCCGCTTCGGGCTCACGCAGGAGCGCCTCCGGTTGGCTCGCCCCGACGTCATCGTCATGCACCCCGGACCGATGAACGAGGGGGTCGAGATCGCCCCGGAGGTGGCGACCGATCCCCGGGCCGTCATCACTGACCAGGTGACGAACGGCGTCGCCGTTCGGATGGCCCTCCTCTACCTTCTGGCCGGGGTCCACGGCGAGGTCGGGGCGGCATGACCGAGGTTCGGAGCGGAGCGGGGGAGCTCGCGGTCGGCGCCGTCGTCAGGCACCTCGAGATCGGACCGGTCTGGCTCGTCGATCCGGCGAGCGGCCGCTCCGGGGCTGGACGGCTCGTCGTCGAGGATGGCACGCTCCGCTCCGTCGTTTGGCTCTCCGGCGCCGAGGCGGCGGCCGTGAACGAGCGGGGGATCGTCGTCGCGCCGGGTTTCGTCGATCTCCACGCCCACTTCCGGGAGCCGGGGAACGAGGACGCCGAGACGATCGCCACCGGGCAGGCCGCGGCGGCCCACGGTGGCTTCACGACGGTCTGCCTCATGCCGAACACCGAGCCCCCGATCGACGAGCCGTCGGTCCTCGCCCGGGTGGAGGCAGCCGCTGCGGCCTCGGGCTCGCCGGTCCGGGTCCTCGCCTACGGGACGGTGAGCGCGGGGCGGGCCGGGGAGCAGCTGGCGGCCCTCGGCGAGCTCGCCGATGCCGGCGTCGTCGGCTTCTCCGACGACGGCGCGCCGATCCGTTCATCCGCCCTCCTCCGGAATGCCCTCCTCTATGCCGGGATGGCGGGCCTGCCGGTCGTCGACCATGCCGAGGATCCCGCCCTCTGCGCCGGCGCGGAGGCCCACGAGGGGCTCGTCGCCACCGTCCTCGGCCTTCGAGGCTGGCCGGCGGCGGCGGAGGCAGCCATCGTCGCCCGGGACCTCGCCGTCCTGGAGGCGGTTGTCGCCGACGAGCCTCGAGCGAGGCTCCATTTCGCCCACCTCTCGACCCGGGAGGCCATCGACCTCGTCAGGGTGGCGAAGGCGCGGGGGCTGCCGGTGACCTGCGAGGTGACGCCCCATCACCTCGCCCTGGCCGACGAATGGGTCGCCGGTGCGAGGCGTTGGGCCTGGGAGGCCGTCGATCCCTCGGGGGCTCCCCGGAACCCGTGGGCGGACGGTGCCCTTGTCGCTCGACCGTACGCCACGGCCTGCAAGGTGAACCCGCCCCTCCGCTCGGCCGACCACGCCGTCGCCTGCCTTGCTGCCCTCGCCGACGGAATGGCCGACGCCGTCGCCACCGACCACGCCCCCCACACAGTCGTCGACAAGGCCATCGAGTTTGGGCTCGCCGCCAACGGGATGAGCGGGATCGAGACGGCCCTCGGGGTCCTCCTCGCCGCCGTCGATGCCGGCCGGATCTCCCTCGAGCGGGCCATCGCTGCCCTCACTGTCGGGCCGGCCGGCTGCCTCGGCGAGCGTCTCGGGCGGCGGGTCGGGCTCCGAGAGGGAGAGCCTGCCGATCTCGTCGTCTTCGATCGGAGCGCTCGCTGGCGGGTGACCGAGGAGACCCTCCGCTCGAAGGGTCGCAACAGCCCCTTCCTTGGGCGCGAGCTGCCGGGCCGGGTCCTGGCGACCGTCGCCGGCGGCCGCCTCGCCTACACCGACGAGACGTTCGAGGCCGCCGGGGCGGGGGCCCACCACGGGGCGTCGAGGGGAACCTCATGAGCCGGACGGATCCCTTCGCCGGGACGCAGGGGCGGAGCCTCTGGCAGGCGACGATGCCGGCCCTCCCGGACCGGAGCGGGCGGGCCCTGCCCGATGCGGCGGACGTCGTCGTTGTCGGCGGCGGCTACACGGGCCTCGCCTGCGCCCGCCGGCTCGCCCTCGCTCGAAGCCACGTCGTCGTCCTCGAGGCCGAGACCCTCGGCTGGGGGGCCTCGACACGGAACGGCGGGATCGCCCATCCCGGCTACAAGTGGGGCCTCGCCGAGCTCGTCCGCCGCTACGGTCCGGCGACGGGTCGGGCCCTTTTCGAGGAGTCCCTCGACGCCTACCGGTTCCTCGTTGGCCTCGTCCGGGACGAGGGGATCGACGCCGACCTGCGGACGGCTGGCTACCTCGAGCTCGCTTGGTCGAGGAAGGACCGGGCGGCCTTCGCGACCGAAGCCGCCGCTCTCACCGAGGCCGGCGTCCCGGCCCGGGTCGTCGAGGGTGCCGAGCTGCGGGCGGAGGTCGGAACCGGAGCCTACGAGGCCGGCCTCGTCGTCGAGGTCGGGGCCGTCCTCCATCCCGGGAAGTGGTTTGCCGGCCTCGCCGGCCTTGCCGACCGGGCGGGGGCGGACCTCCACGAACGGGTTCGGGTCCGGTCCATCCGCCGCCAGGCCGATGGGCGGTTCGTCGTCGAGACGAGCCGAGGCGCGCTCCTCGCCCGGGAGGTCGTCGTGGCGACGAACGGCTACACCGATGCCGTCGCCCCAGCCGTTCGACGCCGCATCGTTCCGGTCGGTAGCTACATCGTCGCCACCGAGCCGTTGCCGGCGGACGTGGCGACGGCCCTCGTCCCGAGTGGCCGGGGGGTCTTCGACAGCCGGAACTTCCTCTCCTACTGGCAGGTGAGCGCCGATCGACGCCTCGTCTTCGGCGGCCGGGTGAGCTTCTGGCCGACTTGGGTCGGGCGGACGGCGAGGCTCCTTCGGCGGCGGATCGCCGAGGTCTACCCGCACCTCGGCGACGTCCGGATCGAGTACGCCTGGGGCGGCAAGGTCGCCTTGACCCTCGACCGGATGCCCCACGTCGGTCGCTTCGGCGGGATCTGGCACGCCGTCGGCTACTCGGGCACAGGGGTCGTCCTCTCGACGTATCTCGGGACCCGGCTCGCCGACTGGCTCCTCGGCGGCTCGCCGCCGGCCATCGCCGGGCTTCGTTTCCCGCTCGTGCCGGCACCCTACGAGGGACGGGCCTGGTTCCTGCCCCTCGTCGGTGAGTGGTTCCGCTGGCAAGATCGCCGAGCTCGCCGCTCCGGCCGATGACGCCACCCGCCACCGAGCCCCGTCCATCGCGGCGGCCGGTCGAGTACAAGGGTGCCCCCCTCGATCCGGAGCGCGGGCCCGGGCTCGGCTGCTTCTGGATCCAGGTCGCCCTTCTTGTCGTCTTCGTCATCGCGACGCCCCTCTCGGTCGGGCGGGTTCCCGACGTCGTAACGGCCCTCTTCCTCTTCATCGTCATCGGCCTCCTCTTCTTCGTCGGCCAGACGGCGATCTTTCTCCTCCGGCTCGTCGCCGCCGAGCGACGGGAAGCCCGCCGCCGCCCCCTCGCCTCGCCGACAAAGACGGTCGGCGAGCTCGAGGCGGAGGCCGCGGCGAGGGCGGGAGGCACTGGGAGCGGCGCCCTCGGGCCCACTCCGGCTCCGCCGCCCGAAGGGGCGGGCGAAGGGGCTCCGGTGGCCGAGCAGGGCGGCGGATCGGGCGGCGGTTCTGAGCCAGGACCGAGCGTGCGAGAATAGGCCCCGTCCGGTCAACCGCCACCGATCAGGAGGACCGCCACCGGTGCCCGTGCTCGCGACCTTCTTCTCCGTCCGCCGTGGCCGCGATCCGTTCTTCAAGTTCTTCATGAAGACGATCTTCCCGCGCCAGGTCCGCGAGTACGAGGAGAAGTTTGGGATCCGCTTCCTCGGCTGGTACAACGTGGCCTACGGCTGGGACTTCGACAACGTTATCCTCCTCGAGCTGCCCGACTATGCGACCCTCGATCGGCTCGAAGCGGACGCCGCGACCCGCGCCCTCGGCCATCGAGCGGCCGAGTGGCTCTTCGAGCGGCACCACGCGATGTTCCTCCGGGAGCGACTCGGCCCGGACCTCGTCTATCACGGTTGAGAGGAGGCGATCGCCATGGCGAATGGCCGGAACGACCTGCTCGGCGAGCTCGCGGCGGACGCCGCCCTCGAGCGGACCGACTTCCTCGTCAGCGCCGCCGACCAGTTGCGGCGCTTCCTTGAGGCGAACCGGGAACGGATCGCCGAGCTCGGTGGGCTCGTCCTCATCGACGAGGAGCCCGACTATCTGTCCGTCGCTCCCGACGGCTCCTTTCGAAGTCGGACCCGCTACCTCGACGAGGCGACGGGGGAGTGGGTGAGCGAGACGGAGGTCATCGAGAGCCCGGCGGAGCTCGTCGAGCTCTACAACCCGGCCGACCTCTACGCCGCCTTCGCCGAAGCCGCCCGCGAGGCGGCGGGCCTGCCGCCCGAGCCGACGGGGACCGAGGAGCTCCTCGAGTCGGCCGGCATCGCGCCCGAGGAGACGGTGGGTGCCGAAGAGGAGCCCTATGCCGCCGCCGCCGAGGCGTGGGCGGCCGGGCGTCCGGCCGGGCCCGAGCCAGACACCGAGGAGGAGGCCGCTGCGCGCCTCTACGACCTCGCCCTCGCCTTCCAGGAGCGGAGCCAGCGCTCGGAAGCTGCCCTCCTCGAGCAGTTCGAGGAGCTGGCCCGGCCGATGGCGGCCCGGATCGGGGATCTCATCGTCGTCGAGGATGACGATGAGCGCCTCGTCCTCCACGCCGACGGCCGCCTCCGGGCCGAGGTCCTGCCCGAGGAGACCCCGGGCGAATGGCGGGAGCTTGGGTCGCCCGACGCGCTCGTCGAGTACTACGACCCGACCGACGTCTTCGGCGACATTGCGGACGCCCTCGCCGAAGCCTACCCGAACGTCGCTCCCGAGCTCGAGGAGGAGGGCGACGACGGGGCCGCCGACGAGCCGGCCTTCGAGGACGACGAGGGGAACGGGCAGGGTGGCTCGTTCCGGTCCTGACGAGCCGGGACCCGGCCTCGCTCGGATCGGAGGGCGCCGTCGATGAGGGGCGGCCGGCCGGAGCCGACCCCGGCCGGGCTCGCCGAGTGCATCGAGGTCCGGCCGATCGTCCCCGGCCAGTGGCTCGCCCGCTTCGCCGTCCCCTGGCCGGTGGGTCGCCTCCGGGCCGGCCAGCTCGTCCACCTCGGCCCCGAAGGCGTCCCGGGTGCCGTCCTCCGGGAGGCCTGGCCAGCGGCCGGCATCGAGCCCCGGGAAGGGGTGGTCACCCTCTACCTCGACGACGGGGCGACCGAGGGGCGGCCAGCGGACTGGCCGGCAACGCTCCGGGTGGGCGACCGGGTCGGGATGGCGGGGCCCTACGGCCGCCCCTTCGAGGTCGATCCCCGGAGCCGCCACCTCCTCCTCGTTGGCACCGGCCGACTCTCGGGGGCGCTCCGCTTCCTCATGGACGAGGCCCTCACAGCGGGTCGGAAGGTGACCCTTCTCCTCGGGGTATTGGACGCGCGGACCGTTTTCCCCTCGAGCCTGCTCCCCGACGCCGTCGAGTACGTCGTCGCCACCGCCGACGGCTCCCTCGGACGGCCGGGAACGGTCGACGAGCTGCTGCTCGAGTTCGAAGCCTGGGCCGACCAGGCCTTCGCGGCGGGGCCGTTCCCTGCCCTCGCCGCCCTCGCCCGGGTGGCGGCCGGCCGGCGCGAGCGGCTCGGGGTCGCCCGCCTCGGTCGGAAGCGAGCGAGCAGTCGGGCGCCTCAACCTGGCTCGTCGGCTGCGCGGCGGCGGGCGTTCCTCCAGGTCGCCCTCCCGGTCGGTCCGGTCTGCGCCCTCGGGATCTGCCAGGGCTGCGTTCGGGAATATGTGGCCGGAGGGATCCGGCTCTGCCGCGAGGGGCCGGTCGTTGCCGCCGAGGAGCTGCGCTGGCCGGAGGTCGCGGCGTGAAGGCCCGCAAGCGCGTCGTCACGGGGCCAGTTCAGGCGGGACGGAGGACGGCGCCGAAGCGGGCGCCGACGATTCGCCGGATCCGAAGCGCCATCGTTCCGGCCGAGAGGTCGCCTCGACCGGTTGGTACGGACGCCGCCGAGAGGGGCCCCGGGGTGGCCGTGGAGGCGAGGAGCCCGCTACCGCCCAGTGCCGTCGACCTGAGCCTGAGGATCGAGTCCGGCGGCCGACCCGGCCTCCGCCTCCGAAGCCCGATCCTCTTCGCCGCCGGCTCCGCCGGGTACGGGACGGACGTCGCCGAGGTCCTCGGGCTCGATGGGGTGGGAGCGATCGTGACCCGGACGACGACGCTCCGCCCGCGCGACGGCGGCCCACCGCCACGGCTCGTTGCGCTGCCGAACGCGCTCGTTTGGGCAACGGGCCTCCCGAACCCGGGGATCGACGCCGTCGTCGAGCGGTTCGGCGACGGGTGGGCGCGGCTCGGGCCGGCCGTCGTCGTCAGCATCGCCGGCGAGGTCGCCGGCGAGGTCGCCGAGGTCGCCCGACGGCTCGACGAGGTCCCCGGCGTCGGCGCCCTCGAGCTCAACCTCGCCGAGCTCCGGCCGGGAACAGCCGATCCCTCCGCCCTCGCCGCTCTTGTCGCCGCGGTGCGGCGGGCGACCGAGCGGCCGCTCCTCGTGAAGCTCCCCCTCGTCGAGGATCCGCGGCGCCTCGCCCGTTCCGTCGTCGACGCCGGAGCCGACGGCCTCGTGGGCCCGGGCGGGCTCCGGGCCCGAGCCCTCGCTGCGGCGGGCACGGGGGTCGCTCGGCGCTCGGCTCTCGGATCCGGTCGGGGCTTCCTGGCCGGCCCGACCCTCCTGCCCCTCGGTCTCGACTTCGTCGCCGAGCTGGCGGGTGCCGTCCCCGTCCCAATCGTCGCCGTCGGCGGCGTCCGCTCGCTGGCCGATGTCCTCGACTACCTCGCCGTCGGGGCGACGGCGGTCGGGGTCGGGACGGCGGCTCTCGCCGATCCGGCCCGCCCCGCCCGGCTCGTCGACGAGCTGCGGGCTGCCTGCCTCGCTGCCGGCCTCGCCGACATGGAGTCCCTCCTCGTCGAGCTCCGGCGGCCCGCCGGGTTCGCCTCGAAGGGCCGTACACTGAGGCCGTGACGACCCCGAAGCCGGTCCTCGATCTCGCCGCCCAGGCCGCCATCGCCGCCCGGACCGAGGCCCTCTTCCGCTCGACGGGGGGCATCATCGAGGGTCACTTCGTCCTCACGAGCGGCCGCCACGCGGGGACGTACCTCGAGAAGTTCCGGGTCCTTCAGCATCCGGCCGCGACCTCCGAGCTCGTCGGCTTCTGGGCCACCCGCTACCGGGACGCCGACCGTCAGCCGACCGTCGACGTCGTCGCCGGCCCGACGACGGGCGGGATCATCCTCGCCTTCGAGACGGGTCGCCAGCTCGGGGTGCGGGCCATCTTCGCCGAGGAGGTCCGGGACGCCGATGGGCGGCTCCGGCGGGTCTTCCGGCGCGGCTTCGAGATCCGATCGGGCGAGCGGGTCCTCCTCGTCGACGACGTCCTCACGACGGGCGGCTCCCTCGTCGCCATGCTCCCGGCGGTCGAGGAGGCGGGCGGCGAGATCGTCGGCTGCCATGTCCTCGTCGATCGGTCGGCCGGGCGGGCCGCCCTGACCTCGCCCCTCACGGGTCGAACCTACCCGCTCCGCGCCCTCTGGCGGCTCGACCTGCCGACCTGGGATCCGGCCGAGTGCCCGCGCTGCGCCGAGGGGATCCCGCTCGGCGAGCCTGGAGGCGGAGGGGCTGTCGGCTGACTCGATGGTGCGGATGGACGGTTCGGGTCTGCCGATCTCGACACGATCTCGATCTGCCGGCCAATCCGCTGACGTAGGTCCCGCTTCGGGCGTCCGATCCCCCGAACACTGTGTCGGGGGCGGGACCAGACGGGCACGCCTTTTCGGAGCCGGCCCCGGCCGGTCGGGGAGAGAGGTCAGCCGCCGCTCCGAGCCTGTTCGATGGCGGCTTTCAGCTCGGCGTCGGTGGCGATCCCTTCGAAGGAGCCGACGATGACGCCCGCGCGGTCGACGACGTAGATCCAGGGTTCGCTCACGATCCGGAAGGCCTCGGCGGCCGGGGCGAGCTGGAGCTGGTTGTTCGCGTCGAGCTTCGGCTGGAGGCGGCCGTCGACGAAGTCGAGGAGGTAGGGCTCGACGTTGACGAAGGCGACGTCCGGGTCCTGGCCGACGTACGGCTTTATCCGCTCGAGGGTTGGTCCGCACTGGGCGCTGACGCAGAAGGCGGGCGTCGCGAAGACGAGGACGAAGGGGCGGTGGGCAGCGAGGAGGGTATCGACGGAGGCTTCGTAGAAGGCCGGCAGGGGGTTCGGGTCCGACGAAATGCGGCGGAGGTCGCCGCCGACGTCGGCGGCTGTCGGGGTTCGGACGGCCGGCGCCCGATCGCCGACCCCGAGCGCCGTGGCGTGCTCGCGGACGTCGAAGGTGACCCGGATGGTCTGCCGGGGCGAGTCCGGCGCCTCGGTCGTGAAGGCGGCGACCCAGGTCCCGGCATGGGTGAAGGTGACGTGACTGACGTAGAGCCCCCGTTGGCCCTCGATCCCCCAAACGAACTCGGCATCGGCCGTGGCGACCGGAGCCGTCGCGTCCGGCGAGTCGAAGAAGGCGACGCTCACCGTCCGCTCGGGCCGGGCGGCCGGGAGGTTCGTCGCCGGGTCGAGCAGGGAGAAGAGGAAGCGGTTCGGACCGACGGCCTGCTCGGAGGAGACGATGACCGGGATGACGCTCGGCCTGGCCGGGCCGCTTTCGGAGGGCGAGCCGTCCGGCCCGTTTGCCGGTGCGCCGGTGCCGCTCCCTGCGCCGCCGGGAGCGACGCAGGCGGCGACGAGGAGGATGACGGCGAGGCCGAGGAGGCCGCGTCCCGTGGGCCGGAACCGAGCCCACGACCGATCGGGAGGGCGGGTGCGCATGCCAACGAGAGCTTATCGCGATCGTTCTCATCGTGATCAGCCACCGCACCTCGGCGTCGTCGGCCCGTCGGAGGTCCTCCCGTCGGCAGAGCGCCGGGACGGCAACCCTCGTGGCTCCGGGGAGGAGAGGCTCCGCGCTAGAATGCCCTCCGTTCGTCGCCGCATCGTCCCCTGCCCGGCCGTCGAACGCCGTCGGCACCGCCCGTGGCGTCGGTGACCGAACCCGGACCCTCGGCCCGCCCCAGCGGGCGATCGGTGGAGGAAGGAAGCCTGTCGGTGAGCCGGTATCAACAGCTGGCCGGAGCAGCCGTCGTGACGACGCTCCTCCTGGTCACGATCGGGGTCGTCGTCCGGGCGACCAATTCGGGCCTCGCCTGTCCGACCTGGCCGGGCTGCTTCGAAGGCCAGTTCCTGCCCGGTCTCGACGCCGGCTATCAGGTCTGGCTCGAGTGGATCCACCGGACCGTCGCCGTCGTCCTCGGTCTCCTCGTGCTCGCCCTGGCAGTTATCGCGGTCGCCCGGCACCGGAGCGAACCGGCGATCCTCTGGCCGTCCCTCGGCGGGGTCGGCCTCGTCGCCTTCCAGGCCTGGCTCGGTCGGGAGACGGTCCGCCTCGGCAACAGCGGCGAGTCGGTGACGGCCCATCTCGTGGCCGCCATGTTCCTCTTCGGGCTCCTCGTCTTCGTCTTCGTCCGCTCGCTCTTCCCGACCCGCCTCGGCCGGCGGGGCGACCAGCGCTTCACGGCCCTCGCCGTCTTCGGAGCGGCCGCCATCTTCGTCCTCCTCGTCTTCGGCTCGAACGTGACGGCTGAGAACGCTGCCCTCCTCTTCCCGGACTGGCCGCTCATGGGCGGGACCCTCTTCCCGCCCCTCACCGAGCTGACGACGACCCACGTCCTCCATCGCTGGGTCGCCATCGTCGTCGGCCTCGTCGTGGCGGCCATCGCCCTCGTCGCCTGGCGGAGTTTGCACGGGCCGGCGGGGGGTCGGCCGCTCGCCTGGGTCGCCGTGGCAGCGGCCGCCCTCTATCCGATCCAGGCCGTCGTCGGCGGGGCCCAGATCCTTACCCGGCTCGCCGAATGGACGCAGACCCTCCACCTCGCCCTCGGGGCGACGATCTGGGGGCTCTTCGTCGCCCTGGCCACGGGGTCGTACTACCGGGCCCGGCTCCTCGCCGAGCCGCTGAGGGGCCCCGGGGCGGGTTCCGGAGCGGGCGCCGGCTCGGGCGGCGCAGGTTCGGGCGCCGACGAGGCCGAGCACGGGGCGCTGCGGGGGGTGACGGGACGCGGCGACACGATCCGGGCCTACGTCGCCCTCACGAAGCCGCGGATCATCGAGCTCCTCCTCGTCACGACGGTTCCGGCCATGATCCTGGCCGAGCGGGGGATCCCGCGCCTCGACCTCGTCCTCTGGACCCTCGTCGGCGGAAGCCTCGCCGCCGGCTCGGCGAACGCCATCAACCAGGTCCTCGAGCGGGACATCGACGAGCGGATGGCTCGGACTCGGCGTCGGCCGCTGCCGAGCCACCGGGTCGAGCCGGCAGACGCCCTCCTCTTCGCCCTCGCTCTCGGCGTCGTCGCCCTCGTTGTCCTCGCCTGGTTCGTGAATCTTTTGGCCGCCTTCCTTGCCCTCCTGGCCATCGGCGTCTACGTCGTCGTCTACACGGTCCTCCTGAAGCGGACGACCCCCCAGAACATCGTCATCGGCGGGGCGGCCGGCGCCCTGCCGCCGGTCATCGGTTGGGCGGCGGTGACGGGCCGGGTCGACCTGCCCGCCTTCGTTCTCTTCGCCCTCGTCTTCGTCTGGACGCCACCGCACTTCTGGGCTCTCGCGCTTCGGGCTCGTCGCGACTACGAGGCCGCCGGCATCCCAATGCTGCCGGTCGTCCGCGGGGTGCCGGAAACGGCCAGCCAGATCGTCCTCTACACGCTCCTCGTCGTCGCCACCTCGCTCCTCCTCTTCGTCGTCGGTCGGCTCGGCCTGCTCTACCTGACGGCCGCCGTCGGTCTCGGCCTCGTCTTCCTGTGGCGAGCGGTGGCACTCTGGCGCCGCGCCTCCTCCCCGGAGGGGTCCCTTGCCGGCGCCATCGGGCTCTACCGCTACTCGATCAGCTACCTCTCCCTCCTCTTCCTCGCCCTCGCCGCCGACGCCATCATCGTCGGACCGCTGGCTGGCTGAGGCGGGGCGATCTCGGCACGGGGGCCGGGCAGCGCTGGGGTCGCACCTCGACGCGAGTCGCTGTCGCGCCGCGGGTCCGGCGGCCGGTGACGAAGCGGGCTCGCCCGCGCTGCGGGCACGCTCCGGGCCCGTTCTCGATGACTTCACGGCCGATCCGTCGTGGCCGCGGGCAGCCGGCCGTGAACGCGACGGATCCCGATCCGGTCGAACCGATGCAGCCACCCGCGGGCGACTGCCGGCTATGATGGGGTCGCATCAGCACCGCCACTCGCCGGGAAACGACATGCCTGCCAATCGGTTCGCTGGGGGTCGGGGGCCGTTTGATGGCGCCGCCAACCCCGAGTTCGACTCGCCCCGAGGCGACCATCCTGGCCCTGCCGAGGGTCCCGGGTCGAGGTCGGATGAGGGGTTCCTGCCCGACGCCGGGCGAGCGCCACACCGCGACGACGCTGATGCGTCCGGAGTGTGGGCCTCCGCCGGCGGAGCGACGGGGCCCGCTGAGAACGCACCATCAGCCCCGCCCGATGCAGCCGCGATCGGCGGGCCGGATCTGAGCGACGGCGACGCCTCGGTCCACCTCGAGGAGCTCGTCACCGAGCCCCTCCCGGCCCTCCCGTCCCTGCCGCGCGACCTCCCGACGGTCCCCATCGAGCTCGTCGGGCCGCATCTCCGGCTCAGCGGCGGGCTCCGGATCGGGGCCCACCGTCGACTCTCGGATTTCGTCAATCATCACCTCGGCCTCTTCGAGCTCCTCGACGCAACGGTCTTGCGTCGGAACGGCGAGCCGACGCGGGTCCAGACCCCGAGCTTCTGGGTCCTGGCCGATGAGGTGACGCTCATCGCCGAAACCTCGGACGGGCCGCCGCCCGAGACAGCCCCCGAGCTCCGCGTCACGAAGGTCGCCCGACCAATCGTCGCCGTGACGCCCGGCCACACGCTCACCGGCAACATCTACATCACCGAGGGTGCCGAGCTGGCGACCTTTCTCGAATCGCCGACGCCGCAGTTCATTCCAATGACCGACGTCCGGACGCGGTCGCTCGCCGATCGACGAATCGTCGCCCGGTACCGGTTCGCCCTCCTCAATCGCCGGCACATGGTGGCGGCGACGGAACTCCAACCCGGGATGACGCCCGGCCGGATCGTCCTCTAGCTGTCGCCCTCGGTGCTGGCGCGGGTGAGGGAGCCAGGCAGCGGTCGGGGCCCGGGCGGCTTCTGAGGCCGCTCGCTGTCGTCGGTCGGGCCGCCCAGGTACACTGGCGGGGCCGACGGGTCAGCGCGAACCCGACTGGCGTCCGCCGGGTGGCCGCTGCTCGACGGCATGCGATCCGGGCGACGAGTATGGGAGGACGCTCGCAGGCATGACCCAGTTGGAGCAGATGCGGCGACGCGCCGAACGGCGGACGATGCTCGCTTCGGAGCGACCCCGGTGGCGGGTGGTGAGGACAGCCGGGGCGATCGCCTCAGGGTCGACCGCGAGCCGATGAGCAAGCTTCTCGTCGCCATCGTCCACCGCGACGACGCCGAACCAACGGCCGACGCCCTCCGGCGAGGCGGCCACCGCTTCACCCGGCTCGCCTCCTCGGGCGGCTTCCTTGGCCAGGAGAACACGACCTTCCTCATCGCCACCGAAGACGCGGGGGTGGAAGCGGCCCTCGCCTGCCTGGCCGAGGCTTGCCAACCGCGGGAGGTCGAGGTTCCCCTCGTCCTCCTCGAGCGCCTCGCCGACTGGAAGGCCCGGACCGTCGCCCACGGCGGGGCGACCGTCCTTGTCGTCGACCTCGAGCGAGTCGTCCGCCTCTAGACCCCTCGGCCCCGGAGCCGGCCTCTGGTCGACGCCAGGGCGAGCGCCCGCGCAGGCTCGAGAGCGCCTCCTCCGATAGCGCAGGCCGCGGCGGGTCGGCAGGCCGCGGCGGGTCCGCAGGCCGCGGCGGGTCGGCAGGCGCGGCGGCGCAGCGTGGCGTGGGCCCCCTTCGTGGGGCGGTGTGTCAGCGTGCCGCTCGCGCCGACCGCGGCTTCGTTCGCTGTGCGATCCGGGCGAGGGCGCCCTCCCAGCCGGCGTCGATCGGCCGGCCCGGCGCATCGAGGTCGACGAGGAGGGGTGCGTGGTCGGAGGGGACCGGAACGCCCTTCCGCGCCTCGCGATCGATCTCCGCCCAGACGGCCCGGCCAGCGAGAGGCTCGGTAACGAGGAGGTGGTCGATCCGCATCCCCTCGTTCCGGTGGAAGTTGCCGGCCCGGTAGTCCCACCAGGTGTAGCGGCCTGGCTCGGGCCGGAGCCGTCGGTAGATGTCGACGAGGCCCCACCGGAGGAGCCGCTCGAACGCCTCCCGCTCCGCCGGCGAGACGTGGGTCCCGCCGTGGACGGCGACCGGGTCCCAGACGTCGAGGTCGGTCGGGGCGACGTTGAAGTCGCCGCCGACGACGAGCGGCTCGTCGGGTTGGCAGTTCTCCTCGAGCCAGCGGGCGAGTCGATCGAACCAGCGGAGCTTGCCGTCGTAGAAGGGGGACCCGACCTGGCGACCGTTCGGGGCATAGATGGAGACGACCCGCAGACCGGCGCTGGTCGCCGCCACCATCCGGGCCTCGTCGAAGGGGTCGAAGTCCTCTTCGCTCACCGTCGGTGCCCCGGGTCCGCTATCGCGGACGGGCCCGTCGCCGAAGTTCGTCACGACCGCCTCGATCGGGTGCCGGGAGGCGATGGCGACGCCGTTCCAGCGGCCTTCGCCGTGGTGGAGGAGGTCGTAGCCTGCCATCCGGAAGGGGACGACCGGGGCGTCCGCATCGGCGAGTTTCGTTTCCTGGAGGAGGAGGACGTCCGGCGCCGCTCGCTCCAGCCACCAGAGGACCTTGTCGAGGCGGGCCTTGAGGGAGTTGACGTTCCAGGTCGCGATCCGCATCAGCGCTCGGGGCAGCTCGGGTCCCGGTCCGCTAGTAGCGTCGGCCGCGCTGGCGAGCGAGGTCGAAGGTGGCCGTGTCTGCGATCGCCATGACGGCCATCGTGCCCGCCTGGACCGGGTCGGAGACGACGAGGTCGACGTGCTCGGTGATCGAGCCGACCATGTTCAGGGCGACGATCGGGATGCCGACGGCGCGGAGCTCGTCAGCCGCCCGGGAGATGTCGCCGCCCATGATCGAACCGGCGAGGACGAGGAGGCGAGCGCGGGGCAGGTCGGCGACAGCCCGGACGGCCGTGGCGATGTTCTCCTCGCCGACGAGGGGGATCGTGTCGACGCTGATCCGCTCGCCCCGAAGGTTGTGGCGGTCCGCCTCGGAGACGGCACCGAGGGCGACCTGGGCGACCTGGGCCCCGCCGCCGATGACGATGACCCGCTTCCCGAAGACCCGATCGAGGGCGCGAGTCGGCCGGATCCCCCGGACGTCGGGAAGCTCGCGGAGGCCGGCGATGAGCGCCGCCTCATCGGCCCCTTCCACTTCGAGCTCGACCTCGACGGCCGGGGGCTCGCCGTCGAGACGTCGGACGGTCGAGAGGGTGCGCAACGAGCCACCGAAGGCGGCGATTCGGGCGGTGATGGCAGCCACCGTGGCCGGGGTGTCGAGGTAGTCGACGCGGAGGGCGACGGCAGCCGGCGATCCGGCGCGGCGCGGCATGGGTCGTCCCTCCTTCTTCGGCGGCGGACTCAGCGGCGGCCGAGGTCGGCGACGGTGAGCCGATCGGGATCGAGCCCGCTCCCCGGCTCGTGCCGCTCGTGGGGGATGCCGAGGGTGGCGAGGACCTCGCTCGTCGCCTCGGGGTCGCTCGTCGTCAGCATGAGGGCGCCATCGGTGTCCTCGGCGACGCCGACGATGCCGGTGATGTTGATGCCGCGCTCGCCGAGGGCCGTCGCGAGCCGACCGAGGGAACCCGGCCGGTCCTCGAGCTGGACGGTGAACCAGACGGTCACGATCTCGTCTCCTGCGGTGGTGCTGCAGCCGGGAACCCGGGTGGGACCGGCCGACCAGCGGCCGACGATCACGATGGTACAGCGGTCCCCGGGGGGTGGGCTCGCCAGAACTGATGGGCCGAAGGTTCCTCGTCCGGCCCCGTGGCCCGTGGCGCCCGCCGGCACGTACCCTGATGGATATGGAGATCCAGATCTTCGGCCTCCCCGACAGTCAAGCGACCCGAGCCGCCCTCCGCTTCTTCGCCGAACGCCGGGTCCGGGTCCACTTCGTCGACCTTCGCCGTCGACCCATCGCTGCCGGAGAGCTCCGGCGCTTCGTCGAGCGGCTCGGAGCCCGAGCCCTCCTCGACGAGGAAGGTCGAGCCTACCGGGCGGCGGGGCTCGGCTACCTGCGGATGGACGACACGGAGATCGTCGAGCGGCTCCTCGCCGACCAGCGCCTCCTTCGCCTCCCCCTCGTTCGCTACGGCCAGGCGGTCGCCGTCGGCAAGGACGAGGGGAGCTGGCAGCGCTGGGTGGACGCAGAGAAGAGCGGCCGGATCCACCGGTAGGGACCGGAGCAGCCAAGCGCGGCTGGTGGCATGCTGTGCGGGTCATGGCCAAGCGTACCGTCGACCAGCCCGACCACGCCGAGCCCAAACCCCGCCACAAGGGCCGGGTCGTCCTCTCGCCGGGTGCCGCCGAACGCCTCCCGGGTGGCCCGCCCCGAACCGAGGATCAGAAACTCCTCCGCCGGACCGAGCGACCGGCCTTCCTCGACTCGGACCCGTGGCGGGCGCTCCGGATCCTGGCCGAGTTCGTCGAAGGGTTTGACGCCCTCGCCGCCATCGGGCCTGCCGTCACCGTCTTCGGCTCGGCTCGCACCGTGGAGGGCGAGCCGACCTACGAGCTCGCCCGGGCCATCGGCCGCGGCCTCGCGCGAGCTGGCTTCGCCGTCATCACCGGCGGCGGCCCTGGAGTGATGGAGGCGGCGAACCGGGGCTGCCGGGAGGCCGGCGGTTTCTCCGTGGGCTTGAACATCGAGCTGCCCCACGAGCAGCGCCTCAATCCCTACGTCGATCTCGGGATCGAGTTCCGCTACTTCTTCGCCCGCAAGACGATGTTCGTCAAGTACGCCGACGCCTTCGTCATCCTGCCCGGCGGCTTCGGCACCCTCGACGAGCTCTTCGAGGCCCTCACCCTCATCCAGACCCACCGAATCCGCCACTTTCCGGTCGTCCTCGTCGGCCGGTCCTACTGGGCCGGACTCCTCGACTGGCTCCGCGACTCCCTCCTCGCCGCCGGCGCGATCAGCCCCGAGGACCTCGACCTCTCCGTCGTCGTCGACGACGCCGAGGCGGCGGTGCGGGCGGTCATCGAGGGTGTGGCCGCGGCCCAGGCGGGTCTGCCAGGGCGCTGAGGGGGGAGCCGCCGAGGCGCTCGATCCGGTCTTCGTCGCCGAGCGTCGGGCCCCTCCACCGCGGCCCGCTCCCCACAGCACCGCGGCCCGGCTTCCCCACCGCGGCCCGCTCGCCACAGCACCGCGGCCCCGCCCTGCGGTTCCGACGCTGTCGCCGTCCCCTCAGCCCGGCAGCGAGACCTCGATCCAGCCTTCCCGAAGCCGGACGGGGTAGTACCGAAAGCGCCGGACGCGGGTGAGGCGCCTCGCCTCGGCCTTCCGACCCGGAACGTCGGCCTTCGGCTCGCGGCCGGCTGGCGTCCATGGCAGGTGGGGTCGGCCGTCGGGGTCGAGGCCGCCCGTCGTCGGCATCTGGACCGGATCGCCGGTGCAGAGGTCGAACCGTCCCTCGTGGAGGGGGCAGGCGACGACGCAGCCGTCGAGGTCCCCGAGGGAGAGGGGCGCGCTCATGTGCGGGCAGCGGTCGTCGACGGCGACGATCCCGCAGCCCGGGACGTGGGCGAGCAGGACGTCCGTGTCGCCGCGGCTCACCCGCCGCATGGCGCCGGGCGGTAGCTCCTCGATGGGGAGGAGCGGCTCGAAGCGCTCGCCCGTGCCGGGAGCGACGAGGTGGGGAGGGTAGGGGAGAGGTCCCAAGATCATCCGGCAATGATGCCCGAACCCGACCCATCGGTCGGGTCGGTGCGATGCCGGGCTCCGGACTGACCCAGACGACGGACGAAGGCGCGGTGCCCAGGTCGGTGGCGGTCCATCGCCCGTCAAGCGAGGTCCAGGCGCAGCGCTCGAGCGGGGTGGGCTCAGCTCCCGGTCAGGCGAGGCCCGACGGTCTCGTCAAGCGCTCCGCTCGCCGCCGCTCGGCGGATCGACGGCCTCGGCGAGGGCGAGGACGCCGGTCGCCGGCGGCTGGGCCGGGCGACCATCGACCGAGGCGAGGACCGGTTCGCTCCCGGGCCCTTCGACGCCCGCGGTCCGCCCTTCGACGCCCGCGGCCCGCCCTTCGAGGCCCGCGGCCCGCCCTTCGAGGCCCGCGGTCCGCCCTTCGAGGCCCGCGGTCCGCCCTTCGACGTGGCCGACCGTCCGTCGGAGGGGGATCTCCCGGATGAGGATGCTGGCGAGGAAGGCGAGGACTGCCGCCCCGACCCCGAGCCAGAAGACGTCGCCGATCGAACGGGCCATCGCCTCGTAGATTCCCCGGACGACGTTCGGGACGAGGGCGAGGACCTGGTCTCGAACGGCTGGCGGGAGTGGCGCCGCCTCGATCGCCGCCCGCAGGCTCGCCGCCAGGTCGACACCCGCGCCGATCTCGTTCCGGTCGAAGCTCGTCCCGGCGAACCGATCGACGAGCTGGGACGGTACCCCTGCCGCGGCGAGCTCGGCGGGGAGATGGCTCCGGAGCTGGGTCCCGAAGAAGGTCCCGGCGACGGCAAGACCAATGGAGCCGCCGATCTGGCGGAAGAAGGTGAGGGCCGAGGTGGCGGCGCCGAGAACGGTCACAGGGACCGCGTTCTGGAGAACGATCGTGAAGACGGCGAGGGTCGGCCCGATGCCGAGGCCGAGGACGAGCATCCAAGCCCGGAGGACCCAGATGTCGGTTCCGGCCCGGAGGTTCGTCAGGAGGAGCGAGCCGGTCACAACGAGGGCGAGGGCGCCGAGGATGAGGGCCTTGTAGCGGCCGGTCCGGGCCACGATCTGGCCGCTGCCGACGCTCCCGGCCATGACCCCGATGAGGAGGGGGAACATCTCGTAGCCACTCGCCGTTGCGCTCCGGCCGAGGACGACCTGGAAATAGAGGGGGAGGAAGACGACGGCAGCGAAGAAGCCAAAGGAGGCGAAGAAGGTCGCCGCGATCGTCGCCGCCACCGTCCGCTCCCGGAAGAGGGCGAGGGAGATGATCGGCTCGCGGACCCGGGCCTCGATGCCGAGGAAGAGGCCGAAGAGGGCGAGGCCGAGGAGGACGAGGCCCCCCACCTCGGGCGTCAGCCAATCGCTCGTCTGGGCGTTCGTCAGGCCGACGAGGAAGGGTGCGACGGCTGCCGTAAAGACGGCCGCCCCGAGGATGTCGAGGTCGTGCCGGAGCCCGCGTCGGCCGATGGGTGGCATGACGCGGGCGATGACGACAAGCGAGACGAGCCCGACCGGCAGGTTCACGTAGAAGATGGCGTGCCAGCTGATGGCGTCAGTCAGGAAGCCGCCGAGGGCCGGTCCGATGAGGGCCGAGAAGCCAAAGACGGCGGCGAAGAGGCCCTGGTAGCGGCCGCGCTCCGCCGGCGAGAAGAGATCGCCGACGACGGCGAGGGCGATGGGGAAGAGGGATCCGGCGCCGAGGCCCTGGATGCCACGGAAGAGGATGAGCTGCCACATCTCCTGGCTGAGACCGCAGAGAGCGGAGCCGACGAGGAAGAGGCTGATGCCGGCGAGGAGCATCGGCTTGCGCCCGTAGAGGTCCGACAGCTTGCCCCAGAAGGGGACGGTAATCGTGCTCGTCAGGAGGTAGATCGTGACGACCCAGGTGTAGAGATCGTTCCCGCGGAGGTCGGTGACGATCCGCGGCAGGGCGACGCCGACGATCGTCTGGTCGAGGGCGCCAAGGAGGAGGCCGAGGAGGATGGCACCGACGATCTCGAACCGCTGACGCCGCCCGAGGTGCAGAGCCCCCGCTGGGACGGCGGTCGTCGAGGACGAGGCGGTCATCGGTCCTTCGAACATGGAGAATTCCCCTTCTGGTAAACGGTCGTGGATTGGGACGGCGATCGTCGGCTTCGGCCGAGCGGCTCAGGTCTCTCGGTCGCGGGGGGACCCCCGGCCGAGCGGGTGGGCAGCCGGCCCCGAGCCAGATGGCGGGCTGGTGCGGGAATGCCCAGCTTCGCTGTGTGCCTCGGTCTGGGCCTCCCGAAGCGCCTCCTGGAGGACATCCCGGAGGCGGGCGATGGCGGTGGCGATGGCAGCCACGCTCTCCGGTTCGAGCCGGTCGAGCACCCGGGCGAGGAGATCGTTCCGGAGGAGGTCCATCTCTTCCAGGAGTCGCCGGCCGTGGTCGGTGAGCTCGACGAGGACGATCCGGCGGTCACCGGCGATCCGAGTCCGCCGGACGAGACCGCGCTCCTCCATTCGGTCGACGAGGCCGGTCACGTTCGACAGGCTGACGTCGAGGAATTCAGCGAAGCGGGTCATCGTGAGGTGGCCATGGCGCTCGAGGAGGGCCATGGCGTGGAGGTGGCCCATGCTGACGCCGTGTCGGCGCAGCCGTTCGCTACCGAGGCACTTCAGCTCGCCGAGGGTCGCCCGGAGGTCAGCGAGGACGGTCGTCAGATCGATCGCCCGCGGCGACGATGGGGTGGCGCCGCGCGGCTCGGAGTCCTCGGCGACGGAGTCCTCGGCCAGCACGGTGCCGGCCAGAGGCTCGATACTCAGATCACTTGGCCGAGATCCGGAGGCGACTCCGTCTGCGGGCCGTTCGAGCTCGTCGCCGGTCGTTCGCACCATGCGCACCATCATACTCGCACGAATCATTCTGTCAACGTCGATCGTTCGCCTCAGCCGGAGGATGCGATGCGGATCGCGCTCATGATCGAGGGCCAGCAGGGTCTTCACTACGAGGAGCTTCTCGCCCTCGCCCGAACCGCCGAGGAGGCCGGCTTCGAGACCTTTTTCCGCTCGGACCACTACCTGAGCTTCCCCGGCCCACCGGGGCGCCCGGCGACCGACGCCTGGACGACGCTCGCCGGTCTCGCCCGGGAGACGCGCTCGATCCGCCTCGGTGTCCTCGTCTCGCCCGTCACCTTTCGCCATCCAGGGACCTTCGCCAAGATCGTGGCTACCGTCGACGGGATGAGCGGCGGCCGGGTCGAGGTCGGGATGGGAGCTGGCTGGAACGAGGCTGAGCACCGGGCCCACGGCCTCCCGTTTCCGCCGATCGACGAGCGGGCGGCGATGCTCGAGGAGGCGATCGAGATCGTGCGGGGCCTCTGGGCGGGCCCGGACGGTTGGTCGTACGCGGGCCGGTACTGGACGGTCGAGGACGCGCGCTTCGCGCCGAAGCCGGTCCAGAAGCCTGCGCCGCCGATCATCGTTGGTGGCGAAGGCACGCCCCGAGGACTCCGGATCGCGGCTCGCCATGCCGACGAGTTCAACTGTGTCAGCTCGGGGCCGGATCGGGTCCGTGACCGCTTCGCTGCCCTCGACGAGGCCTGCCGTGCCATCGGTCGCGATCCCTCGACAATCCGACGCTCGGCCATGGTCGGCGTCCTCGTCGGGCGAACCGAGGCCGAGTTCGAGGCGCGCCGGGCGGCCCTCGTGGCCGAGGTGAGCCCCATGGCGAACGTCGGGGCCTGGCTCGCGTCCCGGGCCGAGCGATGGATCATCGGCGATCCCGAGCGGGCGCGGGCGATGGCCCGCCGCTATGCTGATGCTGGCTGCGAGCGGCTCATGCTCCAGAACTTCATCCCTCGGGACCTCGATCACGTGAAGGTCCTGGCCGAGGTCCTCATCGGTCGCGTGTAGGGCGAAGCGGCCGGGGCGTTTCGGCCCGGCGGGGCGTTTCGGCCGGCCGGCGGGTTTCCGCCGGGCGGGGCGTTTCGGCCGGGCGGGGCGTTTCGGCCGGGCGGCGGGTTTCCGCCGGGCGGCCCCCAGCAGCGATACCCCTCTGTGGTGCGTCCGCTCTGGGCATACGACGGAGGCCTGTGGGTTGGTGCGGCGGAGGCGGCGACGCGACGGTGTTGTTGTCGGGGACCGGTGGCGGCGAATGTGTCGCCCCGACCTCGTGCCCGCGTCTCACACGCCCGCCCCTGCTGCCGAGCCCCGCACTATGCCCCGATCGGACTCATGAAGAAGGGATACCGGCGGCGGCTGCTCGGGTCGGCTTCGGCGCTCGCCTCGGCCCGGCGTCGGTTGAGCCGAGCGTTCGAAGTCCAGCTCAGCGCTCAGGTCGGAGTGCGGCACCCTCGGCCACCTCGGCGGCGGCTCGGTACCGCTCCTCGTCGCGCCGGATGAGGTCGGGGTTCCGGCCGCACGCCCGGGCAAGGCGCTCGGCGAGGAGCTGGATCGGAATGGCCGCCGCGAGGAGGCTCGCCGTCGCTCGCCCGAGACCGTCAGGCTCCTGAAGGCTCATCCGTCCCGCCGGGGTGAGGGTGGCTGGCAGCCGAGCCGACGCCTCCTCGGTAAGGATCGCCGCCGCCCGGATCCCGATCCGGCGCGCCGCCTCCAGGACATCTCGGGCCCGCCCGATCCGGTCAGCCAGGCCCCGTCGATCCGTGAGTACGAGGACGAGACCGGTCGCCGCATCGGTCGCCGCGAGGTGGCCGTGGAGGAGCATCTCCAGGTCGCGATGGACGGCCGGGAGCCAAGCGCCTTCTTCGATCTTGAGGGCGAGCTCGCGGGCCGTGGCGGCGTCGGTTCCCCCGGCGACGACGAGGACGTGGGAGCGCTCGGCGAGGGCGGCGGCGATGGCTTCGGCCTCACCGCTCTTGGCGAGGCCGCTCGAGAGGACACTCGCAATCGCCGTCCGCGGCACCTCGCGGTCGAGGAGGTGGGCGGCGACGGCGGTCGCAGCGAGGATCGGGGCGAGGTAGCCGATGGTGTGGCACCAGGACTGGTCGAGCTCTTCGGTGGCGACGACGACCTCCGCCACGGCGGCGATCGGTGAGCGGGTCGTCACCGTGATGGCGGCAGTGGCAGCACCGTTCCGGCGTGCGGCGTCGAGGGCCCGGATCGTGGCCGCCGTCCCGCCCTCGTGGCTGATCCCGAGACAGAGGCCCGACGGCTGCGGCTCGAGGGCCGCGTCGAAGGCCCCACGAGCCTCGATGAGACTGCCGAGGGAGGGAAGGAAGGCCTCGCCGAGGGCGTCGCGGAGGATCGCGGCGACCCCGATGGCGGCGTGCTCGCTCGTTCCACAGCCGGTGACGACGATCGGCTCGAGGCTGAGGGCGGCGTCTCGAACGGCGGCGGCGAGGCGGAAGGCCGGACCGGGACGGCCAAGGCGGGCGAGGAGCCGGTCGGCGAGGGCCGGCTCGGCCTCGATCATCTCGGTCATGAGGTAGGGAGGGCCGGATCGCACCGGCGGAAGCCCGCTCGGCGCCCAGGGATCGGGCGGGCCGGGAAGGGGGTCGCTCGTCATCCGCGGATCATAGGTCGCCGAAGGGCCAGAGGGCGGACGAGGGGGCGAAGGAGGCCGATGCGCCGGAGCGGCGCATAGCGGAACCAGGCCCGGGCGACGAGGTTCTCGAGGGGGACCGGGCCGTAGCGGCGGGAGTCGATGGGCGGGCCGAAGCCGGCCTCGGCTGTCGTTTCGGCATCGGCGTCGGCGAGGAGCCAGGCCTCGAAGGACCGGAGGTGGAGGTAACCGCCCTCGAAGGGGACCCAGTCGCCCGGCCGACCAGCGACGCGCTTGATGGCGAGCGTTCCGCTCCCGGGTTCCCGAATGACGACGAGGCTCCCGCGGCGGGGCCAGCGGCCGACCGTCGGGTCGACGAGGAGCCAATCGCCGGGCTCGATGGCGGGGCGCATCGACGCCTCGGCCACGGCGACCCGCCACGGGCCCCGGAGACGCCGAAGGAGGCGGCTCGTTCGGGCCCGGAGGAACCGCCAGCGGGCCCGTGTCCGAGATAGGCGCCGGCTGCGTGGGCTTCGGGCGGGTTCGGTCGTCGTTCGGCGCGGTGTCGGTGTGTCTGGGGGGATGGGGTGCCCGAGCTGGCTCCTTGCGTCGACCTCAGGACGGTCGGCCGGCGACCCGGGTCTTCTCGGGGCCGCCCGTCGCCTTCCAGGCAGCGTCGATCTGGTCGATGAGCTCGAGGAGCGCTTTTGCGTCGGCCGGGTCCGTCGAGGCCTTCACCTTCGAAGCCGCCTTCGCCGCGTTCCAGAAGAGCTCGTGGAGGTTCGGCACGGTGCCGAGATGCTCGGGCTTGAAGTAGTCGTGCCAGAGGACGTCGAGGTGGTGCTTCACGAGCTCGGCGCGCTCCTCCTTGATGGCGATGGCTCGGGCCCGGTAGGCCGGATCGTCGTTCGCGTTGTAGCGCTCGATGATGCGAAGGCACGACTCGGCCTCGATCCGGGCCTGCTCGGGATCGTAGATGCCACACGGGAGGTCGCAGTGGGCGCGGACGACGGTCCGGGGGGCGAGGGCCCGACCGAGGCGCGTCAGGCGAAGAAAGCTGGGCATGGCATCTCCTCTCGACGAGACCGGGGCGCGCAGCTGGCCCGCGCGGCCGGTGCGGGTGGGATTGGACACGGAAAGTGTCGAATTCCGGACCCGTTGTGTCAACCGGAGGAGCGCCGGCGGGCGATCAGTCGGGCGCTGCCTCGGCCTCGCGGCCCGCCGACTGGGCGCCCTCCGGGGCACCGCTCGCCCGGCGGCGTCGCTCGTCCATCATCCGCTCCCCGGCCAGGCGGAGGGCATCCTCGAGGCTCCCGCCGGGCGGCGGGCTTGCCCAGCCCATGACGAGGCGGACGGCGAGGGCCCCCGCTTCGAGCCAGAGGTCGCAGGCCGTTCGAACGCGCTCGATGTAGTTGATGGCGGCGACTTCGTCGGTCTCGGGCATGAGGACGAGGAAGCGGTTGTGACGCGCTCGACAGACCCGGTCCGGGCCGCGGGCGTTCCGTCGGAGGGCGTCGGCGACGGGCGGAACGAGGCCGTCAGCCACGTCCCGGCCGAGCCGAGCGGCGAGGGCATCGAGGCCGTCGAGCTCGGCGACGACGACCGTCGCCGTCCGACCGTACCGCCGCAGGCGGGCACTCTCGTGCTCGAAGACGACGGTCCAGGCGCGGATCGTGTCGAGCCCGGTCTGGGGATCGACGAGGGGCATCCCGCCCACGGCACGGGCCGTCTCGCGCTCCGCCCCGTCGATGATCGCGTTCACCGAGAGCGCAGCACGGGTCGGCTCGCCGGCTCTCCCTTCCCCGCGCTGCGGGAACTGGGCCGCGGTGCCGGCGGGAAGGCCTGGCGTCGGGGTTCGGGCCGGTGGAGGGGGAGCTGGGGCCTCGGTGGCGAGGTCAGGTCCGGGCGCTCGGCCTCGTCGGAGACGGGGGACGATGAGGGCGACGAGGACGAGAACGAGGTTGGCGGCGAGGGCGATGGCGATGACGAGGAGGGCGGTCTCAGTTGGCACAGGCGGGCGACCTCGAGTGCATGCTGGGCGAGCGTAGCGCGATCGGTCCCTGGTGGCGATGGTACGGATGTACGCGGGTCCGGATTCCGGTGCGGCTATACACCAGCTGCCCGTGTTCGAAGCGGCGCGCTGGCCGGGGGCTCGTGCCGGGCGCGCTGGCCCGGGGCGGTCGACGGGGACGCTGGCCGGGGGCGGTCGACGGGGATTTGGCCCGTGGGCCCGTCGATGGGGTGTCGACAGGTCGGTCCGCAGGTATGATCGGCGGGTGACCGACCGCGGCTCCAGCGACGCGCCGCCTGCCTGCCCGTTCCTCGCCTTCGAGGACGATCGCGATGGTCGCTCCCTTCGCCCCGACCACCGTCATCGGTGCTTCGCCGAGGTTCGTCCGGCGCCGCGGGCGATCGCCCACCAGGAGCGCTTCTGCCTGACCGCCGGGTTCGTGTCCTGCCCGACCTTCCTGGACTGGGCACGACGCGAGGCGGCCACCGTCCGCGAGCCGTTCGGTGCGGTCCCTGCCGACCTGGCCGCGGGCCCGGGTGGCGGCGGGCCAGGGGGCGCCGAGGTGCCTGGCCGATCGGTCGAAGGCGAGGCCGTCGTCCCTCCGGAGGACCGATCCCGTCGCGACTGGGCTGCTCCACCTCCCTGGTCACGGGCGGAGCCCGGTCGCTCGGCGGAGCCCGGACGCTCGGCGGAGCCCGGACGCGCGGCCGCTCCGATGCCGCCCTTCCTTGCCGGTCGCGAGACGGGTCGACCAGCCGATGCGCGCTCAGTTGGGCACGACGTCGCCGCGGCTGGGACGCCGTCGGACGTCCGACCGGCGTCGGCATGGGTGACGGGGTCGAGTCAGGTCCCGGCTCGCCGGCGAGACGAGGTCGAGGAGGTCGAGGAGGTCGAGGAGGCCAAGGACAAGGACGTCGAGGCCGGAGAGGCCGCTGTCATCGACCCCAGCCGCCGCTCCCGGGCGGAGCGGTGGGGGGACGTACCGCCCTGGGAACGGCCGCGCCGCTACGAGGCCTACCCACGACTCCGGACCCGAATGGGTCTCCCAGCTTTGCCGCCTCTCCTGCTCGCTGCGGCCGCGGTCGTTGCGGCGGCTCTCGCCCTCTTCTTCGTCCCGCCGATGCTCCTGAATCTGGGCGGCAATCAGGGTGGCCCCGGGCCCGCGAGTCCGAGCCCGAGCCCGACGCTCGCCTCGCCCTCAGCGCCCGCCTCGCCGACGCCGACCCCAGCACCAACGCCGCTCGTCTACGTCGTGCGGTCCGGGGACACGCTCTCGAAGATCGCGAAGGAGTTCGGGGTCAGCCTCGATGCGCTCATCGAAGCGAACAAGGACAGGATCCCGAACCCCGACCGGATCAACGTCGGCGACGAGATCGTCATCCCGACTCCGCCGCCTGAGGTCATCCCGGGTGAACCGTCCCCGACGGCGTCCGCGGCCCCGGCAAGCGAGGTGCCGTAGTCCACCCTTCGCGCCTCTGGAGGCTCCTCGTCGGCGGCTGGCCGCCGGCGAGCCCGGCACCCGTCTCCAGCGTCGTGCCCGGTCCCCAGGCCCGTGCCCGGTCTGTACGCTCGCGCCGGTGCCTGACCTGCGTCTCGACGGGCGGCGCTTGGCGAGGCTCACGTTCGCGGCGAGAAGTTGATGGCGACGATCCGGCCGGCCTCGACCCGGAAGGAGGCGTCGATGTGTTGGGCCGGTGCTCCCGGGCGGATGACGAGGAGGTCGGCCTGGTAGGTATTGCCCAGGTCTCGGACCTCTCCGGGGATCATCTTCAGCCCGGCGTCGGCCCGGAGAAACCAACCCCCGACGCGATCGCGGCCCACGAGGGTCTGGACGCTGTCGCCGACGTGGACCCGCATCTCCGCCCGTTCGTCCATGAGGGCGACGGCGCCCTCCCGATCGCCGGCGTTCAGCCGCTCGAAGAAGACCTCCATGGTGTCGACGGCGCCCACGGGCCGCAGTCTACCGCGCCGCGGCGGAGGGCTGGTGTCCGGGTCGGTCAGTTTCGACCGGGCGGCCCGGGCGCCGCTCGCGTCTTCCTCAGCGAACCGGGGACACCCTCGGTTCGTGAGTCCGCGCTGGGCATGCGGGACCTGGCGGGCACTTCGCTGTCGCCGCCGGCCTCCGTTTTTCGCCGGCCTCCGTTTTTCGCCGGCCTCCGTTTTTCGCCGCCCAGAGGGAAGACACCCTCCGTTCGTGAGTCTGCCCTGGGCATAAGCCTGAGGGCGGGCCTGTCGGGCCCCAGAGCGAAGCGTGGCCCCGCCCGATGAGGGTGGCCGCGCCCGACGAGGGTGGCCGCCTCCGCGAGGCCGCCCTGCCGCCACGACAAGCCGCCGGTCGCGGCCGGGTATGTCGAAGCCCCTGGAACGAGAGCCAATCGCCCCACGCGCTCTGCAACGTCGGAGCCAAGGGCTTCCTGCCGCGCCGAGGCCGCTGCGGCGGATGCGGCGCTCTGCGACGTCGGAGCGGAGGGCTTCCTGCCGCGCCGAGGCCGCTGCCGACGCGGCCGAGCGACGGAGCCTATGCCCAGAGCAGACTCACCAAGGAGGGCTTCCTGCCGCGCGGGCCGCCTCAGAACCCGCCCCCGGCGCCACCGCCACCACCTCCCGAACCACCGCCGCCGAACCCGCCCCCGCTCCCCCCACTCGACGCGGGAGCGTTCCCGATGGCACCCAGGACAGCGAGCATGCCACCCACGTTCGGGATCGGCGAGGAGCTCGCCAGCCCGCTCGGCAGGCCGGCGGTCCGACCGCTACCCGAACCGATCCCCGCTCCGCCCGTCGTCCCGCTCGTGTACCAGCTCGGCACGTAGGCCGTCGTCGTCCGGCCGGCCCGGAGATCGTCGATGCTCCGTTCGAGAACCGTCTCCACCGCTCGATCCAGTCCGAGCGCCACGCCCCAGACGACGGCCGCGTCAGGCGTTTCCAGCCACTCGAGCCCGGCCGAAGCGACGACCTCGTCCATCGACCGCGCGGCTTCCATCGTCTTCGCCAGCGTCCGACGGTAGGCGAAGAGCATCGCCCGGAGCATCGCCCCGGCCAAGGTTCGGGCCGGCATCGCCCGAGCCAGGGCGAACAGGGCGAGCCCACCGGCGATCGCCGCGACGCCGACGAGGACGAGCCCGTCCATCGGCAGGCTGAACCCGAACCAGATGGCGCCGATCCCGCCGACGAGGGCGCCCGCGCCGCGAACGACCCAGCGCAGGACAGCCTTCTTCGGCGCCTCCCGGAACCAACCGCGGGCGACCGCCTCGACCTCGAGCCGCTTCTCGAAGTCCCCGACCGAGCGGCCGAATGCGAGGAGCTCCTCGGGCTCGACCCGATCGCCCGAGCGGGCTACCGATCGAAGCCGCTCGAGGACGAAGGCTTCTGCCGGACCGAGCGGCCGTCGGGCCGCCATCCGACGCCGATGCTCGTCGACGACGTCCGTGCCCTCCCTCGGCCGGAGGTCGACGGCAACCTTCCGGTCGCGGCCGAAGAGTCCTTCGCGGACTTCCTCGAACGAGAGGAGTCCCCGGGACGCCAGGTCGAGGAGGGCCGCCGTGAGGGCTCGGCGGGTCGTGCGTCCTTCGAAGACGAGGGCCCCCGCCGCTGGCGTCAGCTCGGCCGGTGGGGCCGGGAGGTAGATCGACGGGCTGTCGAGGACCTCGGGGTCCCGGCCGTAGCGGTTCCAGGCGAGGAGCCCCCAGCCGACGAGGAGGAGAAAGACCGTCGGCGCCCCGACGAGGCCGAGGACCGCGTTCAGGGTCCGCGCCCGGGAGAGGGCAACGGCGTGCTCGAGGGTCGCCGCGGCGTCGATCCGCTCGAGGGCGCTCCGGACGGCGCCGTCGAAGTCGCCGGCCCGAAGCCAGGGGAGCATGTCCTCCTCGAAGATCCGCTGCCGCTCCTCGTTCGTCAGGTAGGCGGCTCGAAAGCCAGGCCCGGCGTAGAGCTGGACCTGACCGTGGACGCGGTCGGGATAGAGATCGACGAGGACGACGAGGCCATCGTCGATCCCGGCCCGCCCGATCCCCCACTCGTCGATGAGGGCGATGGCGTGGGCCTCGGCATCGGCCGTCGTCGTCGAGGCCGGCACGACCTGGGTATAGACGACGACCTCGGCCCCCGTCCGCTCCTCGATGGCGTCGATGACGCCCTCGGCCCAGCTCTCCGTCTCCGGCGAGAGGATCTCGGCCTGGTCGTAGACGGCCCGACCGAGCTCGGGCGGCGGGAACGGCGGTCCGGGCGGCTCGGCGGCGGAGGCCGCCCGAGGGCCGAGGAGATCGGCGAGCAGGAGGAGGACGCCGAGGGCGGGTGCGGCGAGGAGGGCGACGAGGTGACGGACCGCGACGCGACGGGCGCCGATCACGCTCCCGCCTCCCGGGCGAGCGGCGCCGACCGCCGCTCCCCGAGGCGGCGCTCGCGAATCTGGCGGACGAGCTCCGCGGCCTGCTCGTAGCGCCCGAAGCTCGGCATGACGTACGTCCCGGCGACGGCCTCGGCGACCCGTTCGAGCAGATCGAGACTGAGCCGCAGTCCGACCTCGGCGGCCCGGTCGCCAGCGGCGTGGAGGGCGGCCCGGACGCCCTCGGGGATCGTGATCCCGGGCACCTCGTTGTGGAGGAACTCGGCGTGACGTCCGCTCTGGAGGGGGAGGATGCCGAGGAGGACGGGGACCGGGAAGCCGCCCGGACCGAAGCGCCGCCGGGCCTCGGCGAGCATCGCCTCGACCTGGGCCTCGTCGTAGAGCGGCTGGGTCATGACGAGCTGGGCCCCGGCGGCGAGCTTCCGCTCGAGGCGGTCCCACTCGGTCCGCCCGTCTGCAGCCGTCGGATCGAGGGCGCAGGCGATGAGAAAGCCTGCCCGCTGTCCGATCGGCGAGCCCGCCTGATCCTCGCCCCGGTTGAGCCGCGCCAGGATCTCGATGAGGCCGATGGAGTCGACGTCCCAGACGCCCGTCCCCGTCGGGTAGTCGCCGATTCGCGGCGGGTCGCCGGTCAGGGCGAGGATGTTCCGGACCCCGAGGGCGTGGGCCCCGAGGAGCTCCGATTCGAGGGCCATGAGGTTCCGGTCTCGAGTCGTCAGGTGGACGAGGCACTCGAGGTCGAGGTCGTGCTGGATCCCGAAAGCGACGGCGAAGGCTCCCATCCGGACCCGGGCCATCGCCGAATCCGAGATATTGACGACGTCGACCCCGGCTGCCTGGAGGAGCCGCGCCGCAGCGATCGTCCGCTCGATCCGGATCGAGCGCGGGGGATCGATCTCGACCGAGACGACAAAGCGGCCCTCGGCGAGGGCACGGGCGAGGCGGGTCGGTGGTGGCGGGACGTCGGTCGGCTCTTCGATCTGCTCGAGGGGCGTGACCCGGGGGCCGGAGCCGGCAACCGGCGTCGGCGGCGCCACGACCCCTCCCGCCGGCCTCGTCGTCGGTGCGGCCAGGGTGGAGCGGGAGGGCGCGGCAGCGGGCGCCGTGTCGGGGGCGGCGATGGCATCGAGCGCCCGCCGCATCGCCGCGATGTGTTCGGGCGTCGTGCCGCAACAGCCGCCGATGATCGCGGCGCCGGCCTCTAGGAGCCGCGGGACGATGCCCGCGAAGTAGTCGGGGCCCGCGGCATAGACGAAGCGGCCTTCGATCCGCTGCGGCAGGCCAGCGTTCGGCATGATCGACCGAAACCGGGCTCGACTCCCGGCCGGCGGGTGCATCCGGGCCAGGGCGTCGAGACAGATGAGGGGGCCGACCCCGCAGTTCACGCCGTAGGCGTCGATGTCGAGCCGGCCGAGAACGGCGGCTGCCTCTTCCGGCGTCGTCCCTTCGGTCGTGGCCAGGTCCTCGCCGAAGGTCATCGAGGCGATGATCGGGAGGTCCGAGAGGGCCCGGATCTCCTCGACGGCGAGCCCGACGTGCTCCAGATCGGCGAAGGTCTCGACGACGAAGAGGTCGACACCCCCTTCGAGGAGCCCCTCGACCTGCTCGCGGATGGCGTTCCGAACGACCCCTTCCGGCGGTCGAGCCGGATCGCGGGTCGGGGCGGCGAGGGGGCCGATGGAGCCCCCGACGTAGGCCTCGCGCCCGGCGACGTCGCGGGCCTCCCGGGCGACCTGCGCGGCGCGCCGGTTGAAGCGGCCAGCGTGCGGCCCGAGCCCCCAGAGGCCGAGCCGGAGGCGGTTCGCGCCGAAGGTGACGGTCTCGATGAGCTCGGCACCAGCCTCCAGGTACTCGCGGTGGATGGCCCCGACGAGGTCCGGGCGGGTCGTCGGGAGCTCGTCGAGGCAGGCCCGCTGGGGGATGCCGCGGGCGAAGAGGAGCGTGCCCAGGCCACCGTCGGCGAGGAGCGGGCCGCGGCGGAGGCGGTCGGCGAAGCGGTCGCGGGGTCCCATCGCGGCGGATGGTACTCTGCGACGTTCGCATGGCACCGCTCGGTTCGCGCCTCACCGTTCTCCTCGACGAGCTCTTCCGCCTCGATCCCGTCCGGGCGACGGATGCCGGCGATCACCGGTTCGACAACCGCTGGCCGGACCGGAGTCCGGTCGGGCGGGAGGCGGTTTTGGCCTTCGTCGACCGCTGGCTCGCCGAGCTCGGGCCGATCGACGTCGGGCACCTCGAGCCCGACGATGCCCTCGACCTCGCCGTCGCGCGCGGCGAGCTCGAAGCGATCCGCTTTGCCGAGACCGACCTTCGGCCCGGGGCGTGGAACGCCCTCGACTGGGTCGAGCTCGCGGGGACCGGCCTCTTCCTCCTCTTGGCTCGCGAGTTCGCACCCCTCGCCGAGCGCCTCGCCTCGGCGGCCGGACGGCTGGAGGCGCTGCCCGTCCTCTTCGAGGCGGCTCGTGACGAGCTCCGGGGCACGCCCGATCGGCCGCTGAGCCGACTCCACGTCGAGGCAGCGATCGACCAGCTCCCCGGTGTCGTCGCCCTCGTCGACGAGGCTCTCGCTGCGGGCGAGGCGGCGGCCCGGGGCGGGGATGACGCCGTCGCGGCCCTCCTGCCCCGCCTCCAGGCCGCAGCCGACGTCGGTCGGCGAGCGATCGACGCCTTCGGCGAGCACCTCGACCGGGTTGTCCGGCCGGCGAGCGAGGGCGAGGGGCGCCTCGGCCCGGAAACGTACCGGACCCTGTTCGGGCACACGGTCCGCGACCCGGCTGTCGATCCCGAGGCGATGGTCGCCTGGGCCGAACGGGAGGCGGCGGCGATCCGGTCCGAAATGGTTCGCCTCGCCCGGGGGCTCTGGCCGCGCTGGTGCCCGGACCGACCCCTCCCCGCGGTCGGCATCGACGGGATCGAGAGCGAGGCCGCAGCCGAGGCGGCGACGGTTCGGGGCGTCCTCGACGCCATCGCCGCTGAGCACCCGACGGCCGACGGACTCCTCGACGCCTGTCGGGCGGCGCTGGCCCGGATCGAAGCCTTCGTCGTCGAGCGACGGATCCTCGACCTCCCCGACGAACCCCTCGCCATCGAGTGGACGCCACCCTTCCTCCGGGCCTTTGGCGGCGCCTCGCTCTGGAGCCCGGGACCCCTCGACCGCGGCCAGCGTTCGCTCTTCCTCGTCACGCCCGTGCCCGAGGACTGGTCGGCCGAGGAGCGCGAGTCGTGGCTCCGGGAGATGAACGACCGCCAGATCACCCTCCTCGTCGTCCACGAGGGGATCCCTGGTCACTACCTCCAGGGCGTCTGGGCGAACCGCTGCCCGTCCCTCGTCCGCTCGGTCCTCGCCAGCGGCGTCTACGCGGAGGGTTGGGCCGTCTACGTCACCCAGCTCATGGTCGACGAGGGCCTCGCCGCGACGGACCCGGCCCTCGAGCTCGTCCACTGGAAGTTCTATCTCCGGGCGGTCCTGAACGCCCTCCTCGACGTCGGCGTCCACACCCGGGGCCTCGACGAAGGGGCGGCGCTCGCCCTCCTCGTCGACGGCGGCTTCCAGGAGCCGGCCGAAGCGCGGAACAAGTACCGCCGGGCTCGTCTCACCGCCGGCCAGCTCTCGACCTACTTCGTCGGCTCCCTCGCCTTCTGGGAGCTCGAAGCCCGGGCGCGGGAGGCGGCCGCCCGACGACTCGGGGTCGCGGGCCCGGCGGGCCGGGATCTCCCGGGCGGGCTCGTCGGCCCGGAGGGGTTCGACCGGCGGGCGTTCCTCGAGCGGATCCTCTCGGTCGGCGCGCCGCCGCCGGCGCTCCTCCGGGA
>JBHORA010000217.1:0-2287 GCA_042408535.1 Chloroflexota bacterium | reverse complement strand
GGACGTTGCCAGGCCGCGCGCCCGCTGGGCGTCGAGGATCGCCGCGGCCCGCGCCTGGAGGCGAGGAACCATCTGGACGGCCGACAGGACGACGAAGGCGATCCGGTGGCTAACGCCGCGGTCGACGAGGGCCTCGAGGAGGTCGTCGGGGAGGGTCGTCACGAGGACGAGGATCGACGCGCTGAAGGCGACGAGGATCCGGCCGGCCGAGACGGCCCCGAAGGCGAGCCCCTCCCGAGACACGGCGAGCGGACCGAGGCCGACGAGGACGGTCGTCGGTCCTGGGAAGACGAGGGCGTTGACGAGGAGGATCGATGCGACGAGCGCGGCCGGGATGCGGAGGCTCGCGACGAGCGTTCGGCCGAGGCCGCAAGCGAGCGCCAGGCCGACGATGACGGCCCCGATCCCCGGGAGGACGAGGGGCGGGAGGAGGAACGTCGCCGCCAGGACCCAGGCCAGGCCGAGGAGCTTCGTCGTCGGGTGGCGCCGGTGGAGCCAGCTCGTGCCCGGTCGGAAGTAGCCGGTCGTCGCCGCCATCGGCGTCTCGACGTCCCTCGTGTCCTCGCTCCTCGCCGGCTCCCGGTCAGTCGCCGAGGGTCGCCTCGCCGCGACCGAACATCGTCCGGACCGTCACCGGCAGCGCCGCGAGGCTCAGGTAGACGAGGGTGTAGCTGATCGTCTTGTCGAGGGGATCGCTCGTGAGGCCCTGGGCGAAGGCGGACTGGAAGACGCTCAGCCCGAGGGTGCGGTAGAGGGCGACGAGGGCGTCGACGCCGGAGCCCGTCACCCCACCGAAGACGCCGGCCGAGATCGGGGCGGACATCGCCGCGGCGACGAGGCCGGTCGTCAGGCCTCCGATCCAGACCGGGAAGAGACGGGCGTTCTCACCCCGGGACGCCCACAGCCAGGCGAGATAGCCGGCGAGGGCGGCGACGACGAGGGCCACGACGAGCCCCAGGGGATCGGCCACGGCGAGGCCGGTGAGATTTGCGCCGCCGAGGAAGGACGGATCGGAGCCGTCGACCGTCGAGAAGTAGCCGTCCGGGGCGAAGAGGAGTCGGAGGATCGCGAAGACGAGGGCAAAGGTCGAGAGGGCCGTTGCCGCGGCGAGGTACGTCGCGATCCGGGGTTCGCCGGGCCGGAAGCGAAAGATTGTCCGGCCGCTCCACCAGGCGACGATAATCCCGACGAGGACGATGAGGACGGCGATCGTGACGAACTGGGTTTGGTTCGCCAGCCGCTGCTGCTCGTCCTCAACGCTGATGTCCGGGAGACCGATCGTCTGCTGGACGACGAGGAGGGCGAGGAGGGCGACAGCGACGCCGGCAGCGAGGGCGAGGAAGCCGCCAACGCGCTCGTCGTCGGCCCGGAGCCGGAAGACGCCACGGCTCGCCCAGAAGCCGGCCATGAGGCCGATGACCCCCGCAACGGGAGCGAAGAAGGCGATCGTCGGGCCGCCGCCGCCCGGGATCGGCAGGATCGACCAGATGAGGTTGGCGAGCAGACCGGTGAGGGCGCCGGCCCACGGCCCGGCGAGGACGCCGACGAGCACGGTCCCAATCGAATCGAGGTAGATCGGCAGGCGCAGGAAGACGACGAGCGAGCCGACCGCGACGTTGATGGCGATGGCGACCGACATGAGGACGAGGGTCGCTGTCGAGAACTCGCGAGACCGGACGGCGACGAGGACGGCGATGGCCACGACGGCGAGCAGGTAGAGGAGCTGCTCGACGGGGATGCAGCCTTCCGTCTGTCCGGCGGCGCAGATCTGGAGCCAGCTGAGATCCATCGGTGCTCCCTCCACGAATCCGACCGCCCCTCTGGCGGTCGCGTTCCTCCGCCGGATAGGGTGCCACGCCGCGCCGCGGCGTGCACCATGGACGGGTCCGCTGCGTCCGGTACGCCTGGTCGGGCAGCGCCCGAGGGCCGCCTCGACCGCGGAAGCGTCCCCTCGTCTGTGCCGGCTTCGGCCGCCACGGGCCGGGGTCGACAGGCTATGGCGACGCGTCGGGACCAGGAAGGTTCCAGGCTCCGTCGAGCCGCAGGCGGCGGACGAGGCGGCGTGGGCCGGCTCCGCGCCGGAACCAGACTCATGCCGCGCGCCGTGAAGCGACGGGCGATGGCGAGGTCGATCGCCGTCTCGATCGGGCCGGAGGCGGCGAGGGGGACGAGCCGGTCGTTCTCGATCCAGGGTCGCCCGGTGGCGCCTCGTCGACCGGGCCTACCCGCCGATCCTGTGCACCCGGTGCACGGTTCCGGCGGCAGCGTGCACGGGGTGCACATCTTC
>JBHORA010000208.1:0-13580 GCA_042408535.1 Chloroflexota bacterium | reverse complement strand
GCCGAGATCGAGGAGGTCGCCGTCGAGCCCGAGCCGAGCGACGACGAGCTCCACCACCCGGACCTCGAGCGCCGCCGCGAGCTCGCCAAGGAGCGCCGTCGGCGGACCTTGGCGCGGATCGACGAAGCCCTCGACGAGATCCTGCCCGAGGTCTTCGCGGCCGCCCGCGAAGCGATGAAGCGAACCCTCGGGATGCGCCACTTCGACGTCCAGCTCCTCGGCGGCGTCGTCCTCCACCAGGGCAAGATCGCCGAGATGAAGACGGGCGAGGGCAAGACCCTCGTCGCCCCCCTGGCAGCGATCCTGAACGCCCTCGCCGGTCGCGGCGCCCACATCGTCACCGTCAACGACTACCTCGCTCGGCGGGACGCCCAGTGGATGGGTCCGATCTACCACTTCCTCGGCATCTCGGTCGGCGTCATCACCCACGACACGAGCTACGTCTTCGAACCTGGCTACCCGACGACCGAGGAGCGCCTCCTCAACCTCCGGCCCTGCAGCCGCCAGGAGGCCTACGCGGCCGACGTCACGTACGGGACGAACAACGAGTTCGGCTTCGATTACCTCCGCGACAACATGGTCGTCGACCTCCGCCAGCGCGTCCAGCGCGGCCACCACTACGCCATCGTCGACGAGGTCGACAACATCCTCATCGACGAGGCCCGGACGCCCCTCATCATCAGCGGCCAGGCGGAGGAGTCGGCGGATCTCTACTACACCTTCGCCCGGCTCGTGCCTCGCCTGAAACCCCGGCCCGAGGGGGCCGAGGAGGGCGGCGATTACTTCGTCGACCTCAAGGAGCGGACCGTCGCCCCGACCGAAGAGGGGATCGCCAAGATGGAGCGCTGGCTCGGCGTCGAGAACCTCTACGACGCCGACCCACGCCTCGCCCGCCATTTCGAGCAGGCCCTCCGGGCCCACGCCCTCTACAAGCGGGACCGGGACTACATCGTCGAGAACGGCGAGATCATCATCGTCGACGAGTTCACCGGCCGCAAGATGCCCGGCCGCCGCTGGAGCGAAGGCCTCCACCAGGCCATCGAGGCGAAGGAGGGCCTCCGCGTCCAGCGCGAGTCGGTCACCCTGGCCACGATTACCTTCCAGAACTACTTCCGCCTCTACGACAAGCTCGCCGGCATGACCGGCACGGCGATGACCGAGGCCGAGGAGTTCCACAAGATCTACAACCTCGAGGTCGTCGCCATCCCGACCCACAAGCCGATGATCCGGGTCGACGAGCCGGACCTCGTCTTCCGGACCGAGAAGGGCAAGTTCGAGGCGGTCATCGACGAGATCGAGGAGATGATCGCCGCCGGCCGACCGGTCCTCGTCGGGACGACCTCGGTCGAGAAGAGCGAGCTCCTCTCGGAGATGCTGAAGCGGCGGGGGATCAAGCACGAGGTCCTGAACGCGAAGTTCCACGAGAAGGAAGCGATGATCGTCGCCCAGGCCGGGCGGTCGGGGGCGGTGACGATCGCCACGAACATGGCCGGCCGGGGGACGGACATCCTTCTCGGCGGAAACCCGGCCGGGCTCGCCTCGGAGATCCTCCGCCGCCGAGGCCTGAACCCGGCCGAGGTCGACAAGGAGACCTACGCCGCCGCCTATGCCGAAGCGAAGGCGATCTGCGATGCCGACCACGAGCGCGTCGTCGCCGCCGGCGGCCTCCACATCATCGGTACCGAACGCCACGAGAGCCGCCGGATCGACAACCAGCTCCGCGGTCGAGCCGGCCGCCAGGGCGATCCGGGCAGCTCGCGCTTCTACCTCTCCCTCCAGGACGACCTCCTCCGCCGCTTCGCCGGGGAGCGGGTCCAGGCCCTCATGGAGCGGCTCGGCCTCGACGACGACGTGGCCATCGAAAGCCGCCTCGTCTCAAAGACGATCGAAAGCGCCCAGGCTCGGGTCGAGGGCTACAACTTCGACATCCGGAAGCGGGTCGTCGAGTTCGACGACGTCATCAACCGCCAACGGGAAACGATCTACGCCGAGCGCGACAAGGTCCTCCGCAACGAAGATTTGACCGAAACGATCCGGAGCTTCCTCGACGAGGAGATCGAGGTCCTCCTCGACACCCACCTCGGCGGTGCCGGTCCCGACGACTGGAACATGGCCGGCCTGGCGAACGCCCTCCACCTCATGGGCCTCGATGGACCGGGCACGAGCGAGGAGGAGCTCTGGGAGGTCGGGGGTCGGGAGGCGATCGCCGAGCACCTCCGGAGCCTCGTCGACGAGCGCCTCGAGGCGCGGGAGCGCGAGTTCGGCGAGGAGGCCTGGTCGTACGCCGAGCGCCTCGTCCTCCTCCGGACCATTGACAGCCTCTGGGTCGAGCACCTCACTGCCGTCGACGACATGCGGCGCGGGATCGGCCTCCGGGGCTACGCCCAGCAGGATCCCCTGAACGAGTTCCGGCGCGAGGCCTTCCGGATGTACCAGGAGCTCCGGGACATGATCCGCCATGCCGTGGCGACGACGATCTTCCGGGTCACCATCACCCGCACGCCTGCCGAGGCTGTCCCGGTCGGCGCGGCGACCGGCGACGGGGGCGACGGGGCGGCCCGGCCCCTCGCCGGCGCCGGCAGGCCCGTTCGGGGCCCCGTCCCGGGGGCTGGGATCGCCCGCCAGATGGCGGCCGCCGCCGGTGCTCCAGGTGCGCCGGGGATAACCGGGCCAGGGGGCGCCGGCACCGCCCGTCCGGGCTACACGCCCGACGGGAAGCGGATCGGCCGCAACGACCCCTGCTGGTGCGGCTCAGGGATCAAGTACAAGAAGTGCCACGGCCGCTGAGCCAAGGTCGGCCGTCCGGCGAGCTGCGCTGACGGGCAGGAGCCGACGGGGCCGTGGTTCGCGACCTCCTCCGCCTCGGCGTCGCCGTCGGGCTCGGCCTCGGCATCGCCACCGCCTATGCGACGTACCGGATCTGGGAGCAAGGGCATCGCGACGAGCGCCGCCCGGCCGGAGCGATCGTCGTCCTCGGGGCCGCTCAGTACGACGGCCGGCCCTCAGCGGTCTTCCGGGCCCGGCTCGACCATGCGATCCGGCTCTGGCAGGAGGGCTGGGCGCCGATCCTCGTCCTGACCGGCGGCAAGCAGCCGGGCGACCGGACGACCGAAGCCGCCGTGGGACGAGCCTACGCCATCGCCCGGGGCGTCGATCCCGAGCGGATCCTCTTCGAGGACGAGGGCCGGACGACGCTCGAATCGCTCCGTGCCGTGGCCGGCCTCCTCCGCGCCAACTGGATCGGGAACGCCATCTTCGTCTCCGACCCGACCCACATGCTCCGGGTCCTCCGGATCGCCCGGGACGAGGGGCTCATCGCCTGGGGCTCGCCGGCCCTCAGCTCGCCGATCGAGCGCGATCCCGAGCGCCGGCTCCGGGCGACGCTCCACGAGCTCGCCGCCCTCGGCCTCTACTTCCTCTTCCAGACTGGGCCGGCCGAGGAGGAGCCGCCGGACCCCGGCGGGCCAGGAGTCGGAACGAACGGCTGACGGCGTCGATTTTCCCCCTTGGCTGGGGGAGATCGGGCCCGTATACTCTCCAGCGGTACTCGTGCCCCGACGATTCCCGTCGGGTACGCGGGTGAACGCCAACGAATGCCGCAGCAGTGAGGGATAGGTGAAGCAGGCCGAGGAAGCGTCCTTCGTCGATCTCATCGCCTGCGAACGAGACTGTCGAACCTGTAGCTACGCCGCCGCCCTCGACTGCGACGGCAACTGCGGCATCTGCCCCCACAACAGCTACTGTCCCTGCGTGAACCCCGTCGTCGCCCGGAGCAAGACCGCCTTGCGGCTCATCGAGCTGCGGCCGCTCCTGCTCCAGGATCTGCGAGCCCGGAGCTGATGGACCTCACCGCCGCCCGCACCCTCGCCGATCGGATCCGGTCGACCTCGGGGCGTCTTTGACCTCGGGGCAAAGGAGCGCCAGCTCGGCGAGCTCGACGCCCTGACCCTCGCCCCCGACTTCTGGGCCGACCAGCGGACGGCCCAGCAGACCCTCCGGCGGGCCGAGGATCTCCGCTCCGAGATCGCCACCTGGCGCGGCCTCGAGGCGCGCGCCGACGAGCTCGTCACCCTCGCCGAGCTCGTCGAGGAATCCGACGACGAAGAGCTCCGCACCGAGCTCGAACGGGAGGCGGCCGCCCTGGCTCGCGACTTCGAGCGCGAACGGACCGCCCTCCTCTTCGCTGGTCCCTACGACGAGCGGAACGCCCTCCTTTCGATCTCAGCTGGAGCCGGCGGGACCGAGGCGACGGACTGGGCCGAGATGCTCCTCCGGATGTACCTCCGCTGGGCCGAGCGGCATCGGTTCACGACCGAGATCGTCGATCAGACCGAGGGCGAGGAGACGGGCCTCAAGAGCGTCACCGTCGCCGTGAACGGGCGCTACGCGTACGGCTGGCTGCGGGCCGAACACGGCGTCCATCGCCTCGTCCGGATCAGCCCCTTCGACGCCCAGCGGCGCCGTCAGACGACCTTCGCCCTCGTCGAGGTCCTGCCAGAGGTCGAAGACGAGGTCGAGATCGAGATCGACTGGGACGAGATCCGGGTCGAGACCTTCCGGAGCCAGGGTGCCGGTGGTCAGCACGTCAACAAGACCGACTCGGCGGTTCGCCTCACCCACCTCCCCACCGGGATCGTCGCCCAGAGCCAGAACGAACGGAGCCAGGCCCAGAACAAGCAGAACGCCCTCCGCGTCTTGAAGGCTCGCCTCCTCGAGCGCGCCCTGGCCGAGAAGGAGGCCGAGATCCGGAAGCTCAAAGGGGAGCCCGTCGTCGCCGGCTGGGGAAACCAGATCCGGAGCTACGTTCTCCACCCCTACCAGCTCGTCAAGGACCTTCGGACCGGAGTCGAGACCTCGAACACAACGGCCGTCCTCGACGGCGACCTCGACGCCTTCATGATCGCCGAGCTCGAGCGGCAGGCGACGGGCGCCCCGGTTGCCACCACCTCGGCCGACTGACGGGGGCTCCAGCCGCGAGCCCGGTGGCGGACCGTCTCTGGGCGCTCGCCTCGGCGGCTACCCGTCGGGGGCAAGCGCGAGCCTCGCCAGGAAGTCGAGCTGTTCGAGCCAGTGAGCGTAGGCCGCCGAGGCCCAGCCGAGCCAGTCGTAGACGCGACCTCGTCCTGCTCCCTGCTCGCGGTCGGGCTCCCGGGCCCCGCCGCACTCCTCGGTTGGTTTGTGCAGAAGTATCACATACGACGCCTCGATCGTGGAAGTCCGATCGGGCGGGCGAGTCGTTCGAACCAGGGCGCGCCGCCCCCTCGATCCGGCTGGCGACGGCCTCCGTCCGGCCGGGATGGCTTCCATCCGGCTGCCGGCGGCCTCCGTCCGGCCGGGATGGCTTCCATCCGGCTGCCGGCGGCCTACGTCCGGCCGGAGCTGAGCTCCATCCGGCCGGGGGCGGTCCGAGCCACCTCCAGGTCGACGACGAGCCGAAGCGGCTCGCCAGGCTCGAGGAGGACGAGCGCGTCGGGGAGGCCCTCGAGGAGCCGGCGGAGGCCCTGGGGGGCGTGAGTCTCCGGTTCGACGGCGATGGCGGGGATGGACGGCAGCCGAGCGGCGACGATGCAGCGGGCGGTGCCCTCGGTGGCGAGGGTGGCCCGGAGGCCCGCCTCGGGCCAAGCGAGCTCGACGGGCGGCTCGGAGAGGCTCGTCCAGGCGGCGTCGAGCCCAATCGCCATCTCGCCAAGATGGCGAAGGTCGGTGCGGCCGGCCACGGGTTCGGACGCTCCTGGCGGGTCGAGGTTGCTCGGGTAGACACGGTCAGCATGGACGGCGACGAGGACCGGCTCGACGAACCAGGGATGAAGGCCGAGCCCGGCCGGCATCGGGTCGTCGCTCAGGTTCCTCAGCTCGAGGACGATCCGGAGGCGAGGCCCGGCGACAACGAGGTCAAGGGTCGCCTCGTACGACCACGGCCACCCGGCACCGCCCCCCTCGACCCGCAGCCGGCCCTCCCCTTCGACGACCCAGGGCGCCAGGACGAGCTGGCCATGAATGGCCGAGCCGTCGGGGAAGTTGGCCGGCAGGTCGATCGTCCGGCCCGCGACCCGGACCGGGGTCGCCTCGAGCCGGTTGCACCAGGGCGCCATGACGTAGGCGCCCCAGAAGAAGGGGTCGTTCTCGTGGATGGCGGGGTCGGCGGGGGTCCGCAGGAGATCGTGACCGAAGGCTCGGAGGCGGTGGAGGCGGGCGCCCTGGCCCGGGAGCACGACGACCTCGAGCTCGTCGCTCTCGATCGTCAGAGTCTCCACGGTTCCCTCCGCTCGGTTCGACGGGTTCGCGGCGCCTCGGCCGCCCGGGGTCGGGCGATGGCCACAGTGTAGGGCTCGGCGTCCCCCGCGGGTGCGAGGGTCGCGGGGCCCCTGGTGGCGTTGTCCCCTGGAGCCGAGGATGGTAGCCTCGGAGCGACGTGGCTCCCGACGCCGTGCCCGCGGACGGAGCTCGCCCGGCCGGTGTCGCCGCTGGCGGACCCCTCGATCCGCGGAGCCTTTGATGACGATGACCATCAGCCCCGGGGGCGGCGTTCGCTCCCTGAAGGATCGCCTCCTCGCGAGGGCCTCGCCCCCGACCGAGGAACGGCCGGCGGTCGTTCGCTTCCGCGACGTGACGAAGACGTACCCGAACGGGCGGACCGCCCTTCGGGACGTCGAGCTGACGATCCCCGAGGGCGACTTCGTCTTCCTCGTCGGTCCGTCCGGGGCGGGGAAGAGCACGCTCATCAAGCTCCTCATCCGCGACGAGCTGCCGACCCACGGCAGCGTCCTCGTCGACGGGCTCGATGTCGCTCGTCTCCCCCGCCGCGACGTGCCGAAGCTCCGCCGGCGGATCGGGATCGTCTTCCAGGACTTCAAGCTCCTGCCCCGCAAGACGGTCCGCGAGAACGTCGCCTTCGCCCTCGAGGTGACCGGGACCCCGGGCCGCCGCATCCGGCCGGCCGTCGATCGGGTCCTCGCCCTCGTCGGCCTGACGAGCCAGGCCGACCAGCTGCCGAGCCAGCTCTCGGGCGGCGAGCAGCAGCGGACTGCCATCGCCCGTGCCCTCGTCCACGATCCGCGGCTCATCATCGCCGATGAGCCGACCGGCAACCTCGACCCGCTCATCGCCTGGGAGATCATCCAGCTCCTCCTCCGGATCAACGAGCTCGGAGTGACCGTCCTCATGGCGACCCACAACGCCGAGGTCGTGACGGCCCTCCGGCGACGGGTCGTCGCCCTCGAGGAGGGACGGATCGTCCGCGACGAGCCGCGCGGCGCCTACCACCACGACGACTGAGAGGTCGACGGTCGTGCTCCGCTTCCTCGCCTTCAGCCTCCGTCGAGCCTGGCAGGGGTTCTGGCGGAACGCCCTCATGAGCCTCGCCGCGACGGCGACGATGGTCCTCATGCTCGTCCTCTTGGCCGGCTTCTGGATCCTCCAGGCGGGCCTCCTCGCCAGCCTCGAGTTCGTCGAGCAGAAGGTCGAGGTCGTCGCCGACCTCCGCGACGATGCCCCAGCCGCCGAGGTCGACGCCCTCCGGCGCCGACTCCTCGCCGAACCCGGCGTCCGCTCCGTCGACTACGTCTCGAAGGACGAGGCCCTCGCCCGATTCCGCGAGCGCCTGGCCGCCCAGGGGCAGGAGGACCTGACCCGCTACCTCGACGCGAACCCCCTCCGAGCGAGCCTCGAGGTGAAGCTCGCTGACCCTCGGGCGGCCGGCGAGATCACCGATGCACTCCGGGCCGAGGCGATCGTCGAATCGGTCATCGACATCGGGAACCTCGTCGATCGCGTCCTGACAGTGACGGGCGTCCTCCGAACGGCCGGAGCCGTCGTTCTCGTCGCCGTCGGGCTCATCGTCCTCTTCATCGTCGTCAACACGATCCGCCTCGCCGTCCTCGCCCGAGCCGACGAGATCGAGATCATGCGCCTCGTCGGCGCGTCCGACGCCTTCATCCGCTGGCCCTTCGTCTTCGAGGGCGCCCTCGTCGGTCTCCTCGGCTCCCTCGTCACCCTTGGCCTCCTCGGCCTCGCCGCCGAACCGATCGGCCGCTTCTTGTTCGACTTCTTCCGGATCCTCCCGCTCCAGCTCGGCAGTCTGGCCCGCGACGTCAGCCTCGTCGTCCTCGGCGCTGGGCTCGGACTCGGGGTCGTGGGTTCCTGGATCTCCGTGCGGACCTACCTCCTTCGCTGAAGCCGGGCTGCGCCTCGGGGCCACGGGCGAGACGAGGCAACGGATCCACGGTCCATCGGATCGGCGTAGGATCGAGCGAAAGCGACCGCGCGTCCCCGACGCGGCCCGCTCCCGAGCGCCAGTGGTGTGAGACGATGACAGCCTTCCAGACCCCCGAGCCCGCCCCGACACCGGACGAGGCGAGCCCGCCACCGCCACCGACACCGACACCTCCCGACGCCACGAGCGGCGCGACGATGCCGGCCGAGACGAGGACCCCCGGCTTCCAGCAGCCGCCGACCCGCCTGCGTTCCTCGGGGCCGCTTCTCGCCCTCGCCGTCGTCGTCGTCGCCATCCTCGCCGGTGCCGCCCTCTTCCTGTCGGGCCTCTCCCTCGGTCGTCAGCTGGCGACGACGCCGGGCACGCCGCCCGAGGAGGAGCTCTTCGCTCCCTTCTGGGAGGCCTACCGGGCCGTCACCGAGCAGTACGCGGGCGGCGAGGTCGACCGCAAGAAACTCGTCGAGGGCGCCATCAAGGGCATGTTCGAGGCCCTCGGCGACCCCTATTCCTCGTACCTCACGTCCGAGGAATACCAGCGGAGCCTCCAGGATCTGGCGGGCCAGTTCGAGGGGATCGGGGCCGAGATCGGAACGATCGATTCGGCGGGCCAGACGAGCAGTTGCGTCAGCCTGGGCTCCGACTGCCGGCTCGTCATCGTCGCTCCCCTCGCCGACTCTCCGGCCGAGAAGGCAGGCCTGCTGCCCGGCGACGTCGTCGTCGCCGTCGACGGCCGGACCCTCGACGGTCTGACCATCGACGAAGCCCGCGACCGGATCCGCGGCAAGAAGGGGACCGAGGTCGTCCTCACCATCGAACGGGGCGGTGCCCGGCGCGACGTCTCGATCGTCCGCGACGTCATCGTTCAGCGAGAGGTCGTCGTCCGCGAGCTCGCCGGCGGTACGATCGGCTACATCCGGCTGACCGCCTTCTCGAGCAACAGCGCCGAGCAGTTCCACGCCGCCCTTGAGCGCTTCGTCACAGCCGGGGTGAAGAAGCTCGTTCTCGATCTGCGCGGCAACCCCGGTGGCTACACGACGGCCGCCCGGGACATCGCCAGCGAGTTCATCGGCTCGGGGCCGATCTTCTGGCAGGAGGATGCCCGCGGCAACCAGATCGCGACCGAGGCGAAGCCAGGCGGCCTGGCGACCGATCCCTCGATCCGCGTCGTCGCCCTCGTCGACCGGGGAACGGCCTCGGCCGGGGAGATCCTCGCTGGGGCGCTCCAGGACACGGGTCGAGCGACGCTCGTCGGCCAGCAGACCTTCGGGAAGGGCACGGTTCAGCAGTGGTCGCTCCTCTCCGACGATGCCGGCGGATTCCGTCTCACCGTCGCCAAGTGGCTGACACCGAAGAAGCGCTGGATCCACGGCAGCGGCCTCACGCCCGACGTCATCGTCGAGGCGACGCCCTCGAGCCCCACCGACGACCCGACCCTCGACAAGGCCCTGGAACTCCTCGGCGACGCGACGTCGCAACCGCGGCTTCTGCGGCGGGCGGCATGAGGTGGACGAGGGTGCTCGGACCGGTTCGCGGGCGATCGGGCGGCCGGCTTGCGCATTCGGCCCCGATCGAGTAGGGTTCGCTCGAACGAAAGGAGGTGATGTGCAGTGACCGATTGTCCGAGTCGCCGCACCACCTCGCAGGAGCTCGACGCCTAGGCGACGCCCCTGCAGGTGGAACGGAGCACGAACGCCGGTCCCTCAGCGGGCCGGCGTTCGTGCGTTCGGGCGACGGGCTCCCTCGTCGCTGCACGGGCCGATGACGAAAACGGCACGCTCGAGATCTCCTGCGCCAACCGGGCGGCCATCCGCGCCCACCGGGCGGCCATCCGCGGCGCAGACGATCGCCGTCAACCGGAAGGCACGCCACGACTACGACATCGAGGACACCGTCGAGGCCGGCCTCGTCCTCACCGGGAGCGAGATCAAGTCGATCCGGGCGGGGCGGGTCAACCTCGCCGACGCCTACGCCCGGATCGAGCGCGGCGAGGCCTGGCTCGTCGGGGCCCACATCGGGCCCTGGCCCGGCGCCGCTCGCTTCGCCCACGAGCCGAGGCGGGACCGAAAGCTCCTCCTCCACCGGGCCGAGATCGACGCCCTCCTCGGCCGAACGGCGACGAAAGGGCTCACCCTCGTCCCCCTCCGCCTCTACCTGACGGAGCGAGGGCTGGCGAAGGTCGAGCTGGGCCTGGCCCGGGGACGGCGCCAGCACGACCGGCGGCGGGCGATCGCAGAGCGCGACGCTCGACGGGAGATCGAACGCGAGCTGGCCGAGGCGCGCCGGGGCTGAGGTGGGGGAGCCCGTCGCGGGCCCGACACGAGGGTCTTGGCCGGCCGACGCCGATCCGCTAGAATGGCGTCGAACGCCCGTTCTGGCGTTCGGCCCTGGGGATGCGTGGTCTCGACAGGGTCTGGCTGTCAGGGAACGCGAGCCGAGGTGCCGTCAGGCCTCGTAAAACAGGCGGCAAACCGAAGTAACTGGCAACCGCCAGTCTGCTCTCGCCCTCGCGGCCTAAGGCCGCCTAGGTGAGCGTGGAAGCGACCTCCGCCCCGCGGGTCGTGGAAGCGTCATCGAGCGGGGCTGCAGCCCGGCCGAGCGCCGCGTAGGCCGGAGCCAAGCCCAGTTTCGGGGCACGTGGCTGGATCGGCCGGCAGGCTGCCGGTGGCCGGCCAACCGATCGACGCGAAATCACCGGACACGCTCGTAGCTGGTCCCTGGCGAAGGGCTCTGGACGGGGAGTTCGACTCTCCCCCATCTCCACCATCGGTATCGTCGCCACGGCCCGCCCTCCGGCGGGCCGTTCTCGTTCGCCGCCCGCTCCTCTCCCAGTGGCGGAGCCCGTTGCCGGCTCGGGGGGCGAGGCCAAGCACCCAATCGCGCTCATCAGCTACGAGGATCGAACCGCTCCCAGTCGCGGACCGCTTGGGCCACGACGGCGAGCCCGAGGGCGAGGCCCGCCAGGAGGAGCGGCAGGTTCGCCACCGGCCGTCCCGTAGCCTCCGTCGGCGCCGGGACGAAGAGGAGGCCGCAGACGACGACGATGGCGGCGACGGCGAGAGGCGGGAGGCGGCGAAGGGGACGCGGGAGGCGCCCGAACGACGCCCGGGTCGCCGCCAGCCGGGCTGCGAGCCCTGGACCCTTCGAGGTGGTCGCCGCCCCTCGCCCTTCCGCGAAGCCCTCGCTCGCCCGGACGCTAAGTCCGACGCCGAGAAGGCCGATGGCGAGACCGGCCAGGAGGAGGACGAGGTTGCCGCTCGGGTGGAGCGAGCGGTCGAGGAGCCCGGCGCCGGCGACGAGGGCGCCGAGGGGCAGGAGGAGGAGCCAGCGGCCGATGGCCGCGGCCGGGCTCGGCGGTCGGCTCGCAGCCCGAATGGATCGGCGTCGACGACGAGCGAGCCGCGCTGGATCCTCCCGCCAGGCCCGGAACCAGGCCCGAGCGAGGAGAGCAGCGCCGAGGACGACGAGGAGAGCCAGACCGATGGGCAGGAGTCCCGAGACGACGCTCGCCCAGTCGGGCATGACGAAGGAGGAGAGGATGTCGAGGACCGTCGTCCACGCCCCGCCGAGATCGGCGGCCATCGGCGGCGAGCTCATCCGAGGGCTCCGATCGGGCTTCGCTGCCCGCCTTCGCCGGAGGGCTCGAGGCGCCCGACGAGGATCGAGAGAGCACCGAGGAGGAGCCCGAGGGGGAGCCCAATGAGGAGGCTCGTGAGGGCGATCCCGCCAGGGCTCGGCGGCTCGCTGACGTCGAGGGCAAGGGTCCCCGACGGGTGGAAGCTGCAGACGAAGCGTCCCCGGTCGGCCGGCTCGATCGACAGCGAGAGGATCGTCCCGGGGGCGATCGTGTAGCCGCCAAAGGCATGGCCGACGGTGTCGTCGTTCCGGACGACGAGGGTGTCGCCGGACCGGAGACGGAGGTTCGCCGGGATCGGGCTCGTCGACTCGCCCCGGGCGATCCGCTCGGCGGTGCCGGCCGGGATGGCGACGAGGACGACCTCCGGACCGCGCCGGTCGAAACCGCCCGTTCCAGCGATCCAGGCGAGGCTCAGGATGAACCCGACGCCGAGACCACCGGCGGTCGCGGCTAGGAGGCGCCGGAGGACCGGGCCGAGGGCCCGCCGGTCCCCGAGCCGGCCGGCGAGCCGCGCCATCGGTCGGTCCTCGATCGGCGGTCGATCCTCCATCAGAGCTCGCCCTCCGTCAAAGCAGATAGAGGCTCGGGAAGACGGCGAGGACCCAGACCGCGTCGACGAACGTCCAGTAGGTGACCCCGGCGGTGACGCCCCAGTGGGAGTCGGCATCGAAGTGGCCGAGCCGCAGCAAGTTCACGATGGCAGCCAGGACGACGATCCCCGAGGCGAGGTGCGCGGCATGGAGGCCGGTCGTGGCGAAGAAGGCCGTTCCGTAGGCCGTGCCGATCGAGAACTCGGCCGTCGCCCACTCGACGCCGACGCCGACGAGGAAGGCGAGGCCGAGGAGGACGGCCGCGGTCAGCCGACGGGCCGCGGCACCCCGGTCGCCGCGGCGGATCGCGGCCAGGGCCCGGTAGCCGAGCCAGGAGGAGGCGAGGAGGATCGCCGTCAGGACGACTCCGAGGACGAGGTTCACCCCCTCGGGCCGCTCGAGGCCGGCGAGGTAGAAGCGGGCGGCGACGAGGGCGGCGAAGAGCATCGACTCGGAGGCGATGAAGAGCCGAAGACCGAAACGGTTCAGCGACAGCCGATCCTCGGCCTCCTCGACGACCAGGTGGGCGGCAGCGGCCTCGTCCGGCGGGATCGGCGACCGTCCACCGGGCTCGACCGCGACACCGCCAAGGTGGCGGGCAGCCAGCTCGCCCGAGCGGACGAAGCCGACGAGGTCGCCGCTCATCGGGCACCCTCCGGGGCGAGGGGTGGAAGCGGGCCGGGTCCGCCCATGGGGTGCGGCCCGAGCTCCTCGGGAGCGCCGGCTCCGGACGCCTCCGCATCGACGACGGCGTGGACCGCATCGGGCATCCCGTAGCCGTACGGCCAGCCGACGACCCGCGGGATGACGGGGAAGTTCTCGATCGGTGGAGGCGAGCTCGTCTGCCACTCGAGGGTCCGGGCGCCCCACGGGTTCGGTCCGGCGACCACGGCCGGACGCCGGAGGAGACTCCAGACGACGTTCACAACGAAGGGGACGAAGGACGCGCCGAGGACGAAGGCGGCGAGGCTGATGGCGATGTTGAGGGGTTGGAGATCGACCGGGTAGTGGGCGATCCGCCGGTTCATTCCCTCGAGACCGACCCAGAACATCGGCAGGAAGGTGGCGTTGAAGCCGAGGAACATCCCCCAGAAGTGGAGCCGACCGAGGCGCTCGCTGTACATCTTCCCGGTCAGCTTCGGGA
>JBHORA010000204.1:0-119851 GCA_042408535.1 Chloroflexota bacterium | reverse complement strand
AAACCCGCTCGGCGAGCCGAGTCAGGGCCGCCGCTGATGCCGAGCGCGGCGCGCCGCGGACGACCGGTTCCCCCTCGTTCACGGCCTTCAGATAGAGGAAGGGGTCGTAGGGCAGTTCGACCTCGATTCGGGCGCCGACGGCGGCCTCGATATCCCGGGGCCGGAGGATGTCGCGGGCAAAGATCCGGTTGAGGACGAAGGTCGTCTGACCCGCTCCGGCGCCCGACTCGTTCAGGTACTCCATGAAGGCGTGGAGTGCCTTCACGGCGGGAATCTCCGGGCTGATCGGGAGGACGACGCCCGAAGCACGCTCGAAGGCGGCGAGGACGCGCTCGTCGAGGCGCGAGCCGGCATCGACGACGAGGCGTTCGTAGGTGCCGAGGGCCGTCGCCAGGAGCCGATGGACGTGCTCGGCCGTCACCCCGTCGGCGAGCTCTGGCGCGAGGGGGGCGGCGAGGACGTGGCAGCCGCTGTCGTGACGAAGGGCGTACGTCCGCAGCAGCTCGGGCTCGGAGAGGGCGGGCTCGTCACGGGCGAGGTCGGCGAGGGTTTGGCGGGGCTCGAGGTTCAGGTGGGTCGCAACCTGGCCGAACTGGAGGGCGAGGTCGACGATGCAGACCCGATCGGGCGTCTTGGCCGCCATGGCGACCGCGATGTTCGTCGCAATCGTCGTCGTCCCGACACCACCCTTCGGGCTGTAGACGACGACCACCCGGCGTTCGGGTCGATCGGTGGCGACGCCAGCGAGCGCCTCCGGGCGCCGGGAGCGCTGGAAGCGGAGGATGAGCGCGTCGACCCGGGCCTCGAGCTCTCGAGCGTCGAAGCCGCGGACGACGACGTCGTCGGCGCCGGCCTCGAGGAAGCGGATTCGCTCCTCGACGTCGTCGGTCTGGGCGACGCACATGACGGCCACGGCCGCCAGAGCCGGCGTCCGGCGGATGTCGCGGCAGAGCTCGACGGCCGACTCGCCCTCGGGCAGGATGTCGATGACGACGAGCCCGGCCCCGGCCGCGGCGCGAAGGGCGTCGGCGGCGGTCGAGACGCGGCTGACGGGATGGCCGGCGGCGGCGAGAGCGGCCTCGATGGCGGCACCGGCTTCGGGCTCCGCCTCGACGAGGAGGATGGGGGTTGGTGGCACTGGGACTCCGATGAGGGTGGACATGGCCGCAGGCGCGCGCGTTCGTGAAAGAATACCTCGCTCGGGCCGGGAGACGGGATCGCTCGACTCACGGCTCGGGCAACCGGTGACACGGCTCCGGCAACGGGCTGGTGACGTGTTACACTGGCCGCCGTCCCTTTCGGCTCTGCGGCGAGGGCTTCGAGGAGCCTCGACCAGCAGGGCAAACCCAGAGGAAGGAGCAGTTTCGGCCGATGCGCCGCTATGAATGCATGCTCGTTTTCCGGCCCGACGTGCCGGACGACCGCCTGAACGCGGTCATCGAGCGCCTCAGCCGCCAGGTCAGCGAGGCCGGTGGGCAGATCGTCAAGGTTGCCCCCTGGGGCCGCCGCCGCCTCGCCTATCCCATCCAGCACTGCCGGGAAGGCTCGTACCACATCGTCCTCTTCGACGCCCCGCCGAGCTCGATCGTGGAGCTCGAGCGGAGTCTCCTCATCACCGAGGAGCTCCTGCGGCACCTCGTCACCCGGGTCGAGCGGCCCGTCCGACCAGCGCGCAAGGCGGCGGCAGCCGGTCCCGTCGAGGAAGAGGAGGCTGTCGTCCCGGCGCCGCCGCCGGAGGAGGAAGAGGAGATCGAGCTCATCGACGAGTCCGAGAGCGAAGCCGCTCCGGCTGCCATCGAGTAGGGAGGCAGGGCTGTGTCGCTCAACAAGGCGATGATCATCGGCAACCTCGGACGCGACCCCGAGATGCGCTACACGCCGAGCGGCCAGCCGGTCACCCAGTTCACCGTCGCCGTCAACCGGAACTACCGGGACCAGAACGGCGAGTGGCAGGAAGAGACCGAGTGGTTCCGGGTCGTCTGCTGGGGGCAGCTCGCCGAGCGGACGGCCGAGTATCTCCGAAAGGGCCGCAAGGTCTACGTCGAGGGTCGTCTCCAGACCCGCCAGTGGGAAGCCCAGGACGGGACGAAGCGGACGACGACGGAGCTCGTCGCCAGCACTGTCACGCCCCTCGATCCTCGACCTCGAGAGGACGCCGAGGGCGCCGCACCGGCGCCTCGGGTGGCTGAGCCTGGGGCACCCCCGCCAGCCGGATCCCTCGACGAGGCTTCGGACCTCGACGACCTGCCCTTCTAACCGAACCCGACCCGCGCCAGGGTGTGGCGCGGAAGACGTCAAAGGGAGAGCCGACGAAGGATGACTTCGAAAGCGAAGAAGCGTGAGGACTATTACCGGGACCGGCGCCGCCGGAAGGTCTGTGCCTTCTGCGCCGACCGCTCCCCGCACATCGACTACAAGGAGGTCAACCGCCTCCGCCGCTACCTCTCCGAGCGAGCGAAGATCGAGCCGCGCCGCAAGACCGGCACCTGCGCGAAGCACCAGCGGGAGCTCGCCGTCGCCCTGAAGCGGGCCCGTCACGTCGCCCTCCTCCCCTTCGCTCCGCAGCATCTCCGCGCCTGAGGTGGCCGCCGCGGAGGAAGCCGAGGCCGCCGACGCCAGGGCGATCCGGCAGGACGGCGCTCCGGTTGCGCCCCGAGCGAAGGCGCCCGCAGGCGAACTGAAGGGCCCGCTCGAGCCCGCCGCCGACAACGCCGCCTCTCGGGCCCGATGATCGTCGGCCTCGTCATGATCGCCGGCGGGGTGGCAGCCGGCCTCTTCGGCGCCCTCCTCGGCCTCGGGGGCGGCATCCTCATCGTCCCCCTCCTCACCCTCGGCTTCGGTCTCCCGGTCCGCGAGGCGGTCGGGGTGAGCCTCGTCTCGGTCATCGTCACGAGCAGCGCGGCGGCCTCGGTCTACCTCGAGCGCCACGTCGCGAACCTCCGCCTCGGGATGACCCTCGAGCTCTTCACCGCCATCGGGGCCTTCGTCGGCGGGCTCGTCGCCTTCCTCGTCGAGGAGCGGGTCATCGCGGCCCTCTTCACCGCCCTCCTCGTCTACACGGCCTGGTCGATGGTCCGCCGTCGAGCCGCCGAAGCGACCGGGGCCGAACCGGTCGAGGAGGACCCACCCGGGAGCGCCACCTTCCGGGCGGGCCTGAACGGACCGGGCTACGTCGTCCGCCGCCTGCCGGCTGGGATCGTCGGCAGCCTCTTCGCCGGGGTCATGGCCGCCCTCCTCGGCGTCGGCGGCGGGCTCGTGAAGGTGCCCGTCATGCACCTCGTCATGGGCGTCCCGCTCCGGGTGGCGACGGCCACGAGCAACCTCATGATCGGGGTGACGGCGACCGCCGGCGCCGTCGTCTACCTCGCCCGCGGCGGGATCGATCCGCTCGTCGCCGGCCCGACGGCGATCGGCGTCTTCCTCGGTGCCTCCATCGGCTCGCGGGCGGCCCATCGGCTCCGCCTCGGAACGCTCCGGCTTCTCTTCGTCCTCGTCCTCGGCTACACGGCGATCCAGATGGGTCGCCGGGTCGTCGGGCTCTAACGGGTCCCCACCGGAGGGAGCAATGGACGACCTCGAGCGCACGGTCGGCCGGCTCCTGAGCGTGGGAACATACGCCAGCGTCGTCCTCCTTGGGATCGGCGTCGTCCTCATGCTCGGCGCCGGTGGGTCGCCCCTCGATCCGACCTACCCCGGCCTCGACCCGGCCCACCTCGTGAACGATGTGGCGGCCCTTCGGCCGAGCGGGTTTCTCTGGCTCGGGCTCCTCGCGGCCATGGCGACGCCGGCGGGCCGGGTCGTGGCATCCCTCGTCGGCTACGTCCGGAGCCAGGAGTGGGGGATGGTCGGGATCTCTCTCGCTGTCCTCGTCGTCATCGGGGCGAGCATCGTCCTCGGCGGAGCGATCGAGGCATGACGAACGGGCTCCTCGACCTCGTCGCCCTTCTCGTCGCGTTCGTCGTCATCCTCGTCGGGGCCGAGCTCTTCACGAACGGCATCGAGTGGTTCGGCCACAAGCTCGACCTCGCCGAGGGAGCCGTCGGTTCGGTCCTCGCCGCCGTCGGGACGGCACTCCCGGAGACGATGATCCCGACCGTGGCGATCCTCTTCGGCGGTGGTGCGGCGGCGGAGGAGATCGGGGTCGGGGCGATCCTGGGAGCCCCGTTCATGCTCGCCACCCTGGCGATGTTCGTGACAGGACTGGCCGTCGTCGTCGCTGGCCGCTCGCGGGCGAGCGGTGATCGGATGATCGTCGCCCAGGATGTCCTCGGGCACGACCTCCGCGTCTTCGGCATCGCCTACGCGCTGGCCATCGGCTCCGCCCTCGTCCCGGGCGACCTCTTCGCGCTCCGTCTCGGCGTCGCCGCCCTCCTGCTCGGCATCTATGCCTGGTACGTCAAGGAGCACCTCGAAGCAGAGGAGCGCATCGAGGGCGAGGGGCTCGCGCCCCTCCGGCTCCATCGTCTCGACCGGCGCGGCCACCGCCAGAATCCCCACGTGCCGCGGCTCCGGATCGTGACGCTCCAGGTTCTCGTGGCGCTCGGTTCCATCGTCGGCGGCGCCGTCCTCTTCGTCGACGCCGTCGAGGGAATCGCCCGCGCCGTCGCCGTGCCCGAGACGATCCTCGCCCTCGTCATCGCCCCCATCGCCACCGAGTTGCCCGAGAAGTTCAACAGCGTCCTCTGGGTCCGGGCTGGCAAGGACACCCTCGCCCTCGGGAACATCACCGGGGCCATGGTCTTCCAGGCGACGATCCCGACGGTCATCGCCATCGTCTTCGCCTCCTCGACCTGGGCCCTGAGCGACGAGTCCGGCCTCGCCTTCGCCTCGGCCGGGATGGCCTTTCTCTCGAGCTGGCTCATCTTCGGTGTTTTCCGTCGAGCCCACCTCCACGGCCGGCGCCTCCTCGTCGGGGGCCTCGTTTACGCGGCCTATCTCGGCCTCGTCCTCGCCGTCGTCAGCGGAGGCTGAGGAGGCTGGCTGGCAGGCCGCGAAGGGGCCGAGACCCGTGGCGACGCTGGTATCCTTGGGGCAGCGTTCCACCGATTTCGCAGCGCAGGAGTCGCCGAGCATGCTCACCGAGAAGCCGTCCGCGACCTCCGCCCCGGCGACCCGCCCCGCCGGCGCCCCGGCCGATCTGGACAGTCTCATCTGCTACTTCGAGGGCGAGTTCGTCCCCCTCCGCGATGCCCGGGTCAGCATCATGACCCACGCCTTCATGTATGGCACGGCGGTCTTCGAGGGGATCCGCGCCTACTGGAACCCCGAGCACGAGCAGCTCTACGGGCTCTTCGTCCGCGAGCACATCGAGCGGATCCGGCGCTCCTGCCGGATCATGCTCATGGAGCCGATCCCCTCGGTCGACGAGCTCGTCGCCCTCGTCGTCGAGACCGTCCGTCGGAACGGCTTCCGGGAGGACGTCTACATCCGACCCTCCTTCTACAAGTCGACCCGGGCCATCGGCGTCCGGCTCCACCACCTCGAGCATCAGCTCGCCATCCTCAGCCTCCCCTTCGGCAACTACATCGACACCGAGCACGGGGTTCGGCTCATGACCTCGTCCTGGCGACGGAACGCCGACGAGGCCCTCCCGGCACGGGGCAAGATCGTCGGCGGCTACGTGAACATGGCCTTCCAGAAGTCCGAGGCGGAGCTGAACGGCTTCGACGAAGCCCTCGTCCTGACCCCCGACGGGCACGCGTCCGAGGCCTCGGCGGCGAACCTCTTCGTCGTCCGCGACGGTGTCCTCCTGACGCCGCCCGTTTCGGATGACATCCTCGAGGGGATCACCCGGCGGGCGATCATGGAGCTCGCCCGGGACGAGAAGATCCCGGTCGAGGTCCGGACCATCGACCGTTCCGAGCTCTACGTCGCCGACGAGGTCTTCCTCTGCGGGACGGGTGTCCAGGTCTCGCCGGTCATCGAGATCGACCACCGGAAGGTCGGCTCGGGCGAGGTGGGCCCGATCTCGTCCGCCATCCGGAGCCGCTACTTCGACGCCGTCCGGGGTCGGCTGCCCGAGTACCGCCACTGGCTGACGCCGATCCCGAAGGACTGACCGGCGGGTCGGTCGGCGGGGGTGACAGCCGAAGGTTCCCGAAGCTCGGCGGCCGCTCGGCGGCCGCTCGGCGACGCTCGTCGACCCTGGCGACGGCCTGCGAGGCCGCCGGTGACGAGCCGCTGACCCGGGCTCGGTTACGGCGCCGGCGGCGGCGTGAGGGTCGGCGTCGAGGGGGCCGTGACGACGACGAAGTCGGCGCGGGCCGTCGGGTCCTGGACCGGGGCCGGCTCGACGCCGAGGACCTGGGCCAGGAGGGCGGCCGTCGTCGGGAAGCGGACCTCGGCGCCGTTGTAGGCGAGGAGCTGGGTCCGGCTCGGTCGGCGCTCCGGCCGCTGGTTCGGGGCCGAGGCCGTCATCCCCCAGGACTCGAGGTAGTGGGCGAGATCGCTCGCCTGGCCGGCCAGGCCGGAGCCGTTGAGGACCCAGACGGTCGCGCCCTCTTCGGCGATCGCCTCTCGGCGTGCTTCGGCGGTCGGATCGGCGGTGAAGGCGTTTCGAACGGCGGCCCGGATGCGGCTCACGTTCGGGATGACGACGTAGCCCCGCGGGTCGCCGGACAGGATCTCACGGGCGAAGAGCGGCGGGGCGAAAACGTACGAGCGGATCGAGCGGGTGTTGATCTGCTCGGCGAGGGAGAGGAGCTTCGGGATCTCGCCGACCGGGATGTCGGTCCGGACGGCGGACTTGAGGGCGTCGACGAGCTCGTCGAGGCGGGGGAGGAGGGCGCCGATGTCCGTTTGCTGGCGGAGGGAGAGGAGGACCCGCTGCTGTCGCTGGCCGCGGTCGAAGTCGGACGAGCCGTGGCGGGAGCGGGCGTAGATGAGGGCCTCGGCCCCCGTCATGTGCTGGACGCCGGCCGGGATGTAGACCCGCCAGAGCCGACCGTCAGGCCCCGGATAGCGGTCGTCGACGACGGGCAGCTGGACGTTGATCGTCACCCCGCCGAGGGCGTCGATGACCCGCTCGAAGCCGTCGAAGTTCACCTCGACGTACCACCGGATGTCGAGGCCGTAGAGCTCGCCGAGGATCGCCTTCAAGGCGTTGTAGCCGCGAGTCCGGTCCGTGCCGGGCCAGAGGTCGGCCCGGTGCCGGTTGTTGACGAACCAGGAGTTGATCTTCGAGCGGTAGACGCTCCCCCAGAGGGCCCGGGCGGGTCCGGCCGGGACGGGCACGTCGACGGTGTCACGGGGAAGGCTGAAGAGGGCGACCTGACCGGTCGGCGGGTCGATGGAGGCGACGATGAGGGTGTCGGTGTTGTGGCCGCCGCCCTGTTCGTCGGAGCCGATGAGGAGGATGTTCAGTCGTTCCTTGCCGTCCCAAGGCGGGAGCGGCGTGGGCGAGGGGAGGGGCGAGCCGACCGAGCTCGACGCTGACGCCGACGGGCTCTCGGTGGGGGCCGTCGCACCGGGTGACGGCGACGGCTCCGGGGCCTCGCAGGTCGCCGTCCCGGTCTCGTCGAAGACGCAGTTCACGAGATCCATCGCCTGGAGGTCGTAGCGGGCGATGGCGGCGTGGAGGCCGGCCATGACGGCGAGGGTGGCGAGGAGGCCGGTGAGAGAAGCGGCCCCGACGCGGACCCGGGGCGGCCCGTAGCGGCCATCCCCTGCCAGCCGGGCGGCGTTCAGGTAGGTGGCCACCCGCCAGGCGTCGACGGCGGCGACGGCGCGGTAGACGAGGATGGCGAGGTTGACGACGAAGATCCCGACCAGGACGTTCGGTTGGAGAAGGACCCCGAGGAGGGCGAAGCGGTCGAGGCGGAGAACGATCCCGGCCGCGAGGGCGAGAGCGAGGAGCGGAGGAGTCGCGAAGCCGAGGGCTCGCGCCGGGGCCCCGGCGTAGAGGTGGCCGAGGCCGGGAAAGAGGAGGGACAGGACGGCGGCGGCGAAGGCAGAGGGCGTGGGCCGACGAGGCGACGCTGGGTCGTGCATCGCGGGTAGGATACTGGCTGCCGGCGATCGAGCCCCGGCGGCTCGCTTCGCCGGGAAACCGTCCGCCGGCTCATTCGGTGCCCGGTGCCCTCGCCCGCTCGGGCGGCGGGCCGCCATCCGTCCTCGTCTGAAAGGAAGCCGTGTTTCGACCCGTACCGAGCAAGCCCGATCTCATCGGCCAGGAGCACGAGATCCTCGCCCTCTGGCGGGAGCGGAAGACCTTCGAGCGCCTTCGGCGCCAGAACGCCGACGGCCCGCGCTGGAGCTTCCTCGACGGGCCGATCACGGCCAACAACCCGATGGGCGTTCACCACGCCTGGGGCCGAACGTACAAGGACCTCTTCCAGCGCTTCCGGGCCATGCTCGGCCATGCCGAGCGCTGGCAGAACGGCTTCGACTGCCAGGGCCTTTGGGTCGAAGTGAACGTCGAACGCGAGCTCGGCTTCACCTCGAAGCGGGACATCGAGGCCTTCGGGATCGCCGAGTTCGTCTCCCTCTGCAAGCAGCGGGTTCTCACCTACGCCGCCCGCCAGACGGAGCAGAGCATCCGGCTCGGCTACTGGATGGACTGGAACGATCCCGACGAGCTTCGCCGGCTCCGCGACCTCCTCGCCGAAGATCCGTCGCGGGTCATCACCGTCGAGGGGCCCCAGGGTCCCGTCACCGACAGCGTCGAGATGATCGTCGGTCGGCTCGGGATGCCGGAACTCGGGGGCAGCTACTTCACCTTCAGCAACGAGAACAACGACCTCATCTGGTGGTTCCTCAAGGAGTGCCACCGGAAGGGCTGGCTCTACAAGGGCCACGACACGATGCCCTGGTGCCCGCGCTGCGGGACCGGCATCAGCCAGATGGAGATGAACGAGGGCTACCAGGAACGGGAGGATCCGGGGCTGACGATCCTCCTGCCCCTCCTCGACCGGCCGGGGGAGGCCCTCCTCGTCTGGACGACGACGCCCTGGACGCTGACGGCGAATGTGGCCGCCGCCGTCCACCCCGACCTCCCCTATGTCCTCGTCCGGGAGGGGGAGCGACGGCTCTGGCTCGCCCGGGGCACCCTGGAGCGGGCCCTCACCGACCGCTTCGAGGTTCTCGAGGAGCGTCGGGGAGCCGAGCTCGTTGGCTGGCGCTACGCCGGTCCCTTCGACGACCTGCCGGCGGTCGAGGCGGCCTTCGCCGGGGCCAGTCCGGGGGAGCGTACCGAGCACCGGGTCGTCGCCTGGGACGAGGTCGGCGAGGACGAGGGAACGGGGATCGTCCACATCGCCCCCGGCTGCGGGGCCGAGGACTACGGCCTCGGCAAGGCGCTCGGGCTGCCGATGATCGCTCCCCTCGACGAGTTCGGGGTCTTCATCGACGGCTTCGGGCCCTTCAGCGGGCGCGACGTCCGGGAGGTGACCGAGCCGATCATCGAGCGGCTCCGGGAGACCGGCCGCTTCTACCGTCTCGAGGCCTACCGGCACCGCTATCCCCATTGCTGGCGCTGCGGGACGCCCCTCGTCTTCCGGCTCGTCGACGAGTGGTACATCAGCATGGGGCCCGTCTACGACCAGCCCCGGGAGACCCTCACCCGGGAGCAGGTCGAGGCGTCCCTCCGCTACCAGATTATGGAGGTCGTCGACCAGATCCGCTGGATCCCGGGCTTCGGCTACGAGCGCGAGCTCGACTGGCTCCGGAACATGCAGGACTGGATGATCAGCAAGAAGCGCTACTGGGGCCTCGCCCTCCCGATCTACGACTGCGCTGCCTGCGGGACCTTCGAGGTCATCGGCGGTCGCGACGAGCTCCGGCAGCGGGCCGTCGAGGGCTGGGCGGCCTTCGAAGGCCACACGCCCCATCGACCCTGGGTCGACGCCGTCAAGATCGCTTGTCCGGGCTGTGGCCGCCCCGTCGGCCGGATCCCCGACGTCGGGAACCCGTGGCTCGACGCCGGCATCGTCCCCTTCTCGACCCTTCACTACCGGATCGACCCCGAGTACTGGCGCCGCTGGTATCCGGCCGACTTCATCACCGAGAGCTTCCCGGGCCAGTTCCGGAACTGGTTCTACGCCCTCCTGGCGATGGGCACCGTTCTCCGTCGAGAGCCGCCCTTCAAGACGATCTTCGGCTACGCCACCCTCCTCGGCGAGGACGGCCGACCGATGCACAAGAGCTGGGGCAACGCCATCGAGTTCGACGAGGCGGCCGAGCGGATGGGCGTCGACGTCATGCGCTGGCTCTTCGTCAAGCAGCGGCCCGAGGAGAACATCCTCTTCGGCTGGCACGCGGCCGATGAGGCGCGCCGGGAGCTCCTCGTCCTCTGGAACGCCTACGCCTTCTTCGTCACCTACGCCCGCCTCGCTGGCTGGACCCCGGCCGAGCCAGCCCCACCCCTCGCCGAGCGGTCGCTCCTCGACCGCTGGATCCTGTCCCGAACGGCCTGGCTGGCGGCCACGGCCGAGGACCGGCTCCGGGACTACGACGCGATGCGGGCCGCCGGGGCCATCGCCGAGTTCATCGACGAGCTCTCGACGTGGTACCTCCGCCTCAGCCGTGACCGGATGCGGCGGCGCGCGGATCCGGTCGTCCGGAACGCCGCCTTCGCCTCCCTCCACGAAGCCCTCGTCGTCGCCGCCCGGGTCATCGCCCCGATGCTCCCCTTCCTGTCGGAGGCGATGTACCAGAACCTCGTCGTCGCCGTCGACCCCTCCCGACCCGACAGCGTCCATCTCACCCGCTGGCCGACGCCCGAGGTCGCCGCCTACCGCGACGAGGGACTCGAGGCCGCGATGACCCTCGCCCGGCGGATCGTCGAGCTGGCTCGAACCCTGCGCGGCAGCGCCGGGATCCGGGTCCGCCAGCCCCTCGCCCGCCTCTGGCTCGCCCTCCCGGATCGCGAGATCCCGCACCTCGAGGAGCTCCTCGCCCTCGTTCGCGAGGAGGTGAACGTGAAGGCCATCGAGCGGATCGCCGACGAGCACGACCTCGTCGAGCGGCGGGTCCGGCCGCTCCTGCCGAAGATCGGCCCCCGCCTCGGACCGCGGGTGCCGGAGATCGTCGCCGCCGCCAAGGAGGGCCGCTTCACGATCGCTCCCGACGGCTCGGTCGAGCTCGGCGGGGTGATCCTCGCCCCCGACGAGGTCGAGATCGTCGCGACGCCGCGGCCGGGTCGGGCCGTCGCCCACGACGATGGGATTGTCGTCGCCATCGACACCGAGCTCACCCCGGAGCTCCGCCTCGAGGGCGACGCCCGCGAGCTGGCGAGGGCGATCTTCGACCTCCGGCGGGCGGCGGACCTCGAGTTCGACGACCCCATCGAGGTCTGGCTCCACCCCCTCCCGACGGCCCTCGAGCCGTTCCTCCCCGATCTCGCCGAGGAGACCCTCGCCGTCCGCTGGGCCGGCAGCCCGCCGCCGGATGGGGTTCCGGCAAGTACGGTGGAGCTGACCATCGGCGAGGTCGTCGTTGCCCTCCGGCGGGCGGATGGCTGAGGTGTCGGCGATCGAGGCGCGACCAGGGTGGCGGTGGCCGCTCTTCGTCGGCCTCGCCGCCGCCGTCGTCGCCGCCGATCAGCTGACGAAGGCCTGGCTCGCTGGCGAGCTCGCGCCCGGGGAGTCCGTCGCCGTCCTGGGCGACTGGCTCCGGCTCGTCCACGGCCGGAACACGGGCGGCCTCTTCGGGCTCTTCGGCGGCCACGCCGAGATCCTCGCCGTCGTCTCCATGGGTGTCATCGGGCTCATCGTCGCCTACCACGCCCGGGCCGTCCCGAGCCTCCTCCTGACCGTCACCCTCGGTCTCCTCCTCGGCGGCGCCATCGGGAATCTCATCGATCGCCTCCGCCTCGGCTACGTCATCGACTTCGTCGACGCCGGCATCGGCGACGTCCGCTGGTACACCTTCAACGTCGCCGACGCGGCGATCAGCTTCGCCCTCCTCGGGCTCGTTGTCCTTGCCGTCCGGCCCGAGCTCGGTCGGGACCGCCGTGCGTGAACCGGCGCCAGGGAGGCGCGTCCTCGTCGTTCCCGAAGGCGGCGAGCCGCGCCGCGCCGACCGCTTCGTCGCCGACGCGACGGGCCTCTCGCGGAGCTACGTCCAGCGCCTCATCGCCGAGGGTCGGCTGACCGCCGAGGGTCGTCGAGTCCGGGCCCGGGACGTCCTCCGGCCGGGAACCGTCGTCGAGCTCGATGTTCCGCCCGTCCGACCGCCGGAGCACCTCGAACCGGACCCGTCGATCCCGCTCCGGATCGTCTACGAGGACGACGATCTCCTTGTCGTCGACAAGCCGGCCGGGCTCGTCGTCCATCCGGCCCCCGGCCACCCCGCTGGCACCCTCGTCAACGCCCTCCTCGCTCGGGGCGATCGCTACGGCGGGATCGCCGGGGTCGGCCGACCGGGGCTCGTCCACCGCCTCGATCGCGACACGTCGGGGCTCCTCATCGTCGCCAAGCACGACGCTGCCCAGCAGAGCCTCATGGCGCAACTCAAGGCCCGGCGGGTGAAGAAGACGTACCTCGCCCTCGTCGCCGGTGACGTCGTCGCCGCCGTCGGTCGGATCGAGGCGCCCCTCGGGCGTGACCCTCGCGATCGACGTCGGATCGCCGTCGTGCCCGACGGTCGGCCAGCCGTCACGGGCTATCGGGTCCGGGAGCGCTTCCGGGTCTGGACCCTCCTCGAGGTCGACCTCGTCACCGGTCGGACCCACCAGATTCGGGTCCACCTGGCCGGCATCGGTCACCCCGTCGCCGGTGACCAGGTCTATGGGACGGGGCCGGCGAGGGTGGGCCCGCCGGGGCTGACCCGGCTCTTCCTCCACGCCTGGCGCCTCGAGTTCACGAGCCCCTCATCGGGACGGCTCCTCCGGCTGACGGCCGAGCTGCCAGCGGAGCTCGAGGCGGTCCTCGCGACGTGTCGCCGTGCCGCGGCTGGCGATCTCGTCGTCGTCGGGGAGGGGAGGCGTGCCTGAGCAGGACGTCGCTCCGGTCGCAGCCGCGGCGGATGCGCCGTCCGTCGCCGACTCGGCCGGGCGAGGCATCCCCCTCCAGGCGGAACCCGTCGAGGGGGCCCCGGGCGCCCTCCTCGTCGTCATCTCCGGACCCTCGGGGGTCGGCAAGGACACGATCATCACCGCCCTCCGAGCGCGGCATCCGAGTCCCGACTACCACTACGTCGTGACCTGCACGACCCGCGCCCCGCGGCCGGGCGAGATCAAGGGGCTGAGCTACCACTTCCTGTCGCCGGCCGAGTTCGCCGCCCTCCGCGACGCCGGGGGGCTCCTCGAAGCGAACGAGGTCCACGGGAACTGGTACGGGACCCCGCGGGACGAGGTCGCTCGGGCTCTCGCCGCCGGTCGCGACGCCATCCTGAAGATCGATGTCCAGGGGGCGGCCGTCGTGAAAGAGCGGGTCAGGGACGCCCTCCTCGTCTTCGTCGTCCCGCCCTCCCTCGAGGAGCTCTTTCAGCGCCTTCGGAGCCGGGCGACGGAGAGTCTCGACGAGCTCGAGATCCGGCAGCGGAACGCGGCCCTCGAGCTGGCTCGCAAGGACGACTACGACTACGTCGTCGTAAACGAAACGGGGCAGGTCGAACGGACGGCGGCTATGATCGACGAGATCGTCAGGATCGAGAAGCGGAAGCATCCGACGCGCCGGATCCGCGTCTAGGAGCGGTCGGTGGCCGACGTCGGCGAGCGCGGTCTCGAATCGCCAGGAGAGGCAGCGTCCACCGCCCGGGAGGCCGCGCCGTCCGCCGCCGGCAGCGGGATCGGGAACGGCCGTTTCGTCGATGTCGCCGTCGATCTCCCCGGACCGGCCGGGTTGACCCCGCTCACCTACCACGTCCCGGCCGAGATCGGCCCCCTCGCCCCAGGCGAAGCCGTCGTCGTCGAGGTCGGCCGGCGCCAGGTCGTCGGCATCGTCGTCGGCGCCGCCCCGGCGCCGGATCGACCGACGAAGCCGGTCCGGCTGCGGGTTCGCTCGGACGGCCCCCTCGTCCCGCCCCTCATCCTCGATCTCGCCCGCTGGGTGAGCCGGCACTACCTGGCGCCCCTGGGGGCGGTCCTTCGGGCCTTCCTGCCGCCGGGGATCCTCGAACGGCTCGATCTCGTCGCCGAGCTCAGCCCGAGCGGGCGACGGGCCCTCGGGCTCGAGGCGTCGGTGGCTCCGGCGGGGGGCGGCGATCCCGGCGCAGGGGCTCCCGCGTCCGGCGATGGGGCTCCCGCGTCCGCCGATGCCGGTGGCGTGCCGGCGGCTGTCCTCGACGACCGCGACCGAGCCCTCCTGGCGGCGCTGGCCGCGGGTCGGCGCCCCGTCCGCTCGCTACCGTCGCCGGACGGTCGCCTGACCCTGGTGCGTCGCCTTCGCCGCCTCGGCCGAGCGGGCCTCGTCGCGCTGACCTGGGAGCTGCGGGGCGCGACGGCGAGGCCGCGACTCGTCCGTTGGGCTCGACTCACGGAAAGCGGCCACCTCGCGGTGGCCGCCCTCGCCGCCGGGACCTCGCCGTCGGGGCGACCCCTCGGACCCCGGCAGCGGGCGGCCCTCGCCGACCTCGCGCGGGCCGGGGAGGCGGGGCTGGCGGCCCCGGAGGTGGCGGACCGCCACGGATTGGCGACCCTTGCCGGTCTCGCCCGACGGGGGCTCGTCGAGCTCGAGACCCGCGTTCTCGAGCGGCGGCCCCTCGCCGGGCGACCGCCGGGCAGCCGCGGGGTGAAGCCGGTCGGAGCGACCCTGACGGCGCCCCAGGCCGCAGCCCTCGCGGCGATCGAGGCCGCCATCCGGAGCCGTGACCCGACCCCGATTCTCCTCGACGGCGTGACGGGAGCCGGCAAGACCGCCGTCTATGCGGCCGCCATCGCCAGCTGCCTGGCGACCGGGCGAGGGGCCCTCGTCCTCGTTCCCGAGATCCCGCTCGCTGTGCCCCTCGTCGACCGCCTCCGCCTCGAACTCGAGGCTGCCATCGCCATCCTCCATTCGGGCCTCAGCGAGGGCGAACGAGCCGACGAATGGCGACGCATTCGGGCCGGGTCGGTCGACGTCGTCGTCGGGACCAGGATCGCCATCGGGGCGCCCATGGCCGACGTCGGCCTCGTCGTCGTCGACGAGGAGCACGACCCGGCCTACAAGAGCGACCGGACGCCCCGCCTCCAGGCCCGTGACACGGCCCTCGAGCTCGCCCGTCTCGCCGGCGCGGCCTGCGTCCTCGGGAGCGCGACCCCGTCGGTGGAGTCGGTCGGCCACGCCAGGGCGGGTCGCTATCGCCATCGCCCCCTCGCTGAGCGACTGGCCGGGGGTCTGCCGAGCGTCGAGGTCGTCGACCTCCGGGCCGAACTCGCGGCCGGCAACCGGGGCATGCTCAGCGGCCGTCTCGTCGCCGCCCTGGCGGCCCTCGACCCTCGAGGCGGTGAGCGGGCGATCCTCGTCATCAATCGCCGCGGAGCGGCGTCCGTCGTCCTCTGTCGGGACTGCGGCGAGGTCCTCATCTGCCCCGACTGCGCCCGACCCCTCGTCTACCACCAGGCCGGCGCGGTGCTCCGCTGCCACGTCTGTGGACTCGGTCGCCCCCTCGTCGATCGATGCCCGGCCTGTCGCTCGCCGCGGATCCGCTTCCTCGGCGGCGGGACCGAACGGGTCGAGCGCGAGGTCCGGGAGCGCTTCCCCCAGCTCCGGGTCGGCCGCCTCGATCGCGACGTCGTCGAGCGTCGGGGGGCTGCGGCGGCCGTGCTCGACGCCTTCGCCGGCGGCGACCTCGACGTCCTCGTCGGCACGAGTCTCGTCGCCAAGGGGATCGACATCCCCGAGGTCACCCTCGTCGGGATCGTCTCGGCCGACGTCGCCCTCAACCTGCCCGACGAACGCGCAGCCGAGCGGACGTACCAGCTCCTCGTCCAGGCCATCGGGCGAGCCGGTCGGGGAGACCGGCCGGGGCGGGCGATCGTCCAGACGTACCAGCCGAACCACCCCGTCATCGAGGCCGTCGCCTCGGGCTCGGCCGCCGCCTTCTACGATGCCGAGCTCGCCCTTCGGGAGCGGTTCGGATCGCCGCCCTTCGCTCGGCTCGTGAAGCTCGTCGTCGCCTTGCCCGACCGGGACGCTGCCCTCGCCGAGGCCGAGCGGCTCGCCGCTCAGCTTCGTGAGCGCGCCCAACGAGGCGGCGCCCGACTCGTCGTCAGCGGACCGGCGCCCGCCTTCGTGGCCCGCCGGAATGGCCGCTGGCGGTTCGTCCTCGTCCTGCGGGGCGACGATCCAGTCGCCCTTCTCGGTGGGCCACCCGGTCCACCCTGGTCGGTCGACGTCGATCCGGAGAGCATCCTCTGACGGTCGGATCCGGGCCAGCGAGCCGAGCCGACGACTTGACGATTTCGGGACAGCCGGCAGGTGCCCGATCGAGAGGAATGGCGGAAAATAGCGTTCATCGGAGGCGCGGAGCGCGTCGATGCCGACAGCGATCACAGGAGGTAGCCATGTCAGAGACGACGCAGGGCGGTGAGCGCCCGAAGCCGCCGACCGGCGAGGGGCCGGCGGAGGAGTTCGCCTGGGCCGGTGCCGACACGGCGGCCGGCAGCGGGACGGGCGACGACGGTGAGGAGACGAGCCAGGCGACGGGGAAGGAGTGGCTCGCCCAGCTGGAGCACATGATCGAGTCTTTGACCACCCAGGCGGTGCCCGTCATCCGGCAGGTCGGGGCGAAGGCGGCCGAGCTCGCCGCCCTGGCGGCCGAGAAAGCCGGCCCCATCGCCCACCGAGCGGCCGAGCTCACGGAGGTCGCCGGGGCGAAGGTCGCCGAGCGGTCCCGTCACCTCGCCGAGGAGCTCCGGCGCGAACGCCCGCCCGAGGGCGACGGGGGGTCCGGAGCCGCCGCTGGCGGCGAGGGCGGGGCGGCAGGAGCGACTGGAGAGGCAGCGGAGGGCGGCGAGCGATCCGCCTGAGCGCCTCCCGTATACTCGGGGTATGAGCGTTCGCCCGATCGTCCTCCTCGGCGACCCGCGGCTCCGCCTCAAGGGCCAGCCGATCGACAGCTTCAACGCCTACCTCCACGAGCTCCTCGACGACCTGACCGACACGATGCGCCACGCGCCGGGAGTCGGCCTCGCCGCGCCCCAGATCGGGGAGCCCGTCTCGGCCTGCGTCGTCGAGGTCAACGACCGGCTCCTCGAGCTCGTCAACCCGCGGATCGTTCGGGCTGTCGGGGAGGACCGCGATCTCGAAGGCTGCCTCTCGATCCCGGGCTACGTCGCCTACGTGACCCGCAAGGAGCGGGTCTGGGTCGTCGCCCAGAACCGCTTCGGACGCAAGATCAAGGTCGCCGGGTCGGGCCTCCTCGGGCGGGCCCTCCAACACGAGCTCGACCATCTCGAGGGCAAGCTCTATATCGACTACCTCGACTCCCTCGACGAGCTCATCCCGGTCGGCACGGCCGAGGAGGACGAGTCGGTCCGGGAGGCGACGGGGGCGCTCGCCTGAGGGACACCGCGACGGGCCGCCCGGGAAGCGGCGAGGGAGCGAGCGAGGCGGCGAACGCCTCCGGTCCCGCGCCGGCCGGTCGCCAGCCCGTCCGAACGCTCTTCTTCGGGAGCGGCCCCTTTGGTGTGCCGACCCTCGAGCGCCTCGCGACGGATCCCCTCGTCGACCTCGTGGCCGTCGTGACCGCCCCGCCGCAGCCGGCCGGGCGTGGCCGTCGACTTCGGCCGACGCCGATCGCCGAGGCGGCGGGTCGGCTCGGTCTCCGCATCCTCGCTCCGCCACGGCTTCGGGCACCCGAGGCCGTCGCCGAGATCCTGGCCCTCGCCCCGGAGCTGGCCGTCCTCGCCGACTACGGGCAACTCGTGCCGGCCCCACTCCTCGAGCTCCCCTACGGGGCCCTGAACCTCCACCCATCGCTCCTGCCCCGCTATCGTGGTGCCGTGCCGGTCCAGGCCGCCATCCTGGCCGGCGACCGGGAAACGGGGGTCACCCTCTTCCGAATGGACGCCGGCCTCGACACGGGACCGATCGTCGCCCGGCGGAGCGTCCCGATCGCCGACGGCGAGACCGCGGAGGCCCTCGAGCGCCGCCTGGCGGTCGTCGCCGCCGATCTCCTCGCCGAAGCCCTCGGGCCGTGGCTTCGGGGTGCCATCAGGCCGGAGCCCCAGTCCGAGGCCGGAGCGAGCCTCACCCGACCCCTCCGCCGGGAGGACGGCCGCCTCGACCCAGCCCGCCCCGCCCTCGAGCTCGAGCGCCGAGTCCGTGCCTTTCGGCCCTGGCCGGGGGCGTTCCTCGAGACGGCCGCCGGACGGCTCGGCGTCCACGCCGCACGACTCGCCCCGTCGGCCGCAGGTGACGAACCCGGCTGGCTCGTCGGGGAGGGAGATGGGCTCGCCCTCACCACTGCCGAGGGTCGCCTCGAGCTCCTGTTCGTTCAGCCGGCAGGGGGCCGGGTCATGACCGGGGCCGCGTACCGGCGCGGCCGACCGTGGATCGTCGGAACCGCCGTCGCCGGGCTCAAGGGCGATCCCGGCGCCCGTCGCCGTCGTCTCGGCGACCGCCCGGGAACCGGGAGCCGGGTCGAGCCGCTACGATGAGATCGATGGAAGTTCGCCCGATGGAGCTCCGAGCCACGATGAACGGTGCCGCCGATCCGGCCCCGCCGTCTCCAACCTCGCCGTCTCCAACCTTGGCGTCTCCAACCTTGGCGGCTCCGGCCCCCTGGTCGGCGGCCCCCGCGTTGCCGCGCGGTTTCGATCCGACACGTCCCCGGGGGGGCCTCGGCCTCGATCCCCGGCCGGGGATCGCCGGGCTCGCGCCGTCGGACCTCGAAGCCTGGCTCCTCGAGCGGGGCGAGCCGCGCTATCGAGGGCGCCAGATCCTCGACGCCGTCTGGCGGTCCTTCGCTCGCGACCCCGCCGAGGTGACGACCCTCCCAAAGCCCCTGCGGGCGGCGCTCGGCGAGGCTTTCCGCCTCGACACGATCGTCGAGCGCGAGGTACGGGTCGCCGACGAGGGGCGGACCGAGAAGGTCGTCCACCGCCTCTGCGACGGTGCCGTCGTCGAGTCGGTCGTCATGCACTATCCGGGCGGGGCCGGGCGCCGGGAGCGGCACACCGTCTGCATCTCGAGTCAGGCCGGCTGTGCCGTCGGCTGTCCCTTCTGCGCGACCGGAGAGCTCGGCTTCACCCGGGACCTCGAAGCGGCCGAGATTCTCGACCAGGTCCGGGACGCCGCCCGTCGTCTCGCCGAGACGGGCCGCCGGGTGTCGAACGTCGTCTTCATGGGCATGGGGGAGCCCCTCCTCAACCTCGATGCCGTCCTTGCCGCCGTCGACGCCCTGAACGATCCTCGTCGGTTCGGTCTCGGTGCCCGGCACATCACCGTCTCGACGAGCGGCGTCGTCCCGGGGATCCGCCGCCTCACCGAGCTCGGGGTCCAGTTCACCCTCGCCGTCTCCCTCCACGCCGCCCGGGACCCCCTCCGGGACGTCCTCGTCCCCCTGAACCGGCGCTGGCCGGTGGCCGAGGTCATCGCCGCCGCGAGGGACCACGCCCGGACGACGGGGCGCCGGGTGAGCTACGAGGTCACCCTCATCGCCGGCGTCAACGACACGCCGACCGACGCGGCCGCCTTGGCCAGCCTCCTCGCCGGGGAGCTCGCCCACGTCAACCTCATTCCGATGAACCCGGTTGCCCATACGCCCTGGACGGCGAGCCCACCGGCGGCGGTGGAGCGCTTCGCTGCCGTTCTTCGCCGGGCGGGGATCCCGGTCACCGTCCGGAGCAACCGCGGTGTCGAGATCGGGGCCGCCTGCGGCCAACTCGCCGCCGAGCGAGCCGGAGCGCCGCCGCCGGCGGCCGTCCAGCGTCGCCGGGAGCGCCTCGTTCGGGCCTCGGCGGCTGCCCTTCGTCGGACCCGCCGTGACGACGAGCGGCGGGCACAGCAGGCGCCGGCGGGCGCGCTCGTCGCCGGGGTGGGAGCGCGAGGCTAGGACCGTGGTCGCCCGGAACGAGGCACCAATCCGCCTCGCCGCTTCCGTCCTCGACTCGAACCTCGCCAACCTCGCCCAGGCGGTCCGGCGCTGCGTCCGGGCTGGCGCCGATCGGATCCACCTCGACGTCATGGACGGCCACTTCGTCCCGAATCTCACGTTCGGGCCCCGGACGATCCGCGCCCTCCGGACGGTGACGGACCTTCCCTTTGACGCCCACCTCATGATCGCCAACCCGTCCCGCCTCGTCGATGCGTTCATCGCTGCCGGCTGCGACTCGATCACGATCCACGTCGAGGTCGAGGAGCCCGTCGAGCCCGTCCTCGCCCGGATCCGGGCCGCTGGCCGCCTCGCTGGCCTGGCCGTCAAGCCCCGGACGCCGCTCGAGGCCCTCGACCCCTACCGGTCCCTCCTCGACATTGTCATGGTCATGACCGTCGAACCCGGCTTCGGAGGCCAGCAGCTCATGCGGGACGTCGCCCGGGAGAAACTGCCCCGTGCCGCAGGCTACCTGGCGCCCGATGCCGTCGACGGGGCTGTCCACGTCGACGGCGGCGTGAACCGCGAGACGGCCGAGCTCGTCGGCCGCCTCGGCGCCGAGGTCCTCGTCGTCGGTTCTGCCCTCTTCCAGCGAGGTCGGAACATGGCCCAGGAGATCGCCCGCATCAAGGCCCTCGCCGAGGCCGGTCGGGTGGCCCCGACGTCGGGGACCGGATCCCGGACGACGGTCCTCGTCGGCGCCGAAGGGAGCTGAGGGTGCGGGCCCTTCTCCAGCGGGTGAGCCGGGCCGAGGTCCGGGTCGACGGGGAGACGGTCGCCGGCATCGGTCCTGGCCTCGTCGTCCTCCTCGGGGTCGGTCCGACCGACGACGAGGCGACGGCCGCTGCCCTGGCCCGCCGGATCGCCGAGCTCCGGATCTTCGAGGACGACGCCGGCCGAACGAACCGATCGCTCCTCGATGTCGGGGGGAGCGCCCTCGTCGTCAGCCAGTTCACCCTCTATGCCGACACGAGTCGAGGTCGCCGCCCCGGCTTCACGGCCGCCGCCGAACCGGTCGCCGCCGAGCGGCTGTGGCGCAGCTTCTGCGAGCGACTCGCCGAGGTCGGTGTGGCGGTGGCGCGGGGCCGCTTCGGGGCGACCATGAGCGTCGAGCTCGTGAACGAGGGTCCCTTCACGATCTGGCTCGACACCGACCGCCGCTGAGCGCTCCGGGCGGGGTTCGAGCGGAGGCCGCGCTTCGGGCGGCCTGCGTCGGTGCCGCGGTCCTGGGCGGTCGGGATCGACCAGACCGGTTCGATCAGGGTCGGGTTCGATCAGGCTCCCGTTCGGGCAGCCTTCGTCAGGGTCCGGCTGCAGCGGGTGCAGACGAGGGCGCGACGAGGCCGGCCGTCGATGACGACGACCCGGGACTGGAGGTTCGGCTCGTAGCGGCGGTGGGTCCGGACCCGGTTGTTGCCGGAGGACTGGGGGTTGAAGCCGCCCATGGAGGCCTTGCCGCAGATGGCACAGGTGCGGGCCATGGTGTCCTTTCTTCGGTGAGGCGAGCGTGGTCGCCGGCTCCGAACGCAGCCCGGTCGGCTGGTCGGGCGCGGCACGCGGCCGCGTATGATACCAAACGCGCCGCGCCGGGCATCGGCACCGTTCGTGCACGCCCCGACGACTCGCTCGGCGACGGCACGTCCTGGAGGTGAGGTGACCGACACGCCGCCGGACCGGGTCCTCGTGACCCGCCAGGCGATCCTCGACGTTATCCGTGCGGCCGCCCTCGGCTCGTATGGCGTGACCGGCTTCGCGCCAACCGGCCGTTGGTCGGCCGTCCTCGCCCGGCTCGGCCTCGCCGAGGCGGGCATTCGCCTCTCGCGCTTGCCACGCCTCGAGGTCGATCTCGACCTCGAGGTCGCCGCCGGCCTGCCCGTCGCCGAGGTGGGGCGGCAGGTCGAGTCGGCGGTTCGCTACGCCGTGCGGCGGGCGATCGGCCGGGACCTCGATCGGCTGACGATCCACGTCCGCGGCCTCCGGGTCGACGGAGGAGCGCGGCCGGCGTCTCGACCAGCCCGCTCTGAGGACGAGTCAGGCCGAGCGGCGGGCCACCCCGAGCGCCCATGACCCGTCGAGCGTGCGACGGACCGGGCATCCTCGCTGCCTTCCGGGTTGCCGTCGCCAACGTCGAGGCCCACGTCGAGGAGATCGACACCCTGAATGTTTTCCCGGTTCCCGACGGCGACACGGGGACGAACATGCTGGCGACGCTCCGGGCGGCCCTCGCCGAAGCCGAGGCCACCGACGGCAGGGAGGCGGGCCGGGTCATCGCCGCCCTGAGCTTCGGGTCACTCATGGGGGCTCGCGGCAACTCGGGCGTCATCGCCAGCCAGATCATCCGGGGCGCAGCCGAGGCCCTCGCCGGGAAGCAGCGCTTCAACGCCATCGACCTCGCCCACGCCATGCGGGCTGGCGCCGAGGCCGCCTACGCGGCCGTGACTCGACCCGTGGAGGGCACGATCCTGACCGTCGCCCGCGACGCCGCCGCGGCAGCGGTCGAGGCAGCGGAGCGGACGAACGACATCGAGGCTGTCCTCCTGGCGGCGACGGAGGCAGCCGGCGAATCGGTCCGCCGGACCCCTTCTCTCCTCCCGATCCTCCGCGAGGCGGGGGTCGTCGACTCGGGAGGGCAGGGCCTCTACCGACTCCTCCAAGGCTTCCTCAAGGCCGTCGTGGCCACGGCCGGCCCTGCGGTCGAGGCCGTCGCCGCCGGCGGGGGGATGCCGCGGGCCTCGGCCGTCGTCGCCCACGCCGACGAGGGGTTCGGCTACGAGACGATGTTCCTCGTCCAGGCACCGCCCGGCCGCTCCCTCGACCTCGACGCGATCCGAGCCCACCTCGAGACGATCGGCGAGTCGGTCCTCGTTGCCGGCGACGCTCGCGCCGCCAAGATCCACGTCCACAACGAGCGCCCGGATGCCGTCCTCGCCTACGGTCTCTCCCTCGGGACGCTGTCTCGAATCAGCATCGAGAACCTCGATCAGCAGACTCGCGAGGTCCGGGAGCGGCGGGCGGCCGAGTTCGCCGGATCGGTCGGAACAGCACCGAGCGGGCCGGTGCCGGGCGCGAGCGGTGGTCGAGCTCCCGCGGCGGCCGAGTCAGGAACCAGCCGAGCGCCAGGCTCGTGGGCGGCGACCGTCCAGGGGGAGCCGTCCGGAGCCGAGCCTCTGCCCCTCGGGGTCGTCGCCGTTGCGGCCGGCCCCGGTCTGGCGGCCGTCTTCGAATCCTTCGGCGTCAATGCCGTCGTCGACGCTCGAGCCGGGAATCCGAGCACCGGCGAGCTGAAGGCGGCCATCGACCGCGTGCCGGCCCGGGAGGTCATCGTCCTCCCGAACGACCCGGACGTCCTCCTCGCCGCCGAGCAGGTCGTTCGCCTCGTCGAGCGGCCGATCCGGATTGTCCCGACGCGGAACGCCGCCGAGGGGGTCGCCGCCCTCCTCGCCCTCGACCCGGCCCTCGATGCGGCCGGGAACGTCGAGCCGATGACGAAGGCGGCCCGGTCGATCCAGAGCTTCTCGGTCACCCAAGCCGTGCGGACGGCGAGGGTCGACGGTCGGCGGGTCCACGCCGGTGAGATGATCGCCCTCGGACCCGACGACTGTCTCCTCGCCGCCGATCGCCAGCTCGAGCGGGCGATCGAAGCGGCCCTCGCCACCCTCCGCCCCGGCTTCGAGCTCGTCACCCTCTACTACGGCGACGGGGCCGACCTGGAAGAGGCGGAGCGGCTGGCGCGCCTCGTCAGCGAGCTCCGACCCGGGACGGAGGTCGAGGTCGTCCACGGTGGCCAGCCCCACTACCGGTACCTCGTTGCCGTTGAATAGGCGCCGCTCCTGGGGAGCGCGCCGCTCGGCGCCGCCGGTCGGGGAGTCGATCGACTGCCCGGTCGGCCGGGGAGCGGTCCGGTGACCGAGGGCCGGCAAAGGCTCAGGGTCGGCATCGATCCCGACGCGCCCCTCGGGCGGTCGGACCTCCCGGGAGCGAAGCTCCTCGGCCGAATCGGACCCCGCCTCGGCCTCGAGCGAGCCCGCGACCTCCTCTTCCATCTCCCGCGGCGCTACCTCGACCTGCGGACCCTCCGGCCGCTCCACGCCCTGGCCGGCCTCGAGCAAGGGACCCTCGTCGCGACGCGGGCCCGGGTCGTCGCCCTCAGCGTCGGCCAGACCTGGCGACGCGGCGTCCAGGTCACGACCGCCCGCCTCGCCGATGGGACCGGTGAAGCCGAGGCGGTCTGGTACGGCCGTCGCTACATCGATCGTCGTCTCCGAGTCGGCGACTCGATCGTTCTGAGCGGGAAGCTGAAGCGGGCCGGCCTGACGCCGCTCCTCGACAACCCCGAGTTCCAGCGCGACGACGGCTCGACCCTTCTCCACGCCGGTCGGATCGTGCCCGTCTACCGGCTGACCCGGGGGCTGACGGCCGTCCGTCTCCGGATCGCCATGCGGGCGGCCCTCGAGCGGTTCGGCCAGCGCTATCCTGAGTACCTCCCGCCGTCGATCCTCGATGCCGAGGGCCTCCTCGGCATCGGCGAGGCCCTCTCGGAAGCCCACTTTCCATCGAGCTTCGACACCCGGGACGCGGCGATCACCCGCCTTGCCTTCGACGAGCTCCTTGCCCTCCAGCTCGGGATGGTCGCCCGGCGGCGGCAGCGGGGCCGGACGACGGCCGGGCCGATCGTCGTCGACGAGCCGACCGCCGAGCGGCTCCTCGCCTCCGTCGTCGCCGGTCTGGCCGAGCGATCCGGCGGGTCGGTCGAGCTGACTCCGGATCAGGTCCGAGCCATCGAGGCGATCCGGGCCGATCTGGCCCGATCGACGCCGATGCTCCGACTCCTCCAAGGGGACGTCGGCTCCGGGAAGACGGCCGTTGCCGCCGTCGGTCTCGGCCTCGCCGCCCTCGCCGGCCGCCAGGCCGCCCTCCTGGCGCCCACCGACCTCCTTGCCCGCCAGCACGGCCAGACCATCGCCCGCCTCCTGGCCGGCGTCGGGCTCGAGGTTGCCCTCCTCACCGGCTCCCTCCCGGCCCGCGAGCGACGCGCCATCGTCGCCGGCCTCGCCGACGGGCGGCTGCCGATCGTCGTCGGGACCCACGCCCTCCTCGAGGAGGCCGTCGCCTTCCGCCGGCTCGGGCTCGTCGTCATCGACGAGCAGCATCGGTTCGGGGTCGAGCAGCGGGGGCGTCTCGAGGCGCGGGCGAGCGAGGGTTCGCCCCACGTTCTCCTCATGACGGCCACCCCGATCCCGCGAACCCTCGGCCAGGTCGTCTACGCCGACCTCGAGGTCTCCGACCTCCGGACGCCGCCGGCCGGCCGCCGACCGGTGCGGACGGCGATCCGCCACCCCGAGGAGCTCGATCGGGTCTGGGCCTTCGTCCGGAGCGAGGCGGCGGCCGGGCGACGGACCTTCGTCGTCGTGCCCCTCATCGGCCCCGCTGAGGAGGGCGAGGACGATTCGGCCGAGGGCGACGAGGTCGGCTTCTTCGATCCCGAGGATCTTGATGCGACCCGGGTCTGGGCGGCGGCCGCGGAGGCCGAGGCGGAACGTCTCCGAAGCCTCCTCGCGCCGCTCCGGGTCGGCCTCGTCCACGGGCGGATGCCGGCCGTTGCTCGGGATGCCGTCATGGCCGACTTCCGCGACGGTCGGCTCGATGTCCTCGTCGGGACGACGGTCATCGAGGTCGGCGTCGACGTGCCCGAGGCGTCGGTCATCGTCGTCGAGGGGGCCGAGCGCTTCGGGCTCGCCCAGCTCCACCAGCTCCGGGGCCGGGTCGGGCGGGGCACGGCCCAGTCGTACTGCGTCCTCGTTTCCGACGCGGCCCCGGGCCGGGCCGCTTGGGACGACCTCGTCAGTGGGCGGCGAGAACCCGCCTCGACGGCCCAGGCGCGGCTCGTCGAGCTCGTCCGCTCGAACGACGGCTTCGCCCTCGCCGAACGCGACTTCGAGCTCCGCGGTGAGGGCGATGTCCTCGGCTTGAGTCAGAGCGGGCTGCCGCGGCTCCGGGTCGCCGCCCTCGGCCGCTCGGAACACCGCTCCATCGCCGTCCGCGCCCGGCGGCACGCGGAGGCCCTCCTCGACGATGGCGGCCAGCTGCGGCCGGGGCACGATCGGCTCGCGGCCGAGCTCGAGACGGGCTGGCTCCGGCGTGTCCATCGGGCCGACCCGGCGAGCGGGGCGTGAGGGGCGCCGACCGAGCCCCACGGGCGAGCCGCCCCGGCGCCAGCGGTGCGGGTCGGGTCATCGCCGGGCGGGCCGGAGGGCGGCGACTCGTCGGCCCGGGACCGGGGACCCGTCCGCTGAGCGACCGAGCGAAGGAGGTCCTCTTCGCCATCCTCGCCCCTTCCCTCGCCGGGGCACGGGTCCTCGACCTCTTCGCCGGGAGCGGAGCGGCTGGCATCGAGGCCCTGAGCCGGGGGGCGACATCGGCCGTCTTCGTCGAGCGATCCGGGACGGCCTGCGCGAGCATTGCGGCCAACCTCCGCGCGACGGGCCTCGCCGGCCCCGGGGTCGAGATCCGCCGGCGGGACGCCCTCGCCTACCTCAGCGAGGCGGCGATCGACGGTCCCTTTGACGTCGTCCTCGTCGACCCGCCGTATGCCGAACCCGGCCTCGCCGTCGCGGCCCTCGAGCGACTCGGCGGCGGTGGCCTCCTCGCTCCGGGCGCCGTCGTCGTCGTGCGGACCTTCTGGCGGACGGCTCTTCCAGCGTCGGTCGGACTGCTACGATCCGAACGCGAGCGGAGGGTCGGCGAGAGCGTCCTCCACTTCTACCGGTTCGAGCAGCCGCCGAGCCAGGAGGGTCGATGAACGTCGCGGTCTACCCTGGATCCTTCGACCCCGTCACGAACGGGCACCTCGACATCGTCCGGCGGGCCATCGGGGTCTTCGACCACCTCGTCGTCGCCGTCCTCGAGAACCCGCGGAAGGACCCCGTCCTCGGGATCGACGAGCGGGTCGCCGTCATCGAGCGCGCCCTCGCCGAGTCGCCCGGACTCGACGCCGACCGGGTCGCGGTCCGGAGCTTCGATGGGCTGACCGTCGAGTTCTGCCGGCTCGTCGGGGCGCGGTTCATCGTCCGCGGCCTGCGAGCCATCAGCGACTTCGAAATCGAGCTCCAGCTCGCCCACAACAACCGCCGTCTGGCGCCCGAGGTCGATACCGTCTTCTTCATGACTGCCCTCGAGCACGCCTACGTCAGCTCGAGCCTCGTGAAGGAGATCGCTCGCTTCGGCGGCCACGTCGACGACATGGTCCCCCGGGCGGCGGCCGAAGCCCTCGCCCGGGCCTTCGGCGCTCGCTAGGGGTGGACTCGGCCAGCGGGGGAGCCGTCCTCGGCGGCCGGTCGAGGGAGCGTCGCCCGCCGGCAGCCGTGCGATAATCGGCCCCGGGCGAGCTCGGCTCGCCGAGCCCGCGACAGTGGAGGGACGTCCGATCGACATCATCTTTCTCGTCGAGCGACTCGAGTCGCTCGTCGCGAACGGACGGCGGCTGCCGCTCACGAACAGCGTCGTCATCGACCAGGAGGCTGCGCTCGCCCTCATCGACGAGCTCCGGGCGGCCGTGCCCGAGGAGGTCCGCCAGGCGCGTCGGATCAACGAGGAGGGGGAACGGATCCTCGAGCGGGCGCGGAGCGAAGCCGAGGCGATCCTCGCTCGGGCGCAGGAACAGGCCGCCTTCCTCATCGACGAACGCGGCCTCACCCAGGCGGCGGAGGAGGAAGGGCGCCGGATCATCGCCCGGGCCGAGGCCGAGGCAGCCGAGATCCGCCGCGGCGCCGACGACTATGCCGCCGCGACCCTCGTCGCCCTCGAGGGCGAGCTCGTCCGGACCCTCCAGAGCGTCCGGAAGGGGATCGCCGTCCTCGACGCCCGAGGCGGGAGGGTCACCGAGACGCAGCAGGCCGACCTCGTCGCGCCTGCCGGTGGGGAGGTCCCGGAGCGTCCCGCTGCGGCTCGGCCGTGAGCCCTCGACGGCGGCTTCGTCCGCTCGACGTTTTGACCTACCCCCTCGCCGGACTCCTCGCCGAAGGTCCCGGCAGCCAGCGGTCCTACCGGATCGCCGCCGTCGTCATCCCCCTCGACGAGCCCCTCGAGCTCGCCGAGCCGATCGAGGGCGTCCTCCGGGTCGCCCGGACGAACCGGGGCGTCCTCGTCGACGCCCGACTCCGGGCGAGCCTCCGCGAGGTCTGCAGCCGCTGCCTCGCCGAGATCGAGGTCCCCCTCGAGCTGGTCATCAGCGAGGAGGTCCTGCCCTCCGTCGACCTTCTGACCGGGCTCCCCCTCGACGTGGCGGCCGAGCCGGACGTCGAGCGGCTGACGAGCGGCCACGAGCTCGACTTCGGACGCCTCGTTCGAGCGGCCATCTCGCTGGCCGAGCCGATCGCGCCCCTCTGTCGACCCGATTGTCCCGGCCTCTGCCCCGTCTGCGGCGATCTCGCCGGCCCCGGCCACACCCATCCCGAGGAAGCCGTCGATCCCCGCCTGGCGCCGCTCCTCGACTGGCATCCGGTCGACGCGGAGCCGCAGAGCGACTACACTCCCCCTCACCGCCCCGTGCCGGCTCGCCGGCGCCGATGATCCCGCCCCCGATCGTCGTCTCCGGGGTCGTCCCTGCAAGCGAACGAAACGAAGCGAGGAAGTCATGGGTGTCCCGAAGCGCAAGGTGTCGCACGCCCGCCAGGGCGATCGCCGCAGCCACCTCGCCCTGCGGCCGCCGCGACTCGTCGAGTGCTCCCACTGTCACGAGCCGCGTCTGCCGCACCACGCCTGTCCCGCCTGCGGCTACTACCGCGGCCGGCCGGTCGTCGAGATTCGGGTCCGCCAGAAGCCCGAGCAGCCCTCGGCCTGAGGCCCTGCCGAGCGGGTAGCGGAGACGTCGCGTCGGGCCATGCGCGACCAGACGGAGGTTCGCGCGATCCGGATCGCCATCGACGCCATGGGCGGCGACCACGGTCCGAGCGAGGTCGTACCGGGCGCCCTCGAGTACGCCGCCACCCACCCTGCCGACCGCCTCGTTCTCGTCGGCCGCCCCGAGACGATCGCCGAGGCCGCCGGGCGACCGTTGCCGTCGAACGTCGGCATCGCCGAGGCGCGGGAGGTCGTCCGGATGGACGAGCATCCAGCCCTCGCCCTCCGGGAGAAGAAGGACGCCTCGATCCTCGTCGCCTGCGATCTCGTCCGACGCGGTGAAGCCGACGCCGTCGTCACGGCCGGCCACACCGGGGCGGGCATGGCGGCCGCCGTCCTCCGGCTGGGGCGCCTGCCCGGGGTCGATCGACCGGCCCTCGCCGTCCAGATGGTCTCGGAAAGGGGGCCCTTCGTCTTCCTCGACATCGGGGCGAACCCGGACTCGACGGGCGACAACCTCCACCAGTACGCCCACATGGGGGCCATCTTCGCCGAACGGGTCCTCGGCGTCCGGAACCCCCGGGTCGCCCTCCTCTCGATCGGTGAGGAGAAGGGGAAGGGCGATAGCCGGATCGTCCGGGCGACGGAGCTCCTCGACCGCTCGGGCCTCAACTTCGTCGGCAACGTCGAGGGCAAGGACCTCGTCCACCATCTCGCCGACGTCGTCGTCTGCGACGCCGTCCTCGGCAACGTGACGATCAAGTTCTTCGAGGGGCTCTCGAGCTTCATCTTCGACCTTCTCCGCCGGGAGTTCAAGCGAGGGCCGCGGGGGCCGCTCGCCTACCTGCTCCTTCGGCCGGGGCTCGAGCGGATTCGGGCCATCTTCGACTACGAGCGGGTCGGCGGCTCGCCACTTCTCGGGGTTCGAGGTTCCGTCGTCATCACCCACGGCCGGGCCCGCCGCCGGATGATCCGCTATGCCATCGAGGTCGGGGCCGAGACGGCCCGGAAGCGCGTTCCGGATCTCATCAGCGAGCGCCTCGTCGAGCTCGGAGCGACGGCCCGACCCCTCGAGGCGACCACGACGTGAGCACCCCCACGGGCGGGGCTAGCCACCCGTCGGGCTCGGTCGGCCAGCGGTCCAGCTCGCCCAGCGAGCGGTCCAGCTCGCCGGGCCACCCGTCGGGCTCGCCCAGCCCGCCAGCGGGCCCCACCGGTGCCCGGTCCGACGCCGCCCTGGAGGCACGGGCCGTGGTCGAAGCCGAAGCGAGGCCGGCCCGCCTCGACGTCAGTCCGGGCGTCGTCCTCGCCACCGCCCGCCTCGCCGCTCGGGAGGTGCCGGGTGTCGCCCGGATCGGCCGCGGCGGCTCGGTCCTCCGACGTTTCGCCCGCGGCGGCCCCGCCCTCCGGATCGCGGAGAGCGACGGGGGCCTCGACGTGCGGCTCGTCGTCGTCGCCCGCCCCGGCCGTTCCCTTGGAGCCCTCGGCCGCGCCGTCGGGGCGGCCGTTCGGGGTTCCATCGAGCGGGTCCTCGGTCTCGAGGTCGCCCGGGTGACGGTCGTCGTCGACGGGGTCGGCTGATGGGGCGTCGCCTGTCCCGAGACGCGGCGGTGCCGATCCCCACCAAAACCGGCGAGCCGGCCGTCGGGACGCCCGGCCTGGGAGCCGAGGCGTCCCCTCCAGGCGGGTCGGGTGGAACCCGCCGAGAGCGGGCCGCCGACCGGATTCGGGCCCTCCGACGGGGACGGCGGCTCGCCCTCTCCGCCCTCTACGAGGCTGAGTTCGGCCAGCGGACGCCGACGGCTGCCCTCGACCGGCTCCTCGCCGCCGAAACGGACCCCCGGACGGTCCACCTGGCGAGGGCCATTGTCGATGCCACCGGGCAGCATCGAGCGGAAATCGACGCTCGGATCGAGGCTCTCGCCCCCCAGTTTCCGATCGTCACCCTCCCTCCCATCGATCGTGCCATCTTGCGTGGCGCCGTCGGCGAGGTGCTACACTCCGGCACGACGCCGGCCCGGGTGGCGATCGCCGAATGGGTCGAGCTGGCCCGCACGTACAGCGGAGACCCACTGCGGCGCTTGCTGAACGGTCTGCTGGGCCGGATCGCCGACGAGATCGCGACCGACCCGAGCTCGCCGGCGGTGCGTCCTGACGAACCGATGAGCAATCGCCGATGAACGGCCATCCCACCACGGAGGAGGGAGACAGTTGTCGACCACATACGAGCGCCTGAAGAAGATCGTCGTCGAGCAGCTCGGCGTTGACGAGTCCGAGGTCACCCCGGAGACCTCCTTCGTCGACGACTTGAATGCCGATTCCCTCGATCTCGTCGAGCTCATCATGAGCCTCGAAGAGGAGTTCGGCACCGAGATCTCCGACGAGGACGCCGAGAAGATCCGGACCGTCCAGGACGCCGTCGACTACATCGACGAGCACGTGCGCTCGTAGGACGGCGCGGCGGGTCGATGGCCTCGGCGGCCGCCTTCGCCGCCCGTCTGGGACTGCCGGTCGGCAATCTGGACCTGCTCGAACAAGCGCTCGTCCACGCGAGCTACCTCCACGAGCATCCCGGCGCCGCCGCCGGCCACAACGAACGACTCGAGTTCCTCGGCGACGCCGTCGTCAACCTCGTCGTCTCCGAGGCGGTCTACGCCCGCCACCCGAGCGACGACGAGGGCCTCCTCTCGGCCCGGCGGGCGGCGATCGTGAGCACGGGCGGCCTCGCCCGTCTCGCCAGCCGGATCGGCCTCGGAGACGAGCTTCGCCTCGGTGAGGGGGAGGCCCAGCGCGGCGGGCGTCGACGGCCGTCGCTCCTCGCCTCGGCCTTCGAGGCCCTCGCCGGCGCCCTCTACCTCGACCTCGGCTTTGGTCCCACCCGCGACTGGCTCCTGACCCTGCTCGAACCCGACCTCACCGCCGTCGATCTCCCGGCCAGCGTCCTCAAGAGCCCGAAGAGCCGGCTCCAGGAATACACCCAGCGGCGGAGCGGGGCGCGGCCCGTCTACCGGGTCGTCGAGGCGACGGGGCCGGACCACGAGAAGCTCTTCCGGGTCGTCGTCGAGGTCGACGGCCAGGCCGTCGGCTTCGGGACCGGCCGTTCGCGACGGGACGCCGAGACGGAGGCCGCCGAGGCCGCCCTCGAAACCCTCCGGCGGCGGAGCGCCGACCCGGCCGGGTCGCTCGCTGACCCGGCCACGCCGCTCGCCGACCCGGCCACCCCGCTCGTCGACCCGGCCACCCCGCTCGTCGACGATGAGCGCGGCAGCCCGACCGACATCGGTCGATGAGCCCTCCGCGCCTCGTCGCCATCCGACTCCACGGTTTCAAGTCCTTCGCCGAGCCGACGGTCGTCGAGTTCGGGCCTGGGATCAGCGCCATCGTCGGGCCGAACGGCTCGGGCAAGAGCAATCTCGCCGATGCCCTCCGGTGGGCCCTCGGCGAGCAGGGTCGGTCGCTCCGGATCCGGAAGGCCGAGGACGTCATCTTCGCCGGCTCGGAGCGACGGGCGGCCCTCGGCATGGCCGACGTGACGATCGTCCTCGACAACGCCGATCGCCTCCTCCCGATCGACTACGCGGTCGTCGAGGTCGGCCGTCGCCTCTACCGCTCGGGCGAGAACGACTACCTCCTGAACCGAACCCGCGTCCGGCTCCGTGACCTCGTCGAGCTCCTCGATGCCGCCCACCTCGCCGACAACGCCTTCCTCTTCATCGGCCAGGGCATGGTCGATCAGGCCCTCGCCCTCCGACCCGAGGAGCGCCGCCCGCTCTTCGAGGAGGCGGCCGGCGTCCGGCGCCACGAACGGCGCCGTCGGCGGGCCGAGGAGCAGCTCGCCGAGGCCGAGGCGAACCTCGGCCGGGTGGCCGATCTCATCGCCGAGCTCCGGCCCCATGCCCGCCGCCTGGCGACCCAGGCTGAGCGCCTGGCGGCCCAGGCGGCCATCGTCCGGGAGCTCGTCGAGGCGATCCTCGCCGACGGCCATCGGCGCTGGGCAGCCGCCGCGGACCGCCTCCACGAGGCCGCGGAGCGCCGCCGGGTCGCCGTCGAGGACCTCCGCCGGGCGGTCGCCGAGGGGCGAGCCGCCGAGGACCGGGCGGCTGCCCTCCGGACGGCTGTCGAAGGCCTCGCCGCTGCCGTCGACGAGGCGAGCCGCGAGCACGAGGCCGACCTGGCAGGGCTCACCGAGCTTCGGCTTCGGGAGGCTCGCCGAGCGTCCGAGGCGGACGCCCTCGCCCGCGAGCGGAGCCAGCTCGCGGCGGCCGTGGCGACGGCACTTGCCGATCTGGAGGCTGCCGAGACGATCCTCGCCGAGCCCCTCCCGGAACTTGACCTCGATACCGCCGCCACCCTCGCCGCCACGGAGCGGGCGATCGAGGACGCCCGAGCCGAGCTGGCCGTCCTCCGCCGGACACGAGTTGCCGAGAGCGAACGGCGGGCTGCCCTGGAGCGGGCGGCCGCGGTTCGCCGAGCCGAGGCAGAGGCCGCCCGCCGGCGCTGCGACGACGTCCGGCGCCGCCACGCCGAGGCGGAGAGGGGCCTCGTCGAGCTAAAGGAGCGGCTCGCCTCGGCGTCCCTCGAGCGAGCCGCCGCCGTGGCGCGGCGCGAGGCCGCCGCCGCCGAACTCGAGGCGGCTCGAGAGGCCGGACGACGGGCCGCGGCCACCGAGGCCGACGCCGCTGCCGCCCTGGCAGCGAGCGAAGCCGCCCGCTCGGAGCTCCTCGGGAGCGCAGCGGGGGCTCGGGCTCGCCTGGCCGAGCTCGAGTCCCTCGTGGGGCGCGCCGAGTCGGCTCGCCGGGGAGCGGCCGTCGACGGGCGGCGCGTCGTCGACGAGCTCGTCGTCCCGGCCGAGTTCCGGGCCGCCGTCGCCGGCGCCCTCGGGGAGAATCTCCGAGCCGTCGTCGTCGCGGCAGACCACCTCCCTCCGGCCGCCTCGGGCGAGGGCCTTTTTCTCGTCGCCGAGTGGGCCGAGCCGGCGCGATCCGCGACCACCGCTGCCCCCGTGACGGAAACGGCGACCGGTTCGTTCCTGGCGAGGGTGCGGGCCGAAGGTGGCGGTCTCCTCTCCGAGGCCGTCGAAGGCGGCGAGGGGACGCTCGTCGGAGCTCTCCTCGGCCGTGCCGTCTGGCTGCCGACCGCGGAGGCCGTCGTCGCCGTCGGCCCGTCCCTTCCGGCGGGCTGGGTCGCCGTCAGTCGGGACGGTCGGTGCCGGCTCGAGGGCCCGCGCCTCCGGGTCGGCGATCCCGACCCGAGCCTCGAGCGACGGGCGGCCCTCGAGGTCGCCCGGCGAGACGTCGAGCGACTCGACGCCGAGGTCGCCCGGGCCGAAGAGGAACGCCAGCGGCGGATCCGGGAGCTCGAAGCGGCCCGGGCCGCCCGTCGGGCGGCCGAGTCGGCCCTCCAGCGGGCGGAGGCGGCCCACGAGGCGGCCGACCGGCGCGTTCGCGATCTCGAGCGCTCCCTGGCGCGGCTCGAGCAGGATGTTCGCTGGCAGGAGGCGAACCTCGAGCAGCTGGCGGCCGCCGTCCGATCGGCCGAGGCCGCCCTCTCTGCCCTCGACGATGCGACCGATGTCGCCGTCTCGGTCGCATCGAGCCGAACCCTGGTCGGGGAGGGCGCGGATCTTGCGCTCGAGGAAGAGGTCCGCCAGCGCGAGGCCGCCCTGGCTGCTCTCGAGGCGCGTCAATCCGAGCTGGCCGCGACGGTCGCCCGCCAGGCAGAGGCCCGCCGGGCTGCCGAGGCTCGGCGGGCGCGGGCTGAGGCGGCGCGAGATCTCGCCCGAGCCCGGCTCGTCGATCTCGAGCGGGCGGCGGCCGATCTCGAAGCCCGGGAGGCCGAGGCCCGGGTCGCCGAGGCGACCCTCGCCGCAGAGCTGGCGGCAGCCGAGGCGGCCGAAGGGACGGCCCGGATGGCCCTCGCCGAGCTCCGGGCGAGCCTCGCTGCCGAGCGCGAGCGGCTCTCCGCCGCCGAGGCAACCATCGGCACCCACCGCGAGCGGGTTCGCCTCCTCGAGGACGAGCACCGAGCGCGGGAGTCGGCTGAGGTGGAGGCGCGCCTCGCCCTCGATGCTTGTCGGGAGCAGGTCCTCGTCGAGCTGGCGGCTCTCGGTGAGGTCGGCGAGGCGGTCCTCGCCACCCTCGTCCCCGAGGCGACGGTCGGAACGGAGGTTGCCACGCTGGACGACGGCAGCGAGCCAGCCCGGCCACCAGCCCCGCCCGGCGATCGGCTCGAGGCAGTCGAGGGCGGCGAGGCGGCGGCCGGGGCGCCGAGCCGACTCGAACGGATCGTCGGGACCCTCGTCGAGCGCTGGTCGGCGACGCCGCCGCCGGCCGAGGCGCCTGCCGCGAACCGAATCGGGCAGCTGAAGCGCCGCGTCGCCGAGCTCGGATCCGTCAACCCCTTCGCCGCCACCGAGTACGCCGAGGTCCGCGACCGGCTCGAGCGGCTCGAGGCGCAGGAGGCCGACCTGCGCGCCGCCATCGCCCGGACCCGTCAACTCATCGAGGAGCTGAACGACCTCGTCGCCCGCCAGTTCACGGCCACCTTCGAGGCCCTCGGGACGGCCTTCGAGCGGCGCTTCCGCCAGCTCTTCGGAGGCGGCCAGGCCCGCCTCGTCCTCACCGAGCCGGCCGATCTGGCGGCCACCGGCGTCGATATCGTCGCCCGGCCCCCGGGCAAGAAGCTCCAGCCCCTCGCCATGCTCTCGGGCGGCGAGCGAGCCTTGACGGCCGTCGCCCTCCTCTTCGCCATGCTCGAGGTCCGGCCGGTCCCCTTCTGTGTCCTCGACGAGGTCGATGCCGCCCTCGACGAGGCAAACATCGGCCGCTTCCGGACGGCCCTGCGGGAGCTCGCCGCGGGGACCCAGTTCGTCGTCATCACCCACAACCGGGGTACCATCGAGGAAGCCGACGCCCTCTACGGGGTCACCGTCGGCGACGACTCGGTGAGCCGGGTCATCAGCCTCCGCCTCGACGAAGCCCGCCAGCTCGCCGAGCGGGGCCGGGCCGCGGCGAGTCATCGCCATCGTTCCGCTGCCGAGACGGCCGTCCTGCCATGAGCCTCCTCCGTCGCGCCTTCCGACGAGCCCCGACCGACATTCCCGGGCCAGCCGCCAGCCTCGAGTCCGGGACGACCGCGACGTCGGCCGCCGAACCCCCAGCCGACCGGGCGAGGGAGGCCACGAGCGAGCTCGAGCCGAGGCCCGAGGGCGGCCCGGCCCGCGGCCCCGAAGAGGCGTCATCCCGACCTGGCGACGATCCCCTCGCGACGGGCCTCCGGCGGACGAAGGGCGGCTTCGTCGCCCGGCTCCGGGGTCTCTTCGGCGGCCCACCCGTCGACGCCGGCCTCTGGGACGAGATCGAGGAAGCCCTCATCGTCGGCGACGTCGGTCCGACCCTCGCGGCCGCCGTCGTCGAGCGAGCCCGACGCGAGGGAGGCGGTCTCACCGCGGAGGCTGCGGTTCGACGCCAGCTCCGTGCCCTCCTCGTCCCCCGAAGCGAGCCCTACGACCCGCTCCGGCCGGCCGTCCCGGGCGGTCCGGCCGTCGTCCTCGTCGTCGGGGTGAACGGGAGCGGCAAGACGACGACCATCGGCAAGCTCGCCCACCGGTTCCGCTCGGCCGGGGCGCGGGTCCTCGTCGCGGCCGCCGACACCTTCCGGGCGGCGGCCATCGACCAGCTCGCCGAGTGGGCCCGGCGAGCCGGGGCCGAGATCGTCAGCCACGCCCCGGGCTCGGATCCGGGGGCCGTCGTCTACGACGCCCTCGACGCCGCCGTCGCCCGGGGCGCGACTGTCGTCGTCGCCGACACGGCCGGCCGGCTCCATACCCGGGTCAGCCTCATGGACGAGCTGGCGAAGATTCGGCGCGTCGTCGAGCGGCGCCTGCCCGGGGCCAGACCCGAGGTCCTCCTCGTCCTCGACGCGACGACAGGTCAGAACGGTCTCGCCCAAGCGGCTGCCTTCGCCGACGCGGTCGTTCTCACCGGCGTCGTCCTCACGAAGCTCGACTCGACGGCGAAGGGCGGGATCGTCTTCGCCATCGAGGATCGGCTCCGGATCCCCGTCCGCTACGTCGGCGTCGGGGAGGGGATCGAGGATCTCGTCGACTTCGACCCCGACGCCTTCGTCGAGGCCCTCTTCGCCTAACCGAGCCCTCGGTCGGTGGCGCGGGCCGCCCCTCCGTTCCGCGAGCGACCGCCGGCGCCCGACGAGCAGGTCCCCCGCCGAACAGGTTCGGGGCTTCGGGTACACTGCGGCCGCCACGCCCGGCCCGGACGAGGGGCATCCGGCGCCGGGAGCCCGTGGGCCAGATTGGCCCCTCGGTACCGAGAACGAAGGCCATGTTCGACACCCTGAGCGAGCGTCTTCGCCGCACCATCGCCAACCTCACCGGCCGGGGTCGAGTGACCGAGGCCGACGTCGACGCTGCCCTCCGGGAGGTTCGGCTCGCCCTCCTCGAGGCCGACGTGAACTACCGGGTCGTGAAGGACTTCGTGGCCCGGATCCGGGAGCGCGCCATCGGGGCCGAAATTCTCGAGACCCTGACGGCCGGTCAGCAGGTCGTGAAGATCGTCCACGAGGAGCTGACGGCGCTCCTCTCCGTCGGCGACCGGACCTTCTCGCTGCGGGGCCACCCGGCGGTCGTCCTCCTCGCCGGCCTCCAGGGTTCGGGCAAGACGACGACGGCAGCGAAGCTCGCCCGCCACGTCGTCCGCCTCGGCCGCTCGCCACTCCTCGTCGCCGCCGATCCCTACCGCCCGGCGGCAGCCGACCAACTCGAGGTCCTCGGGCGGAGCCTCGGCCTCCCCGTCCACCGCGCGCCTGACGGGACGCCATCCCTCGCCATCGTCGAGGCGGGTCTCGCGGCTGCCCGACGTTCTGGCCGCGACGTCGTCATCGTCGACACGGCCGGCCGCCACGGTCTCGACGAGGCCCTCATGGCCGAGATCGGCGAGCTCGCCGCCGTCCTCCAACCGGCCGAGGCTCTCCTCGTCGTCGATGCCATGACGGGCCAGGAGGCCGTCCACGTCGCCGAAGCCTTCGCCGCCGTCGTTCCGCTGACCGGCCTCGTCCTGACGAAGGTCGACGGCGACGCCCGGGGCGGGGCGGCCCTCTCGATCGGGGCGGTGACGGGACTCCCGGTGAAGTTCCTGGGAACCGGCGAAAAGGTCGACGCCCTCGAGCCCTTCCACCCCGACCGACTCGCCGGCCGGATCCTCGGCATGGGCGACGTCCTCACCCTCATCGAGCGGGCCCAGGAGGTCGTCGATGCGAAGGCGGCGGCCCGTCTCGAGGAGCGGCTCCGCTCGGCGACCTTCACCCTCGACGACATGCTCGAGCAGCTGGAGCAGGTCCAGCGGATGGGTCCCCTCGGCCAGCTCGTGTCACTCATCCCCGGCCTCGGCGGTCTGGCGAAAGAGGCCCAGGCAGCCGTCGACCGGGGCGAGCTGAAGCGCACCGAGGCGATCATCCGCTCGATGACGCCGGCCGAGCGCCGCGACCCGACGATCCTGAACGCCTCCCGTCGGCGCCGGATCGCAGCCGGTTCCGGCACGAGCCTCAGCGACGTCAACCGACTCGTGAAGCAGTTCAGCGAGCTCCAGCGTCTCCTGCGCCAGGTCGGCGGCGGCCGCCGAGCCCCGCTCGGCAACTTCCTCGGGCGGCGCTGACGTGGACGGCACCGAGGTCCGCCCGCCGGCGGCCGCACCGAGCAGCCTCGTGGAACGACCCGATCGAGGCCCGAGCGACACCTCGGGCCGCCCGGGGTCGTCCAGGAAGGTCCGCTGGGCCGTGGCCATCGGCGGCTCGAGCGCCGTCGTCCTTGCCTCGGCCATCGTCGTCGCCCTCCTCGTCGGCGGCGCCGGTCCGTCGGGCCTCCTCGCCCGAGCACCGGCCGACAGCGTCGCCTACGCCGAGCTCCGCCTCGACCTGCCGGGCGACCAGCGGGACCGGGTCGGCCGCTTCCTCGCCCACTTCCCCGGCTTCGACGACCAGAGCCTTCTGGAGCCGAAGCTCGCCGATCTCTTCGAGCGCGCCATCGCCGCTGGCAGCGACGGACGGCTCCACTGGGCGGGCGGGATCGACACCTGGTTCGGCGGCGAGGCAGCCGTCGTTCTCCGGGGCGTCCCCGCACCGGGTGGCGGTTTCGCCTCGAGGCCGGCGCCGCTCCTCCTGGCGACGGTGACCGATCCGGCCGCGGCCCGGGCCTGGTCGACGGCCGCCCTCGATGCCCTCGGCCTCTCCTGGACGCGCGACAGCCTCGCCGGCGTCGAGGTCGTCCTCGTCGGCGGGGCCCCCGAGGCCCGGGCGATCGCCGTCGACGACGGGATGCTCGTCGCCGGTCGACTCGACGACGTGCGAGCCGTCCTCGGGACGGAGCCAGCGCGGAGCCTCGGGGCGAAGGGATCGACGAGGGCGGCCCTTGCCGCCCTCCCGGCGGACCACGTCGCCTGGCTCTACCTGGACGGCGTCGCCAGCCGAGACTGGCTGACCCGGGTCCTGGCCGGGTCCGGGGCTCAGGCCGACTTCGGCGGCCTCGGCCTCCCGGACTGGCTGAGCGTCGAGATCCGCTTCGACGGGGATCTCGCCATCGTCGAGTCGGCCGCACCCGTGGCAGGAACCCGTCGCACCGCCGAGGCTCCACGGGCTCTGGCCGGCCGCGTCCCGGCCGACATCCTCGCCTTCGCCACCGTCGGCGGCTTTGGGGCGAGCATCATGGAGCGGATCGAGGCGCTCCGGAGCGACCCGGCCCTCGGGGGTGCGCTCGACCCGGTCCTCGGTCCCCTCGAGCGCGTCGGCGGGCTCGAGGCGATCGTGGGCTGGATCGACGAGCTCGGTCTCGTCGTGCACCGACGGCGATCGACCGTGGGCCGCCGTCCTCGCCGTGCCGCGGGATCGGGCAGCGGCCGAAGCCCTCGCCGGCAGCCTCCTGAACTTGGCCCGCCTCAGCCTTCCCGGGCTCCAGATCGACGAAGAGCGGGTGGACGGGACGACGATCGTCTCGGTCGAGTTGCCAGCCCCGAGTGGCTCTGCGGTCCCGCCGGGGTCCGCATCCGGCCGGCTCGGCATCGCCTGGACCGTCGGTGCCGACCTCGTCGTCGTCGCTCCCGATGCGGCGACCGTGCGGCGGTTCCTCGACCTCGATCCCTCGGCCTCGCTTGCCCGCGACGAGCGATACGCTACCCTCGTCGAGCGTGCCGGCGGGGCGAGCGGGTCGGGGGTCGCCTTCCTCGACCTGGCTCGGCTGCGGACCTTCCTCGAGAAGGGCCTGGAGCCAGCCGATCGGGCCCGCTACGAGCGTGACCTCCGGCCATACCTCGTGCCCTTCGACGCCGCCGCCGCGGTGAGCCGGACCGACGGTTCGCTCGAGCGAACCACCCTCGTCGTCAGGGTCGAGGAAGCCGAGTAACCTAGAAGACCGCAGCACCGAACGAAGGAGACCCAGGAGAGCATGGCAGTTCGCATCAGACTCAGCCGGGTGGGGGCGAAGAAGCAGCCCGCCTACCGCGTCGTCGTCGCCGATGGCCGGAGCGCCCGGGACGGCCGAGCGATCGAGACGATCGGTCACTACAACCCGCGGACCGAACCCGTCGAGGTCGCCATCGACACCGAGCGGGCGCGCTACTGGCTCGAACACGGCGCCCAGCCGTCGGAGCCGGTCGTTCGTCTCTTCAAGCTCGCCGGCGTCCTGCCGGCGGCGAAGTAGGGGAGGGGAAGGTGGCCGCCGCCGACCTCGTCGAGTACGTCGCCCGCGCCCTCGTCGATGAACCCGACGCCGTTCGGGTCGAGGTCGTCAAGGGCCGCGACGGGACGACGATCGAGCTCCACGTCGCCGAGGACGACATGGGGAAGGTCATCGGTCGCAACGGGAGCGTCGCCAAGGCGCTCCGGACCCTCCTGAAGGTCATGGCCGCCCGCGAGGGCGAGCCGATCGCGCTGGAGATCGTCTGACGCCCGAGCGGCTCGTCGTCGCCCGGGTGCGGGGCGTCCACGGCCTCGGGGGTGCCGTTCGCCTCGAGCCCCTCACCGACCGACCGGAGATCCGCTTCGCTGTCGGCGGCCGCCTCTACCGGGAGGGCGACCCGGAACCCTTGACGATCGTCGAGGCTGCCCGGGAGCGTGCCAGCTGGCGGGTCCGCTTCGCCGAGGTCGGCGATCGCACGAGTGCCGAAGCGCTCCGGGGGCGGTACCTCGAGATCGAGGCGGCCGAGCCCCTGCCGGCGGGTCACGTCTACTGGCACGAGCTCGTCGGCGTGACCGTCCGCGACGAGCGTGGCCAGGACCTCGGCCGGGTCATCGGCGTCTACCGGGCCGGCGGGGCGGAGGTCCTGAGCGTGGCAGGACCCCTTGGCGACCTCGAGGTTCCCGTCGTCACCAGCGTCGTCCGCGTCTTCGACCCGGCCGGCGAGGGCGTCGTCGTCGACCGAGTCTCCCTTGGCCTCGAGGGACCCGGGGCACGGCCCAGCCCTGACGAGCCGGGACCGCATCCAGGGCGGGGGTTCCGCCGTCGATCGGGGAGCGGCGCCGGTGGGACGGAGGCGACTCGGCGGCGGCGGCGCTCTCACCTCCCGAGGGCGAGCTCCGGGGTGGAGTCGTGAGCCTCGAGATCGACGTCCTCACCCTCTTCCCCGAGGTCGTCGAGGTCCCCCTTCGGGCGAGCATCCCGGGCCGGGCCCTCGAGCGCCGCCTCGCCGTCCTCCGGGTCCACGACCTCCGACGCTGGGGGCTCGGCCGCCACCGCGTCGTCGACGATTACCCGTACGGCGGGGGCGCGGGCATGGTCCTCCGACCGGAGCCGGTGGCGGCCGCCCTCGATGAGCTCCGACGCCCCGACTCCTTCGTCGTCCTTCCCGATCCGGGCGGGGAGCCCTTCCGCCAGGAGCGGGCGCGGGACCTCGCCCGACGCTCGCATCTCGTCATCGTCTGCCCCCGCTACGAGGGCGTCGACGAGCGGATCCGCGAGCTCGTCGACCTCGAGCTCTCGATCGGCGATGTCGTGCTCAGCGGCGGCGAGATCGCCGCCCTCGTCATCCTCGACGCCGTCCTCCGCCTCCTACCCGGGGCGATCGATCCGGCCTCGACGGCCGAAGAGTCCTTCGCTGATGGCCTCCTCGAGTACCCCCAGTACACCCGTCCGGCAACCTTCCGGGGCCGCTCCGTGCCGGCCGTCCTGCGGAGCGGCCACCACGAGGCGGTCCGGCGCTGGCGCCGCCGGGAGGCGATCCGGCGGACCCTCGAGCGGCGGCCGGATCTCCTCGAGGGGCGGATCCTCGACCCCGAGGCGGCGGCGATCCTCGAGGAGCTCCGTCGCGAGCGTGCTGCCGTCGATGAGCTCGGCCACCTGCCCGACGATGCCGACGGGCGAGCCGGCCAGCCCGGGGGAAAGAGCGGCTAGCCGGGAGGCGCCGGGCAGCCCGGGGGAGGGAGCGGCTAGCCGGGAGGCGGCGGATGGGCGGTGGCGCCGGGGGACCGTGCTATACTCCGCCCTCGCTGCGCGGGTGACCGCGCTCGACCCCGACCGACCACCCAGCGCGGCGGCCGCGGCCGCCCCCGAGAACAGGACCCGTCCGTGAACGTCCTCGACGACATCGTTGCCGATCAGCTCCGCACCGACCTCCCCGAGATCAGCCCGGGCGATACGATCCGGGTGGCGGCGAAGGTCGTCGAGGGCAATCGCGAGCGGATTCAGGTCTTCGAAGGGACGGTCATCCGGCTCCGCGGCGGCGGGATCAACGAGTCGGTCACGGTCCGCCGGATCGCGAGCGGGGTCGGGGTGGAGCGAACCTTCCGCCTCCACAGTTCACGGATCGAGCGGATCGAGATCGTCCGTCACGGCGAGGCCCGGCGGGCGAAGCTGTACTACCTCCGGCGCCGGGTCGGGAAGGCAGCGACCCTCCGCGAACGCCGGCCGAGCTAGCCGTCGGGCCGATGGCGCGCCCCCTCGTCCAGGCCCGATCGAACGCCTCACGAGGGAGCGGCGCACCGCCGAGGCCAGCCAGGGCCGCCCTCCACCGCTTGCGGCTCGACCCCGATCTCGCCGAGGAGCGGCGGCTCCGCGATCTCGGCTGCCGCTTCGTGGCAGGGGTCGACGAGGTCGGACGCGGCTGCCTCGCCGGGCCGGTGACGGCGGCGGCGGTCATCCTCCCCCCGAACTGGGTCCCCGACGGGCTGCGCGATTCGAAGCTCCTCAGAGCCGCCGAGCGGGAGCGTCTCGCCGCCGAGCTCCGGGCCCGGGCCGTCGCCTGGGCCGTCGCCTCCGTCTGGCCGGCCGTCATCGACCGGATCAACATCCTCCAGGCGACCCTCCTCGCCGCGAACCTCGCCGCCGGTCGGCTCGCTGTCCGACCCGACGCCCTCATCCTCGACGGCTCCCTCGCCTTCCCCGAGGTCCCCTTGCCGCAGCGAGTCGTCGTCGACGCCGACCGGCTCTGCGCCTCCGTCGCCGCGGCCTCGGTCCTTGCCAAGGTCGAGCGGGACCGGCTCATGGTCGAGCTCGACAGCGTCTATCCAGGCTACGGGCTGGCGGCGAACAAGGGCTATGCGGCTCCCGAGCACCGAGCCGCCCTCGCTCGGCTCGGGCTCAGTCCGATTCACCGGCGAAGCTTCGCCTCCTGCGCCGAGATCGAGCAGCTCGACCTCTGGCTCGCCGAGGTGGGCGGGACCTGACCCGATCGGGGCCACCCCGGCCTCGATCTCGGGCGGACCGCAGCGACAGGTCGCCGGCGGGGTTGGAGCGGACCCTCCGGGTGAGCCGCCGCTACGCGGACTCGGCGACGATGGCTCGGTGCGAACCCGACAGCAGCGCCTCGGTGATGCCGCCGAAGCGCTCGTCGCCGCCCGCCTGCGGGCCAGTGGCTGGCGGATCCTCGGCCGCCACGTCCGCGTCGGGCGTGACGAACTCGACCTCGTCGCCCTCGATCCCGGGCCGCCGCCCGAGCTCGTCGCCGTCGAGGTCCGCTGGCGAGCCAGGCGAGACTTCGGCCTCCCCGAGGAGAGCGTCGATCGCCGGAAGCGGAGCCGTCTCCGGCGGGCCGTCCTCGGGCTCCTCGCCGCGGGGCGGCTCCCCGACGGGCGGCCCCTGCCCGTCGCCCCGATCCGGCTCGACGTCGTCGTCGTCGAACCGGACCCCGCGCCGGGCGACGGGATCGCCGTTCGGCACCTCCGGGGGATCGAGTGAGCTCCCGTCGCCGAGGCGTCGGGGGTGCCGGGACGACCGGGCCGGCAGACCCGGGCGCAGCGACGCCCTGTGGTACACTCCGGCCGCCGTCACTCCGGTGGCGGTCGCCCGCCGTCCGGCGGAGCTCACACGCGGTCTGCCTTCCAGCGGGTCGGTGCCGGAGCCCGCGTCGGCCGAGCCGACGCGCGGGGCCGGCTCCTGCTGGCGCGGCCGCGGCGGTTGAACCGAACAGGAGGTTGCCTACGTGCCGTCCGTGACGATGCGGCAGCTCCTGGAGGCCGGCGTTCACTTCGGCCACCAGACGCGCCGCTGGAACCCGAAGATGCGCCCCTTCATCTTCGCGGAGCGCAACGGGATCCACATCATCGACCTCGCCCAGACCGTCAAGCGACTCGACGTCGCCCTCGACTTCGCCCGAGAGACGGTCGCCCGAGGCGACACGATCCTCTTCGTGGGGACGAAGAAGCAGGCCCAGGAGCCCGTCGCCGAGGAGGCGACCCGAGCCGGCCAGCCCTACGTCGTGAAGCGCTGGCTCGGTGGGATGCTGACGAACTTCGTGACGATCAAGAAGCGGGTCGCCCTCCTCGAGCAGCTCGAGGCCCGGCAGGCGGCCGGCGAGTTCGAACGCCTCCCGAAAAAGGAGGCGGCCCGCCTGGCCGACGAGCTCTCCCGGCTCCAGGCGACGCTTGGCGGAATCCGGCGGATGCGGCGCCTGCCAGGGGCGGTCTTCATCATCGATCCCCACCGCGAGCACATCGCGGTCACCGAGGCGAACAAGCTCGAGATTCCCGTCATCGGAACCGGTGACACGAACGTCGATCCGGACCTCATTGACTACATCATCCCCGCCAACGACGACGCCATCCGCTCGATCCGCCTCCTCTGCAGCCTCGTCGCCGACGCCTGCCTCGAAGGAGCTCGGGAGCGTGCCGCCCGGGCGGCCGCCGAGCCCGAGCCCGAGGCGGCGCCGAGCGTCGCCGAGGCCGTCGGGGCGCTCGCTGAAGAGGCGAGCGAGGAGCTCGTGGCGGCCGTCGCCGGGGGTGGCTCGCTCACCTTCGAGCCGGACTTCGACGAGGAGGACCTCCTTCCCGGGACTCGGGTCGAGGGCAGTCGGGCCGTCCACCGCCCACCGGTGCGGCGCGCCGAGGACGAGGCCGAGGAGATCGATTGAGCTTCGGTCGCGGCCGACGGGTCGGCCCCGAGCTGGCCCCGCTGGACCGAACAGGCCGAACGCAGGAGCACGACGAAAGCAGGAGAGCATGGCAACGATCACGGCGGCGACCGTCAAGGAGCTCCGGGACCGAACCGGTGCCGGGTTCATGGAGTGCAAGCGCGCCCTCGAGGAGGCGGGGGGAGATCTGGAGGCGGCCATCGGCATCCTCCGCGAACGGGGCCTCGCGGCGGCCGCGAAGAAGGCCGGACGGGAGGCCCGGGAGGGGCTCGTCGGCAGCTACATTCACGCCGGCGGCAGGCTGGGCGTCCTCATCGAGGTGAACTGCGAGACGGACTTCGTGGCCCGGACCGAGGAGTTCGGGAAGCTCGTCCGGGACCTCGCCATCCAGGTGGCTGGTCTGGCGCCACGCTGGGTCGACGTCGACGACATCCCGGCTGACGTCGTCGAGGCGAAGCGGGCCGAGCTCCTCGCCGACCCCGCGACCGCGGCGAAGCCGGAGGCCGTCCGCGGTCAGATCGTCGAGGGCCAGTTGAAGAAGTGGTACCAGGAGGTCTGTCTCCTCGAGCAGCCCTTCCGAGACGAGGATCGGACGGTCCGGGACCTCATCAACGATCGAATCGCAGCCCTCGGCGAGAACATCCGGGTCCGTCGCTTCACCCGCTACGCCCTCGGGGAGGAGGCGTGACGAGGTGACGACCACCGCCCCGGCGACGACCACCGCCCCGGCGACGGAGGTCGTTGCGCCTGCCCTCCGCTACCGACGGATCCTCCTGAAGCTGTCGGGTGAGGCCCTCCTCGGCTCGCGCCAGTACGGCGTCGATCCGGAGTTCTGCACCTTCATCGCTCGCCAAATCGCGGAGGTCCATCGTCTCGGGGTGGAGGTCGGCATCGTCGTCGGCGGCGGCAACATCTTCCGCGGCCTCGCTGCAGCGGCTCGCGGCATGGACCGCGCCACGGGCGATTACATCGGCATGCTGGCGACGGTCATGAATGGCCTCGCCCTCCAGGATGCCCTCGAGCGGGTCGGTGTCCCGACGCGGGTCATGAGCGCCATCGCCATGAACGAGGTCGCCGAGCCGTACATCCGCCGCCGGGCGGTCCGTCACCTCGAGAAAGGCCGGGTCGTCATCTTCGTCGCCGGGACCGGCAACCCCTACTTCACGACCGACACGGCGGCTGCCCTGCGGGCCGTCGAGATCGGGGCGGAGGTCCTCTTGAAGGCGACGAAGGTCGACGGTGTCTACGACGCCGACCCGGTGACCCACCCCGAGGCGCGGCGCTACAGCCACCTCGACTACACCGACCTGCTCCGGGACCAGCTGAAGGTCCTCGACGCAGCCGCCGTCTCGCTCTGCATGGAGAACGGGCTGCCGATCGTCGTCTTCGACCTCAATGCGCCCGACAACATCCGGCGGGTCGCCCTCGGCGAACCCGTCGGGACCCGGATCGGCCCCGAAGACGGACCCCGAGGAGGTGGCCAGTGACGAACGAGATCCTCGCCGCCACCGAGCGGAAGATGGCCCGCGCCGTCGAGGTCATGGAGCGCGACTTCGCCGGGCTCCGGACCGGGCGCGCCTCGGCCGCCCTCGTAGAGCGCATCCCCGTCGACTACTACGGCACGGCGACCCCGCTGAACCAGCTCGCTGGGATCAGCGTTCCGGAGCCGCACCAGATCGTCATCCAGCCCTGGGACCGGAGCGTCCTCGGCGCCATCGAGAAGGCGATCATCAAGAGCGACATCGGCCTCATGCCGAACGTCGACGGGACCGTCGTCCGCCTCAACGTGCCGCCCCTCACCGAAGAGCGGCGGCGGGAGCTCGTCCGGCTCGTCCACAAGCGGATGGAGGAGGCCCGGGTCGAGATCCGGAACCTTCGCCGGGATGCGGCCGACGAGATCCGGAAGGCCGAGCGAGCTGGCGAGATCGGGGCCGACGAGGCCCACCGCCTCCTCGAGGCCCTCCAGCGGCTGACCGACCGCTTCATCGCCGAGGTCGACCGCGTTGGGGGGCACAAGGAACAGGAGGTCCTCGAGGTCTAGTGGGCCGGCTTTCGCCCGTCCCGGCTGTTGCCCAGCCGGCCGCCCCGGCGGCTCGGGTCGTCGGGTCCGGGGCCGAGCCGGCGAACGGCGTGCGGCCCCTGGCGGTCTCGCCGGGAGAGCTGCCGCGGCACGTGGCGATCATCATGGACGGCAACCGTCGCTGGGCCCGGGCCCACGGGGTGAGCGACGCCGAGGGCCACGCAGCCGGTCTCGAAGCCGTTCGGGCGACCCTCCGCCACGCCGTTCGCCGCTCGATCCCGGTCCTCACCCTCTACGCCTTCAGCCGCGAGAACTGGGCCCGTTCACCCGAAGAGGTGGCCGCCCTCTTTCATCTCCTCGAGGCCGCCATCCGGGACGAGACCCCCGAACTCCGGGCGCAGGGCGTTCGGGTCAGGCTCCTCGGTCGGCTCGACGACCTACCACCCGAGACCCGCACGGCCATCGAGAGCGCCCTGGCCGCGACCCGGGAGGGCGAGCGGCTCCAACTGAACGTCGCCTTTAACTACGGCGGCCGGACGGAAATCGTCGACGCCGTCCGGGAGATCGTCCGTCGGGGGATCCCCCCCGAAGCTATCGAGGAGGCGACCGTCGCCGACGCCCTCTACACGGCCGGCCTGCCCGATCCGGACCTCGTCATCCGGACCGGCGGCGAGCAGCGCCTGTCGAACTTCCTCATCTGGCAGTCGGCCTATGCCGAGTTCTACTCTTGCCAGGTCCTCTGGCCCGACTTCGGTCCCGACGCGTTCGACGCGGCCCTCCTCGAGTATGCCCGTCGGACCCGTCGCTTCGGTCGCTGAGACCGTCCCGGGCGTCGTGCTCCGAGACCGGGCCCGGGGCGCTGCCGTCGTCGTCCCGATCGTCGTCGTCGTCGTGGCTGCCGGACAGCCGGTCCTGGCCCTCGGTCTCGCCGCCCTCGCCGCCGCGGGAGCCCACGAGACCTTCCGTCTCCTCGAACGAGCAGGTTGGCCGAGCTCGCCCTGGCTCGGGATGGCCGTCGCCGCCGCGGCGACCCTCCTCCTCGCCCTCGGCGGCGCGCCGACCTGGCCCCTCGGCCCGGCGCTGACGTCGCTCCTCCTCCTCTCCCTCGGCCTCGGTCTGGCGGCCGTCGCCGCCTTCCCCCGGACGGACCCCCGCGATGGCGTCGCGACCTGGTTGGGGACCGCCTTCGGCGCCCTCTACCTCGTCCCCCTCGGCTTCGCGGGCCAGCTCGGGGACCTCGCTCCGACCCTCCCAGCCGGCGCGCCCCTCGCCTGGCTCGGCGGCGAGCGGGCCTGGATCGTCCTCCTCGTCCTCACCGTCTGGGCCTACGACACGGGCGCCTACCTCGTCGGGTCGCGCTTCGGGCGGCGGCGGTTCCTCAGCCACCTCTCGCCGTCGAAGACGGAGGCCGGCCTTTTCGGAGGCCTGGCCACGGCGACCGTCGTCGCTGGTTTCGGCTTTCTCGGGGCCGGCCAGAACCTTTTGGGCGCCGCCCTCTTCGGACCCCTCGTCGGCCTCGCCGCCCAGGCCGGCGATCTCGCCGAGTCGATGCTGAAGCGGGCGGCCGGAGCGAAGGACTCGGGCGGGCTCATCCCGGGCCACGGCGGCGTCCTCGATCGGGTCGATTCCTTCGTTGTCGCCGCCCCGGTGGCGGCCCTCCTCCTCGCCCTCCTCGGGGCGTGAGCGGGCGCTCGGAGCGTCGGATGGTCGAGGAGCGAGATCGGCTGCGGCGTGGCGGGTCTGGACCGGGCGCTCGCCACGAAACGGGGAGGCTGGCCGGGCTCGGGCCGAACCAGGCCGGCGATCCCGTCGGCGTTGCCCTCCTCGGCTCGACCGGGTCGATCGGTCGCTCCGTCGTCGACGTCCTCGCCCGTTTCCCGGACCGCTTCCGAACCGTCGTCCTCGCCGCCGGGCAGCGAGTCGACCTCCTGGCCGAGCAGGCTCGGCGCCTCCGACCGGCCATCGCTGCCGCCGAGGCGCCCCTGGAGACGACAGCTCTCCCACCGACGACGCGGCCGGCCCGCGTCGATCGGCACGGTCTCGCCGAGCTCGTCCTGCGGCCCGATGTCGAGCTCGTCGTCGTCGGTACGAGCGGGCTCGTCTCGCTCCGGGCGACCCTGGCCGCTCTGGAGGCGGGCAAGGTCATCGCGACCTCGAACAAGGAGACCCTCGTTGCCGCCGGCCACCTCGTCATGCCCCTCGCCCGGAAGCTGGCGGCCGAGGCGGCCCTTCGTTCTCCCGGCGACCCCTTCGCCAGCCCCCTCGCCTGGCTCCGGCCGATCGACTCGGAACACTCGGCGATCTGGCAGTGTCTCGTCGGAGAGGACCGGCGGACGGTCCGACGCCTCGTCCTCACGGCCTCGGGCGGGCCCTTCCTCGACGTCCCCCTCGCCGCGCTGGCGACGGCGCGGCCGGAGGCCGCCCTCCGGCACCCGACTTGGCGGATGGGGCCGAAGATCACGATCGACTCGGCGACCCTCGTGAACAAGGGGCTTGAGGTCATCGAAGCCCACTGGCTGTACGATGTCGGCTACGAAGCCATCGCCGTCGTCATCCACCCCCAGAGCATCGTCCACTCCCTCGTCGAGTTCGTCGACGGGTCCCTGAAGGCCCAGCTGGGCCGTCCCGACATGCGTCATCCGATCCAGTACGCCCTCACCTATCCCGAGCGCCTGCCGACGCCGGTCCCCTCGCTCGACCTGGCCGCCCTTGGTCGGCTCGACTTCCGTGTCCCCGAGCCCGAGCGGTTCCCGGCCCTCGCCACGGCCTATGCAGCCGGTCGTCTCGGGGCGCGGGCGACGGCGGCCCTCATCGCCGCTGACGAGGTCGCCGTCGAGCGCTTTCTGGCCGGCGAGCTCGAGCTGCCGGGCATCGCCCGCCTCCTGGCCGAGGCCGTCGAGCGGTTCGGCGATGGCCCGCCGCCGGCCGACGTCGAGGCGATCGAAGCCCTCGCAGCCGAGGTGAGGGCGGTGTTCGGCGGGGGAGGGGAGGGCCGCCCGAGCGAGGGTCGGAGGGCGGGACGATGAGCGCGATCCTCCAGGGGCTCGTCGGGCTCGTCCTCTTCCTCGTCGTCCTCGGGCTCCTCGTCCTCGTCCACGAAGTCGGCCACTTCCTCGTTGCCCGTCGCGCCGGGGTCCGGGTCCACGAGTTTGGGATCGGCTTCCCGCCCCGGGCCGCCGTCCTTCGTTCCGAGGGTGAGACCCTCTACACCTTGAACTGGCTGCCGATCGGCGGCTTCGTCAAGCTCGAGGGGGAGGAGGGCGAGTCCGACGATCCGCGCTCCTTCGTCCGAGCCCCCTTCCTGACGAAGCAGGCGATCCTCGTCGCCGGGGTGGCGATGAACGTCCTCTTCGCCATCGCCGTCTTCGTCGCCGTCGCCTGGCTGCCCCAGCAGGCCCTCGGCCTCTCCTTTCGGGAGGTCCAGCCCGACTCCCCGGCGGCGGCGGCTGGTCTCCGGCCGGGCGATCGCATCGTCGCCATCGACGGCCGCCTCTTCGACGCCTACGACGGGCCGCTCCTCATGGTCGAGGAACTCCGGGCGAAGGCCGGCGAGCGGGTCAGCCTCGGCATTCTCCGGAACGGCGCCTACGAGGAGGTGACGACAACCCTCCGACGGCCCGAGGAGCTCGGCCCCGAGCGGGGAGCCCTCGGCATCGTCGACCTCCGGGCCGAGCTGACTGACCGCACCTTCGGCCGCGACCCGGTGGCGGCCGTGGCGACGGGTCTCGACCGCACCGGGCGAGCCTTCGGGCTCATCCTCGGCGGGCTCGTCGATCTCGGCCGTGCCCTCGTCGAGGAGCCGACCGCGCCCCCACCGGCCGCGGGGCCGGTTGGGATCGCGACCCAGATCGCCGACGTCTTCTGGCAGGCGGGACCCGTGGCGACCCTCTACGTGGCCGGTATCCTTTCGGCGAATCTCGCCCTCGTGAACGTCCTGCCGATTCCGCCCCTCGACGGGGGGCGGATGCTCATGCTCGTCATCCGGGCCGCCGCCGGCCGACGTCTCTCGGTCCGGGTCGAACAGCTGACGTACCTCGTCGGCTTCGTCCTCCTCTTCGGCTTTCTCATCTGGCTGACGGCCTTCGACGTCTCCCGTCTGGCAGGAGGTCAGCCGTGAGCGCAGCGACCCGCTCGGTCGACGAGGCGACGGTTACCCGATCGGTCGGAGCACGGCGTCGGCGGACGGTGAGCGTCGACGTCGGCGGCGTCGTCATCGGTTCGGGCCACCCGATCGTCGTCCAGTCGATGACGAACACCGAGACAGCCGATCCGGACGCGACGGCCCTTCAGGTCGCCCGCCTCGCCCATGCCGGGAGCGAACTCGTCCGGGTGACGGTGAACAGCGAGGCGGCGGCTCGGGCCGTCCCGGAGATGATCCGCAAGCTTCGCGACCTCGGGATCGGGACCCCGATCGTCGGCGACTTCCACTTCAACGGCCATCGCCTCCTCGTCGACTACCCCGAGATGGCGCGGGCCCTCGCCAAGTACCGGGTCAATCCCGGGAACGTCGGGAGCCGCCACCGGGACGAGAACTTCGCGACCATCGTCCGGGTCGCCCTCGAGCACGACAAGCCGATCCGGATCGGGGTGAACTGGGGTTCCCTCGATCAGCAGCTCCTGACCGAGCTCATGGACGCGAACGCGCGGGCGCCGGAGCCCCGCTCGGCCCGGGAGGTGACGATCGAGGCGATGGTCGCCTCGGCGCTCCGCTCCGCCGAGCTCGCCGAGTCTCTCGGTCTGCCCCACGATCGGATCGTCCTGTCGGCCAAGGTGTCCTCGGTCCCCGACCTCATCGAGGTCTATCGCCGCCTCGCCGACCGCTGCGACTACCCGCTCCACCTCGGCTTGACCGAAGCCGGGATGGGCGATCGGGGCGTCGTGGCGAGCGCCGCCGGTCTCGCCATCCTCCTCGCCGAGGGGATCGGCGACACGATCCGGGTCTCGCTGACGCCCGACCCCGGGGCGCCTCGGGAGCGCGAGGTCGAGGTCGCCCAGCACATCCTCCAGGTCCTCGGACTCCGGTCGTTCGCGCCGCAGGTCTCGGCCTGCCCGGGTTGTGGCCGGACGACGTCGACGTTCTTTCAGGAGCTCGCCCGGACCGTCGCCGATCACCTCCGGGCCCGGATGCCGGAGTGGCGGGAGCGTTACCCGGGCGTCGAGGAGCTTCGGGTCGCCGTGATGGGCTGCGTCGTCAATGGCCCCGGCGAGTCGAAGCACGCCGACATCGGCATCAGCTTGCCGGGCACCTTCGAGGAGCCAGTCGCTCCGGTCTACGTCGAGGGGCGCCTCGTCCGGACCCTCCGCGGGTCGGGCCTGGCGGCGGAGTTCCTCGCCCTTCTGGACGAGTACGTGGCCGGCCGCTTCGGGGGGCGGAGCGGGGGATCGTCGGCCGTGGCTGCCGGCCGACGGGCGCCGTCGCGACGCTGAGGACCCGCCTCCTCGTTTCCAGGCCGCCGAGGGGCACCGAGCAGCCGCACCTCGTTCCCGCGCCGGTTGGCGGCCTCCGGCGAGCGGTGTATACTCATCGGCACTGACACGGCCGCCACAGAACGTGGGTGACCCCCACGTTTTTGTATGTCGGCCCCAAGGAACGAATGATCGTCGGGAGGCGCGAACGTGAGTCGAGATTTCATCGGCGCCCTCCTGCAGCTGAACGCCGAGAAGCAGCTTCCCCGAGAGCAGCTCCTCCGCACCGTCGAGGAGGCGATCCAAGCGGCCTACCGGCGCGTCGATGGCGACGAGGACATCCACGTCCGGATCGACCCGGAGACGGGCAAGATTCGCGTCTTCCGGGCTCGGCTCGTCGTCGAGGTCGTCGAGGACCCGCAGACGCAGTTCACCGTCGAGGAGGCTCGCCGCTACGACCCGACGGCGAAAGTCGGCGACCTCGTCGAATACCAGCAGCTCGACCAGGAGTCCTTCGGCCGGATCCACGCCCAGACGGCGAAGCAGGTCGTCCTCCAGCGACTCCGGGAAGCCGAGCGGGACGTCGTCTTCGACTCCTTCGCCAGCCGCGAGGGGGAGCTCCTCAGCGGCACCGTCAAGCGGGTGGAGCCGAGAGCGATCATCATCGATCTCGGCCGCGACGTCGAAGGGATCCTCGCCACGACCGAGCAGTCGCCAATCGAGCACTACCGGATCGGGCAGACCGTGAAGGCCTACGTCCTCGAAGTCCGGCGATCGCCGCGCGGTCCCCAGGTCTACCTCTCCCGAACCCACAAGGGCTTCCTCCGCCGCCTCTTCGAGCTCGAGGTGCCCGAGATTCACGCCGGGACCGTCGAGATCAAGGCGATCGCCCGGGAGCCCGGGAGCCGGAGCAAGGTAGCCGTCGCCAGTCGGCAGGAGGGCCTCGACCCGGTCGGGGCGACCGTCGGCCAGCGCGGGGCCCGTGTCCAGGCCGTCGTCGCCGAGCTCGGTGGCGAGAAGATCGACGTCATCCCCTGGTCGGAGGACCCGGCCGTCTTCGTCGCCAACGCCCTCTCGCCGGCCCAGGTCCTCTCCGTCGACATCGATCACGAGCACCGGATCGCGACGGTCACCGTCCCCGAGCGGATGCTCTCCCTCGCCATCGGGCGAGAGGGACAGAACGCCCGCCTCGCCGCCCGCCTCACGGGCTGGCGGATCGACATCCGCAGTGACGTCAGCCACGCGGAAGCGGCACCCGGCGCCTCCGGGGCGACGGTGCCGAAGGCGGCCGAACGGAGGTCGGATCGCCCGGCGACGGGGGACGGTGGAGCTGCCGCCGGATCGGATCCGCCTCCGGCCGCTGCCGTCGGGGCCGAGCCGGCCGCGGTCGAGTCCGCTCGGACGTCACGGACGGCGGCCACCCGAGTGCGGACCGCCTCGAAACGGACGGCGGCCGCCAGCCACGAGGAGGGCTCGTCGTAGGCCGCGGGCCGGTGGGTCGGGTGCGGCCCGTCCCGACCCGAACCTGCGTCGCCTGCCGGACGGCCCGTCCGAAGCGCGCCCTCGTCCGGGTCGTGCGAGCCCCGGACGGCTCGATCGGGGTCGACCCGACGGGCAAGCGGAGCGGTCGGGGCGCCTACCTCTGTCCCGCGGCCGAGTGCCTCCGGCTCGCAGAGCGGCGCGGCAGCCTCGCCCGGGCCCTCCGGACGACGATCCCGGCGGCCGTCTTCGAGGCCCTCGCCGCCGCCATCGCGGCCGCTCCCCCGGGCGGACCGGAGCCGAGCGCCGCCGGCGACGATGACCGAGAATCGGAACCGATGAACGGAGGACAGCGTGGCACGAAGTAGGAGCGGCACCCGCGGTCGGCGCGGGCCCCGCAAGCCCCAGCGCCGGGACCAGCCCCTCGGTGGGGCGCCCGTCAGCGTCGCCGAACCGCGGGAGCGGGGCCCCGTCGAGCTGCCGGCGACGGTCACCGTCGCCGACCTCGCCGGCCAGCTCGGGGTGAACGTCGCGGACGTCATCCGCGAGCTCATCAAGAACGGCATTTTCGCGACGGTCAACCAGCTCATCGACCGCGACACGGCCGCCCTCGTCGCAGCCGAGCTCGGCTTCGAGGTCGCCGAGCCAGTCGCTGGCGGCGGCAACGGGACGGCCGAGGCGGCAACCGAGGCCGCACCGGCCGAGGCGGCCCGCGAGCTCCTCTTCGAGGAGGAGGATCCGAGCCTCCTCCAGCCGCGGGCTCCGATCGTGACCGTCATGGGCCACGTCGACCACGGCAAGACGAGCCTCCTCGACGCCATCCGGAAGACGGCGGTGGCGGCCGGGGAGCGGGGCGGCATCACCCAGCACATCGGCGCCTCCGAGGTCGTCAAGGACGGACGGCGGATCGTCTTCCTCGACACGCCGGGTCACGAGGCCTTCACGGCGATGCGGGCCCGGGGGGCGAAGGTGACCGACATCGCCGTCATCGTCGTCGCCGCCGACGACGGCGTCATGCCCCAGACGATCGAGGCGATCAACCACGCTCGGGCGGCGAGGGTTCCCATCGTCATCGCCCTCAACAAGATCGACAAGCCCGACGCCAATCCCGAGCGGGTCAAGACCGAGCTCTCGGAGCATGGTGTCGTCATCGAGGAATACGGCGGCGACGTCCCCCTCGTGCCCGTCTCGGCGAAGACCGGCCAAGGGCTCGATGACCTCCTCGAGGTCATCCTCCTCGTCGCCGATCTGGCCGAGCTGAAGGCGAACCCGAAGCGGCCCGCTGTGGGGACGATCATCGAGGCCCAGCTCGACCGGGGCCGGGGTCCAGTGGCGACGGTCATCGTCCAGACCGGGACCCTCCGGGTCGGCGACATCGTCATCGCCGGCCAGACTTTCGGCCGAGTCCGGGCCCTCGAGAACGCGAACGGGAAGCGAATTCCGAAGGCCGGTCCGGCGACGGCCGCCGTCGTCCTCGGCCTGGCGGACGTGCCCGAGGCTGGCGACATCCTCGAGGTCGTCGCCGACGAGAAGACCGCGCGAGCCAAGGTCGAGGAGCGGCGGGCCGCTGCCGCCCGGACCGGGGAGACCCAGACCAGGGCGACGCTGGAGGACCTCTACCGCCAGTTCCAGGCAGGCCAGGCGAAGGAGCTCCGACTCATCGTCAAGGCCGACGTCGCCGGGTCCCTCGAGGCGATCCGGCACGCCCTCGAGCAGCTGTCCGCCGACGACGTCCGGATCAACATCCTCCACGAGGCGGCCGGCGAGATCAACGACAACGACGTCATGCTCGCCGCGGCCTCGAACGCCATCATCGTCGGCTTCAACACGCGGATGAGCGACACCTCCCGTCGCTCCGCCCAAGAGGCGGGGGTCGACGTCCGGCTCTACGACATCATCTACCAGCTGACCGACGACATCGAGAAGGCCCTGCAGGGGATGCTCGAACCCGAGGTCGTCGAGGTCGTCGAGGGTCGGGCCGAGGTCCGCCAGATCTTCCGGATCGGCAAGGGCACGGTCGTCGCCGGCTGCTACGTGACGGAGGGGCGGATCGTCCGGGGCGGGAGCGCGCGGGTCTGGCGGGGTGGCAAGGTCGTCGCCACCGACCGGATCGATTCTCTCCGCCGCTTCCGGGACGACGTCCGCGAGGTCGCCGCCGGGTTCGAGTGCGGGATCGGTCTGGCGTCCTTCGGCGAGTTCGCCGAGGGTGACATCATCGAGTGCCTGACAAGCCAGACCGTCGGACGGGGCTAGGCGTGCGGCTCGGGACTGCCCGGGGCTGGTGCCCGACGGCGAGGCGGAGAGGTCACTGATGCCCACCCAGCGACAGCGGCGGATCGACGAGCTCCTCCGAGAGGCGATCGGGGAGCTCCTGACCCGCGAGGTCGTCGATCCGCGGATCGGCTTCGCCACGGTCACCGACGTCGAGACGACGCCCGACCTCGGCCACGCCCGGGTCTGGGTGAGCGTCATCGGGGGCGAACAGGAACGGGCCGCGACGATGGCCGCCCTCGAGGGGGCAATGGTCTTCGTCCGGCGGGAGCTCGGCCACCGCCTCCACCTGAAGCGCATCCCCGAGCTCCAGGTCCGACTCGACGAGTCGGCCGAACGGGGGACGCGGGTCCTTCGCCTCCTCGCCGATATCGAGGCCGGCCGCGAGCCGGAGCCCCTCCCCGAGGGCGAGTCGCTGCCGACGCCTCTGCCCCGACGAGCCGAACCGACGCCCGGGGCGCCAGCCACGACACCCGGAGGGGGAGCCACGCCCGATCGCGAGTTCGGATGCCGGAAGCGACGAGCGAGAGCGAGCCGACCGTCTGCGGCCCGTCGGACGGTCGGTGGCGGCTCCGAGTCGCACCGGAGGCGACGACGGTGACGAGCCTCCCCATCGATCTCGACGCCTTCGCCCAGGCCGTCCCCGAGGCGACCGTGGCCGCCATCCGCCGCTCGCGGACCGTCCTCGCCGTCGGTCACGAGCACCCCGACGCCGACACCCTCGGGGCGACGCTCGGCGTCGTCAGGCTCGTCGAGTGGCTCGGCGGCCGGGCGACGCCCGTCTGCGCCGACCCAGTCCCCGAGCTCTACCGCTTCCTGCCCGGGATCGAGACCGTTCGGACCGACCCCGACCCGGACCTCGACTACGACCTCCTCGTCCTCTCCGACTGCGGCGCCCTCGACCGGGTCGGGCCGTTCCTCGAGCGGCATCGGCACCTCATCGAGTCCCTGCCACGCCTCGTCCTCGACCACCACGCAACGAACGACACCCGGGGGCCGGCGGACTGGGTCGACCCCGCGGCGGCCGCCACCTGCGAGCTTGTCAGCCTCCTCGCCGTCCGCCTCGGCGCCCCCCTCGACCTCGGCGGGGGCGCGCTCGCCACGCCCCTCCTGGCCGGGATCGTCATGGACACCGCCACCTTCGCCCACCCGAATGCGACGCCCCGCACCCTCGCCGTCGCGGCAGCCCTCCTCGCTGCCGGAGCGCCCCTGGCCGAGATCTCGCGGCGCCTCTATCGGACGAAGCCCGACAGCCAGCTCCGCCTCTTCGGGCGGGTCCTCGACCGTCTCGAGACGGCGGCCGACGGACGGATCATCTTCTCGACCCTCACCGCCGCCGATCTGGCGGCGACGGGGGCGAACCCGGCCCACTCGGAGGGGCTCGTCGATCTCTTGAGCCAGTCCGAGACGGCGGATGTCGCCATCCTCTTCAAGGAGGAGGACGATCGGACCCGGATCTCGGTCCGGACGAAGCCGGGCGGCGTCGACGCGACGGTCCTGACCGGACGGTTCGGCGGTGGCGGCCACGCCCGGGCGGCCGGGGCGACGGTCGAGGCGCCGCTCGAGGTCGCCCGCGAGCGGGTCCTCTCTGCGGCACTCGCCCTCGTCGAGGAGCTTCGCCGATGACGGCCCCGTCGGTGGCTCGGTCGAGCCCGGACGATCCGCGAGGCCGAGCGCCCGGCGGTCTCGACGGGATCCTCGTCGTCGACAAGCCGGCCGGGCCGACCTCCCACGACATCGTCGCCCTCGTCCGCCGTCTCGCCGCCACCCGGCGGGTCGGCCACGGCGGGACCCTCGATCCCTTCGCGACCGGCGTCCTCGTCCTCTTCCTCGGGAAGGCGACGCGGCTCGCCGAGTATCACCTGAAGGCCCCGAAGCGCTACCGGGCCACCGTCTGTTTCGGGGCGAGCTCGACGACCGACGACCTCGAGGGAGAGCTGACGCCGGCCGAGGGACCCGGACCGGACCGCGCGGCCGTCGAAGCCGCCCTCGAGCAGTTCCGGGGGCCGATCCTCCAGGTCCCGCCGACGTACAGCGCCGTCAAGGTCGACGGGCGGCGCGCCTACGCCCTGGCCCGGCGCGGCGGCGAGCCGGTCCTCGAGCCGCGGCCGGTCCGGATCGACCTCCTCGAGCTCGTCGACTGGGATGAGAGCGACCCCGCCCGCCCGATCGCCGTCCTCGATATCCTCTGCTCGGCCGGGATGTATGTCCGGGCCCTCGCCCGCGACCTCGGCCGGGCCGTCGGGAACGCCGCCTACCTCGGCGCCCTGACCCGAACGGGGAGCGGCACGTTCAGCCTCGAGATGGCCCACGATCTCGACGCGATCCGCTCGGCGGCGGCCGGGGGACCGGAGGGCTTGCGGAATCTCCTTCTCCCCCTCGACGCGGGTCTCGAGGCGATGCCGCCGATACCGCTCACGCCGACCGAGATTGCCGCCGTCGCCCAGGGTCAGTTCGTTCGGCCCCTCGCCCGGGCGTCCCTCCCGCCGGGCCCACGGACCGGGCCGGTCCGGCTCGTCGGCCCCGACGGCCTCGTCGCCATCGCCGAGTGGGAGGGTCCGCGCCTCGTCCCTCGGAAGGTCCTCGTCGAGCTCCCGGCCTTGCCGGTCCGACGCCGCGCCTGACGCTCCGGTCGGGACGCGCTCGATGGACGTCATCCCCGGCAGCGTCGCCTTGCGGCCGGACCTCGGTCGGCTCCTCTTCGCCGTCGGCGTCTTCGACGGGCTTCACCGCGGCCACCGCTACCTCGTCGGCCGGCTCCGACGGGCTGCCGAGCGCCTCGCCGCCCGGCCGGCGGTCATCACCTTCGATCACCACCCCGACGAGATCCTCCATGGCTCCGCCCCACCGCTCCTCTGCGATCCCGAGGAGCGCCTCGTGCGGCTCGCTCGGCTCGGGGTGGCGGTGACGGTCGTCGAGCACTTCGACCTTCGGCTCCGAGAGACCCCGTACGACGTCTACGTCGAGCGGATCCGCGAGCGGGTCGAGCTCGCCGGCTTCCTCATGACCCCGGACGCGGCCTTCGGCTACGAGCGCCGCGGCACGCCCGAGGCGCTTCGACGCCTGGCAGCAGGTCGCGGCTGGAGGGTCGTCGTCGTGCCGCCCCTCGTCGTCGACGGACGGCAGGTCCGGAGCGGGGAGATCCGATCGCTCATCGAGGCCGGTGACCTCGACGGCGCTCGGCGCCTCCTCGGTCGCCGCTACGCCGTCAGTGGTCGGTTCCTGCGGGAGGCAGCGGGCGATTGGGCCGCGGTCGTCCCGGAGTTGCCGGTCGCCCTCCCGCCCGGCCGCCGCTATCGCGTCGAGGTCGAGCCGGCGTGGCGTCTCGGTGGCGGCGGCTCGAGCGAGAACCCGGTTGGGTCCGGCGACCCGAGCGCCGATCCGGTGCCGACGGACCGGCGGCGTTCGATTCTCGAGCGCGATGGCTCGCGGCTTCTCCTCCGCGGCTCGAGTCGGCTCGCCGCGGTCGCCTCGGCCCGACGGGCCCGCGTCATCTTCGGCGATCAGATCGGCTGACGAGGCCGCCCCGCTCCGCGAGGCCGAGCCTCCTGTTCTCGCTGGGGGTGGCTTCCTCGGAGGAAACTCGACCCGGGTCCATCTCGGCGATCGGGTCGACAACGGAGGCGCGAAGGGCTAGACTGACGGCGACCAACCAAACGTTCGTTTGGTCCGCAGCGCCGGGAGGAGCGCCGTCTGGCGAGGGACGACGTGGCAGGGGAGTGGCGGGTGAGCGGCCTCGAGGCTACTGGCCGCGGGCAGGAGCGGGGATCGCGGCCGGCCATCGGCAGTGGCGGGAGTCGGGGCGGGGTCCGGGGACGAGGGAGCCACCGGCCTCGCGAAGTTGACCTCCTGCGAGCGGCGACCGCGCTCTTTCGGGAGCGAGGCTTCCACGCGACCTCGATGGAAGACCTCGCCCGAAGCCTGGGGATGACCCGGGGGAGCCTCTACCACTACATCGAGGCGAAGGACGATCTCCTCTGGGAGATCGTCTGTCGGGCCATGGAGGAGCTCGACGCCGCCGTCCGTCCGGTCCTCACCGGGCCCGGAACCCCCCGGAGCCGGCTTGCGTGGGCGATCGCGACCCACTTGGCCGTCGCCGCCCGGTCGGCCGATGCCCTCTCGATCCTCCAGATCGAGCTCCGCTCGCTGGGTCCGGAGCGTCGGGCAGCCCTCATCGCTCGGCGCGACGCCTACGAAGCCCTCTGGCGGCAGGCCATCGCCGACGGGATCTCGGCCGGCGTCTTTCGACCGATCGATGTCCGCCTCGCCGGGATCGCGATCCTCTCGGCGTGCAACTGGTTCACCCAATGGTTCGACCCGGCCGGACCCCTCTCGGTCGACGAGATCGCCGAGCGCTTCGCCGATCTGTTCCTCGCCGGCCTCGCCGCCGAGCCGGAACCGGCTGGAGCAAGCGTCCGTGAAACCGTGACGCGGGAGGGGCGGCGATGATCCCCCGCCTCCGAGAGGTCGTCGTCGTCGGGGCGGGCACCATGGGCGCTCAGCTGGCCTGTCTCATGGCAGGCGCTGGCGCCCGAGTCACCCTCCTGGACCTCGAGGCTGGGATGGCAGCGGCCGGCCTCGATCGGGCGCGTCGGGCGAAGCCCGCCGCGCTCTTCGACCCCGACGACCGGCATCGAATTCGGACCGGCGGCCTCGATGCCCTGCCGGCGGCCGTCGGCCGCGCCGACTGGGTCCTCGAGGCGGTCGTCGAGGACCTGGGCGCCAAGGTGGGGATCTTCGAGCGGGTCGACGATGCCCTCGCGGCGCGGTCCGGCGACCGGCCGGATCCGCTCATCACGACGAACACGAGTGGACTCTCCATCGCCGCCCTGGCCAGTGGCCGCAGCGCTCGCTTCCGCCGGCGCTTCCTCGGCACCCATTTCTTCAATCCGCCCCGCTACACGAGGCTGCTCGAGCTCGTCCCCGGGCCGGAGACCGACCCGGAGGCCGTCGCCTGGCTCGAGGAGTACGGGAGCCGCCATCTCGGCAAGGGCATCGTCGTCGCCAAGGATACGCCGGCCTTCATCGCCAACCGCCTCGGCGTCCACGGCCTCCTCCTGGCGTTCGAGGTGGCGATGGAGCTGGGGCTCGGCTTCGACGAGGTCGACGAGCTCACGGGACCGCTCCTCGGACGACCGCGGAGCGGCACGTTCCGAACGCTCGACCTCGTTGGCCTCGACGTCGCGGTCGCCGTCGCCGATCACTGCTACGCCGCCCTCACCGAGGACCCCGAACGGGACCGGTTCCGCGTCCCGGATCTTCTCCGACGGCTTGTGTTGGATGGGCGCCTCGGCGAGAAGACCGGGGCCGGCTTCTTCCGTCGCGAGGCCGGTGAGATCCTCGTTCTCGACCCGGCGACCCTCGAGTACCGGCCTCGTCGCCGGCTCCGGTCCCCGGCCGTCGAGCGGGCATCCGTCGAGGGCGATCTGGGACGCCGGGTAGCCAGCCTCATCGACGCCGCCGCGAGCGGGGATGGCGACCCTGGCGCCGTCTTCGTCGCCCGGCTCGTCCTCGGGTCGCTCGCCTACGCGGGGCGGGTCGGGCCCGACGTCGCCGACGGGGTCGTTGCCGTCGATCGGGCGATGCGCTGGGGCTTCGGCTGGGAACTCGGCCCGTTCGAGCTTTGGGATCGGCTCGACCCCCTTGCGAGCGCGGCTCACCTCCGTCGCTTCTCGATCCCAGCCCCGCCGATCCTCGACCGGGTGGCGTCGGTGGGGGGCCGTTTCTATCGGAACGGGTCGGCGTACGCGTTCGCCGCGGGCGTCCACCGCCCGCTGCCGGACCGGGCGGACGGCGTCGACCTGGCGGAACGGCGGCGGCTCCGGCCACCCTCTCTGCCAGCGAACTCGGCCGCGACCGTCCTCGAGCTCGGTGCAGGGATCCTCGGCCTCGAGCTCCACGGCAAGCTGAACCTGATCGGCCTCGACACGATCGAGATCCTTCGCCGGGCAGTCGACCTCGCCGTCTCGACCGCCGACGGCCTCGTCATCGGCACGGCGGCGGTCGACTTCTCGGCTGGAGCGAACCTCGCCCTCCTCCTCTTGGAGGCTCAGGAGGGCGAGTGGGACGAGCTCGAGCAGGCGGTTCGCTCGTTCCAGGAGGCGAACCGGGCGCTCAGGACGGCGCCCGTTCCCGTCGTCGTCCTGCCCCGCGGACGGACCCTTGGCGGCGGGGCCGAGCTGACGCTCGCCGCCGACCGACGTGTCGCCCTCGTGGAGACGTATGTCGGCCTCGTCGAGGTCGGGGTCGGACTCATCCCTGCCGGAGGGGGGACGACGGCGATGGCTCGACGCGTCGCCGACCCGCTCGCCGGCGACGCGGATGGCGACCGGCTCCCGCGCTACCGCTTCGCCCTCGAGACGATGGGTGGGGCGCAGGTCGCTGCCGGAGCTGGGGAGGCTCGCCGCCGCTGGTTCCTCGACGACGGCGACCTGGTGACCGCCGATCCAGAGCGCCAGTGGGGCGACGGCCTTCGGCTCGCCCGAACGATCGCCGAGACCGGATACCGTCCGCCGTCGCCGACGCCGATCCGGGTCCTCGGGCGCCGTGGGGTCGCCGCGGCCGAGGCGCTGACGTTCAACGAGCTCGCAGCCGGACGGATGACGGAGTACGACCGGCATGTCGTCCTCGCCCTCGCTCGGGTCCTTGCCGGGGGAGACGTCGCGGAGGGAACCGAGGTTGGTGAGGAGTATCTCCTCGATCTCGAGCGGGAGACCTTCCTCCGTCTCCTCGGAGAGGCGAAGACGCAGGACCGCATCCGGCACCTCCTCACGACCGGGCGACCGCTCCGGAACTGACCCTGATTGAGGGAGTCGCCATGACGGAAACGAGCACGATCCAGCCCAGCCTCGCCGACCGGCCGTGGCTCACGAGCCGTCTCGACGACGGCCCTGCTGTCTAGCCAGCCGAGGGGAGGAGCCATGGACGCCTACATCGTCTCCGCCGTCCGGACGCCGGTCGGCAAGGCGCCACGGGGGGCCCTTCGGGAGACGTCACCCGTGGCCCTAGCGGCGATCGCCGTCCGCGAGGCGATCCGCCGGGTCCCCGGTCTGGAGCCGACGTCCGTCGAGGACCTCATCCTCGGGTGTGCGATGCCGGAAGGGGCGCAGGGGCTGAACATCGCCCGTCATGTCGCCCTCGCTGCCGGCCTCCCGGTGACCACGAGTGCCATGACCGTCAACCGGTTCTGCGCCTCGGGGCTCCAGGCCCTCGCGCTCGCCAGCCAGGCGGTCTCGGAAGGGATCGTCGACGTCGCCGTCGCTGGCGGTGTCGAGTCGATGAGCTCGGTCCCGATGATCGGCTGGCACTTCGATCCCGATCGAGGTCTCGCCTCGGGGTGGCCGCAGGTCTTTCTCTCCATGGGCCTCACGGCGGAGGCGGTCGCCCGGCGCTATGGCGTCGGCCGAGACGACCAAGATGCCTGGGCGCTCCGGAGCCACCGCCGGGCGACGGCGGCCATCGACGAGGGCCGGTTTCGTGACGAGATCGTGCCCGTCCCGACGAGCGCCACCGTCGTCGAGGACGGCCGAGCAAGGACGGTCGAGGTCTGCCTCGAGGTGGACGAGGGCGTTCGCCGCGACACCGATGCGGAGAAGCTGGCCGCCCTCCGGCCGGTCTTCGCCGAGGGCGGGACGGTGACGGCGGGGAACAGCTCCCAGACGAGCGACGGGGCGGCGGCCCTCGTCGTCGTCAGCGAGGATCGCCTCCGCCGGTTGGGGATCACGCCCCTCGGCCGCCTGGCTGCCTTCGCCACCGCGGGCGTCGACCCCGAGATCATGGGGATCGGCCCCGTCGAGGCCGTCCCGAAGGCGCTCCGCCAGGCCGGCCTCAGCCTCGCCGACATCGGCGTCGTCGAGCTGAACGAGGCCTTCGCCGCTCAGGTCGTCGCCGTCGTCCGTGCCCTCGGACTCGACGAGGACCGGACGAACCCGAACGGGGGCGCCATCGCCCTCGGGCACCCGCTCGGGGCGACCGGCGCCAAGCTCAGTGTCCAGATCCTCTCCGAGCTGGCACGGCGGGAGGCTCGCTACGGTCTCGTCACGATGTGCGTCGGCGGCGGCCAGGGGGCCGCGGGCGTCATCGAGTGGCTCGGTGGGCGACAGCCCCGATCTCCAGAGCCGCCACGGCCTGGGCCGGCGGTGGACATGGACGGCGACGGCGACCGGTCTGATGGAGGACGGCGATGACGAGCGGCGCAGCGGGGGTCCGGTCGGCGCCCCTCGTGCCGGGCGGGGGTTTCCTCCTGGGACCGGCGGCCCCAGGGTCCGCGGCGACCCCCGAGCGACTCACCGAGGAACAGCGGGCGATCCGGGCCGCCCTCCGGGAGTTCGTCGAACGGGAGATCGGGCCCCGCCGGGACGCCCTCGAGGCCCGCGACTACGGCGCCCACCGCACCGTGCTCGCCCGTCTCGGCGAGGCGGGCTTCCTGGGCGTCGAGGTGCCGGTCGAGTACGGCGGGGCCGGCCTCGACCGGGTGACGGCCGTCGTCGTCGCCGAGGCCCTCGGCGGGGCTGGTTCGTTCACCGTGACCTACGGTGCCCACGCTGGGATCGGCACCCTCCCGCTCGTCTTCTTTGGGACCGACGCCCAGCGGCGCCGGTATCTCCCGGGGCTGGCGGCGGGAACCCTCGTCGGTGCCTACGCCCTCACCGAGCCGGGAGCGGGCTCGGATGCCATGGCGATCCGGACTCGGGCGGAGCGCCTCCCCGACGGCCGGTTCCAGCTCGACGGCGCCAAGCAGTTCATCACGAACGCCGGCTTCGCCGACCTCTTCACCGTCTATGCGAAGGTCGACGGCGAGGCCTTCACGGCCTTCCTCGTCGAGCGACAGGATCCCGGCCTCAGCGTCGGCCCCGAGGAGGCAAAGATGGGCATCCACGGGGCCTCCACGTGCCCAGTGACCTTCGAGGGGACGATCGTCGGGCCGGACCGGGTGCTCGGGGAGATCGGTCAAGGCCACCGGGTTGCCTTCAACATCCTGAATGTCGGGCGCTTCAAGCTCGCGGCGGCCTGTCTCGGGGCGATGCGCCCTGCGCTCGTCGCGGCGGTCGCCTACGCCCGCGAGCGGCGTGCCTTCGGCCGTCCGATCGCCGACTTCCCGCTCGTGGCGGCGAAGCTCGTCGGAATGGCGATCCGGATCTACGCGGTCGAGTCCCTCGTCTACCGCCTGGCTGGCCTCGTCGATGCTCGGCTCGGGGCCGCCGAGGCCGAGGCAGCCGGCGCGGCCGTCCCGACGAGCGGGCCGGCTCCGACCCCGGGAGCGCATCCGGAGGCCGTCCGGGACGCCTACCGGCGGGCGCTCGAGGAATACGCCGTCGAGTGTTCGATCGCCAAGGTCTTCGCCTCCGAGGCCCTCGATTGGGTCGTCGACGAGCTCGTCCAGATTCACGGTGGCTACGGGTACGTCGAGAGCTATCCCGCCGCCCGGGCCTATCGCGACGCCCGGATCAACCGGATCTGGGAGGGGACGAACGAGATCAACCGGCTCCTCGTCCCGGGGACTCTTCTGCGGCGCGCGACGGCTGGACGACTCGATCTCCTGTCGGCAGCACGAGCGGCTCAGGAGGCCGTGCTCGGCGGCTCGGCGGTTGCCGGCAGTGCCGGATCGACGGGGGAGGGAGGGCCGTTGAGAGCCCGCCTCGAGGGCCTGCGACAGGCGACGTTGCTCCTGGCGGGGAGCGCCGTCACCCGCTTCGGCTCGGACCTTGAGGCGGAGCAAGAGGTCCTGGCGGGGCTCGCCGACCTAGCGATCGCCTGCTTTGCCGGGCAGGCCGTCCTCCTTCGGGCCGAGCAGGCGGCGGGCGACGACCCGACCCGCGCGGCGCTCCATCTCGATCTGGCGACCCTTGTCGTCGACGACCTCCTCGGGTCGGCGGAACTGGCGGCCCGCCGACTCTCCGGCGCCGTGGCGGCAGGCGACGAGGGTCGGGTCCTCGCCGCCGCTCTTCGACGCCTCTTCCGGAGCGATCCCGTCGACCTCGTCGCCCTGGGCCGGCGGGTCGCGGCCGCCGTTCTGGCTTCGGGCGGCACCCCGCTCTGAAGGCGTCCCGCATGAACCCGAGCGTCCGAGGCACGTTCGGCATGGAGTGATCGGGAGGAGGACGATGGTCACTGATCCTGCGCTTCGATCCGGCGAGGTGGAACGACCCTGGCTCCGGTTCTACGAACCCGGGGTTCCGGCCGAGGTGGCGGTTCCCGGGGTGACCGTCGACACCCTCCTCCGGCAGGCCGCCGACGAGCACCCAGGGTCGGACGCCCTCATCTTCTACGGCGCCCGGACGACGTTCCGTCGGTTGGACGAGGACGTCGACCGGTTGGCTCGGGCGCTCATGAGCCTGGGGCTCGAAGCCGGTGATCGGGTGACCCTCCATCTGCCGACGAGCCCCGCCTTCGTCATCGCCTTCCTGGCAGCCGTCCGCGCCGGGGCCATCGTCGTCCCCGTCAGCCCCCTCCTTGTCGAGCGGGAGATTCAGGTCCTCCTGAGGGAGACCCGGCCGCGGCTCTCCATCGCCCTCGATCTCCTCGTCCCTCGGGTGGCGGCAGCTCGGGCGGCCGTCGCCGACCTCGTGGGGCGACCCCGCCGCGGCAGCGGAGTGGTCAGTACCGGGATCCAGGACTCGCTGCCTCGACCCCTCCGCTGGCTCTACCCGATCCGCGCCCGACGCGAGGGGCGCTGGCGTCCGGTGCCCCACAGCGAGGAGGTTCCGAACCTCTTCCGTCTCCTCGCTGCCAGCCCCGCCGGCCGGGTCGGCGGCGGGGCTCGGCCGGACGACCCGGTCGTCCTCCAGCCCACGGGCGGGACGACAGGAACGCCGAAGACCGCGATCCTCAGCCACCGGAACCTCGTCGCCAACGCCCACCAGGTCGCGGCGTGGTTCGTCGGACGTCAACCCGGTCGAGACCGGGTCCTTGCCGTTCTCCCGTACTTTCACATCTATGGGCTCACGGTGGCGATGCTCTACGGGCTCCTGACCGCCACGACCCAGGTCCTCCTGCCCCGCTTCGAGCCCCTCGCCGTCCTGAAGGCGATCGAGCGCTGGCGACCGCGCCTCTTTCCCGGGGCACCGGTCATGTACGCCTCGCTTCTCGCCGATCCCCATCTCTCCCGCTTCGACCTCCGTTCGATCGAGGCCTGCATCAGCGGCGCAGCACCGCTCCCGGCGCCCGTCCAGGAGGGGTTCGAGCGGGCCACCGGCGGCCGGGTCGTCGAGGGATACGGGCTGACCGAGGCGAGCCCGGTCACCCATTGCAATCCGATCCGGGGCACCCGGAAGGTCGGGAGCATCGGCGTCCCGTTCCCCTCGACGGAGGCTCGGGTCGTCGACCTCGACACCGGCAACGTGACGCTGCCGGCCGGCGAGGCCGGCGAACTCGTCGTTCGCGGGCCCCAGGTGATGGCGGGCTATTGGAACCACCCCGAGGAAACGGCGGCGACGCTCCGCGACGGCTGGCTCTTCACCGGCGATGTGGCGACGATGGACTCGGACGGCTTCTTCCGGATCGTCGACCGTCGGAAGGACCTCATCAAGGTCTCCGGGGTCAACGTCTATCCGCGAGAGGTCGAGGACGTCCTCCTGATGCACCCGGCGGTGGCCGAGGCGGCCGTCGTCGGGATCCCCCATCCGGTGCGGGGCGAGGTGCCGAAGGCCTTCGTCGTCCTCCGACCGAGGGCGAGCGCGACCGAGGCCGACCTCGTCGCCCATTGCCGTGCCAACCTCGCGCCGTACAAGGTCCCGGCCGAGGTCGAGGTTCGATCCGAGCTGCCGCGGACCTTCGTCGGCAAGGTCCTCCGTCGAGTCCTGGCCCAGGACGAGCAGAATCGAGCCCAAGGTGGTGACCAGCCCGCGAGAGCTGGCGACGGTCGTTAGCCCGCTGCACGCCTTTGCCCGCTGCAGGCCGGGCCGACACCTGCTATCCTCCGGGCGGCAGAGATGAAGATTGCCCAACCCTAGAGAGTTCGTGTCGGAGGACCGTGTGCCGCTCACGCGGGAACAGAAGCAGCAGGTCATTACCGAGTACGCCCGCTCCGCCGGCGATACCGGTTCGGCGGAGGTCCAGATCGCGCTCCTCACCGAGCGGATCCGTGGCCTGACCGAGCACCTCAAGCGCTTCCCGAAGGACAACCACTCGCGTCGCGGCCTCCTCAAGCTCGTGGGCCAGCGCCGCCGCTTTCTCGCGTACCTCGTGAAGGAGGACAGCGCCCGCTACCGAGCCGTCGTCGCGCGGCTCGGCCTGCGCCGCTAGCGCTGCTCCAGGGACCTCGGGCAGGTCGCCCGGGGTCCTCTCGTACCGACCGCCGACGCGGCCGGGCCCAGAGCCACGAGATCGTCTCCTCCTCCACGACGACGGAGGACAAGACACCCGTGTCACAGACATTCGAAACGTCCATCGGCGGCCGGACCCTCACCATCGAGACCGGCAAGATGGCCCTCCTCGCCGGCGGCTCGGTGACCGTCCGCTACGGCGACACCGTCGTCCTCGGGACGGCGAACCGCTCCGATCCTCGGCCGGGGCTCGACTTCTTCCCGCTCACCGTCGACTTCGAAGAGCGGATGTACGCTGCCGGCAAGATCCCCGGCGGCTTCATCAAGCGCGAGTCGCGACCGTCGGAGGGGGCGATCCTCGCCGCCCGGCTGACCGACCGTCCGATTCGGCCCCTCTTCCCGGAGGGCTACCGCGACGACGTCCAGGTCGTCATCACGGTCCTCTCGACGGACCAGGAGAACGACCCCGACATCCTCGGCACCGTCGCTGCCTCCGCCGCCCTCTCGATCAGCGAGATCCCCTTCCTCGGCCCCGTCGGCGCCGTTCGGGTCGGTCGGATCGGCGGCGAGTTTGTCGTCAACCCGACGATCAGCCAGCTCGAGCAGTCGGAGATCGACCTCGTCGTGTCGGGGACGCGCGACGCGATCATGATGGTCGAAGCCGGGGCGAAGATCGTCTCCGAGGACGTCATGGCCGAGGCGATCCTCTTCGGTCACCGGGCCCTCCAGCCCCTCATCGACGTTCAGGAGGAGCTCGTCCGGGCGGTCGGCAAGCCGAAGCGGATCCCGTACCTCGAACCCGGCCCCGGCTCGATCCTCACCTTCGTCGACGCCGTGGCCGCCGGTCGCGAGTTCGTCGTCGTCGATGTCGAGACGACCGGGACCGACGTCGCCCTCCACGACCTCGTCGAGATCGGCGCCGTCCGGATCCGGAACGGCGAGATCGTCGACCGGTTCTCGACCCTCGTCGACCCCGGTCGGCCCATCGTCGGCGTCCAGCTCCATGGCCTCACCGATGCCGACATCCGCGGAGCGCCGAGCCCGCGCGAGGCTGCCGAGCGCTTCCTCGCCTTCGCCGGCGACGCTCTCATCGTCGGCCACAACGTCGGCTTTGACATCGCCTTCCTCGAAGCCGCCCTCGGCAACGGCTACCGCTTCGAGTACGGCCGCTATCTCGACACCCTCGTCATCGCCCGGGAGGCCTTCCCCGGAGCACCCGAGACCTTCAAGCTCGGCGATCTCGCCGCCTTCTTCGGCCTGCCCGTCGGCGGCCACCGCGCCCTCCCCGATGCCGAGGTGACGGCCCAGATCCTCCTTCGGCTCGCGGCCGACCTGCCGCCCCGGATCGCTCGCCTCCGCGACGGGATCGCGGCCGCCATCCGCGCCCACCGGACGGGCGGCGACCCGGCGGCGCTCCTCGACGCGGCTCGCCGCGAGGCCCGGGTCGGAAAGAACCTCTTCGCGACCGTTCAGAAGCAGGTCGTCCGCGAGCTCACCCTCAACGAAGGGATCCGGATGGACGGTCGAGCGCCCGACGAGATCCGGCCGATCTCGATCGAGGTCGGTCTCCTCCCGCGGGCCCACGGCTCGGCCCTCTTCACCCGGGGCCAGACCCAGGCCCTGACGATCGCCACCCTCGGTCCCTCGTCCGACGTCCAGCGGATCGACACGATCAGCCCCGAGACCGAGAAGCGCTACCTCCACCACTACAATTTCCCGCCCTACAGCACCGGCGAGAACAAGCCGCTCCGCGGCCCGAGCCGCCGCGATATCGGCCACGGCAACCTCGCCGAGCGGGCCCTCGTCCCCGTCCTGCCCTCCCAGGACGAGTTCCCGTACGTCATCCGGCTCGTCTCCGAGATCGTGACCTCGAACGGCTCGACCTCGATGGCCTCGACCTGTGGCTCGAGCCTCGCCCTCATGGATGCCGGGGTCCCGATCAAGGCCCCCGTCGCCGGGGCGGCGATGGGCCTCATGACCGACCCGGCGACCGGCCGCTTCGTCGTCCTCACCGACATCCTCGGCAAGGAGGATGCCTTCGGGGACATGGACTTCAAGGTCGCCGGGACCCGGGACGGGATCACCGCCGTCCAGATGGACATCAAGGTCCGCGGCATCGGTGAGGCCATCATCCGCGAGGGGCTCGCCAGGGCGCACGCCGCCCGCCAGTTCATCCTCGACAAGATGGTCGCCGTCATGCCGGCCCCGCGGACCGAGATGAGCCGCTATGCGCCGCGGATCATCACGATTCAGATCAACCCGGAGAAGATCCGCGACATCATCGGCAAGGGCGGGGCGACGATCCGCAAGATCCAGGAGGAGACCGGGACCGAGATCAACATCCAGGACGACGGGACCGTCGAGATCGCGGCCGTGAACGCCGAGAACAGCCGGAAGGCGATCCAGTGGATCGAATCGTTGACCCGCGAGGTCGAGGTCGGCGGGCTCTACCTCGGCAAGGTGACCCGAATCATGAGCTTTGGCGCCTTCGTCGAGATCCTGCCCGGCAAGGAGGGTCTCGTCCGGATCAGCGAGCTTGCCGACTACCACGTTCCGTCCGTCGAAGACGTCGTCTCGGTCGGCGACGAGATCATGGTCGTCGTGACCGAAATCGACCGCCAGGGCCGGATCAATCTCTCCCGGAAGGCGGCGATGCAGCGCCACCTCGCCCGGTCGGCCCGCTGAAGGACCGCCGGGCCGCAGCGGCACCGGACGAGGCAGCTGCGGCGGGCCACCTCGCCCGGTCGGCCCGCTGAAGGGCCGCCGGGGGACAGGGCTGTCGGAGGGGCGAGGGGCCGCTGGTATACTCGGGCCCGGTGCCCGCCCGTCACAGCCTGTCGTTGGAGTCGAGCCCACGGTGAACCCCGAACCGCTGACCGTCGCCGTCATCGGCGCCACCGGCGTCGTCGGCAAGACGATGATCCGCGTCCTCATGGAGCGCGAGTTCCCGATGGCGGAGCTGCGCCTCCTCGCCTCGGGACGATCGGCGGGGACGATCGTCTCCGTCGACGGCCGCACCTTCGAGGTCGGCGAGGCGACACCGGAAGCGTTCGGGGGTGTCGACATCGCCCTCTTCTCGGCCGGCAGCGACGTCTCGAGGGACCTGGCACCCCTCGCTGCGGCCGCCGGGACGACGGTCATCGACAACTCCGCCGCCTGGCGGATGGACCCCCAGGTCCCGCTCGTCGTCTCCCAGGTCAACCCCGATGACCTCGCCTGGCACGAGGGGATCGTCGCCAATCCGAACTGCTCGACGATGCAGCTCGTGCCCGTCCTCATGGCCCTCCGCGACAGCGTCGGGCTGGAGCGGGTCGTCGTCGACACCTACCAGTCCGTCTCGGGAACCGGGGCTGACGCCATCGCCGAGCTCGAAGCGCAGATCCGGGCCCACGTCACCGGCGCCCCGAAGGAACCGCGCGTCTACCCACACCCGATCGCCTTCAACGCCCTCCCCGAGATCGACGTCTTCCTCGACGACGGCTACACGAAGGAGGAGCGGAAGGTCATCGAGGAGAGCCGGAAGATCCTCCACCTCCCCGACCTCCGGGTCTCGTGCACGGCGGTCCGGGTCCCCGTCTTCGTCGGCCATTCGGAGGCCGTCCACGTCGAGACCCGCGAGCCCTTGAGCCCCGAGGAGGCACGGGAACGCTTCGCGGCCGTCCCGGGGGTCGTCGTCGTCGACGATCCGACCGCCCACCGCTATCCGATCGCGACCCTGGCCGCCGGACGGGACGAGATCTTCGTCGGCCGGATCCGCCGCGACCCGTCCGTCCCCGACGGGCGCGGCCTCGCCTTCTGGGTCGTCGCCGACAACCTTCGGAAGGGAGCCGCGACGAACGCCGTCGAGCTTGCCGAGATCCTCGTCGAACGGGGCTGGGTCCGCCGGGCGAGCGCCCGAGCCGTCGAGACGGAAGCGGTGAGCGGGAGCCCGACGTGACGGAAGCCGAGCGCCGCGCGGCGCTCGAGGAGGTGGCAGCCGAGGTCCGGGCCTGCCGCCGCTGCCGGCTCCACGAACAGCGTACGCAGGCCGTCCCGGGGGAGGGACACCCGTCGACGGAGGTCCTCTTCGTCGGCGAGGGACCCGGTCTGAACGAAGACCGCCAGGGTCGACCCTTCGTCGGTCCGGCCGGGGCCCTCCTCGATGAGCTCCTGGCGAGGGTCGGCTGGCGTCGGGAGGAGGTGTTCATCACGAATATCGTCAAGTGCCGGCCACCGGGCAACCGCGATCCGGAGCCGGACGAGATCGCGGCCTGCGCACCCTTCCTCCGCCGCCAGGTCGAGATCCTCGACCCGGCCCTCGTCGTCACCTTGGGCCGCCACTCGATGGCCCGCTTCATGCCCGGGGCGAAGATCGGGTCCGCCCACGGGACGGTCCGTCCCGCGCCGCCGGAGACGGGGGTCCGGGACGCCCTCGTCTTCGCCATGTACCATCCCGCCGCCGCCCTCCACCAGGCCTCCCTTCGCCCGATCCTCGAGGCCGACATGCTCCGGGTCCCGACCGCCCTCGTCGAGGCGAGGCGGCGTCGCCTCCGAGCAGCGGAGGCGGCGGAGGCACCCGCATCGGCCCCGGCGGCGGCACCCGCGTCGGCCCCGGCGGCGGCGAAGGCAGCGGCTCGACCGAGTCCGAAGGCGGCGACCGAGGAGACGGCGACGACGGCGGGGGCCGGCATCGCCAACGATCGAGCGCCGAGCGAGCCGGACCGAGATCAGCTCAGCCTCTTCTCGGCCCCGTGAGGTCGTTCCGCCATGGCTGACCCGAACCGACCACTCCGGATCATCCCCCTCGGCGGAGTCGGGGAGATCGGGAAGAACATGTACGTCTTCGAGTACGGGGATGACATCGTCGTCATCGACTGCGGCCTCATGTTCCCCGACGAGGAGATGTTCGGCATCGACCTCGTCGTCCCCGACGTCAGCTACCTCCGCGAGCGGCGCGACCGGGTCCGGGCCTTCCTCATCACCCATGCCCACGAAGATCACGTCGGCGGCCTGCCCTACGTCCTCCCGAACTTCCCCGGCGTCCCCGTCTACGCTTCGACCCTCGCCCGCGGGCTCCTCGGCGCGAAGTTCAAGGAGCACCGCTTGACGGACCATCCCCTCGTCGCTCTGGAACCCGGCGACGAGCTCGAGATCGGGCCGTTTCGAGCCCTCCCGTTCCGGATCGGCCACTCGATCCCCGACGCCATGGGGATCGCTCTCCGAACGCCCGTCGGCACCGTCGTCCACACCGGTGACTTCAAATTCGACCACACGCCCGTCGACGGCAAGCCGTCGGATTTCGCGACCCTCGCCCGCCTCGGCCAGGAGGGCGTCGTCTGCCTCCTTTCGGACTCTACCCGGGCCGAGAACCCGGGTTACACCCCGTCCGAGCGAACCGTTGGCGAGGCCTTTCGGGAGATCATCGAGCCCCTCGAGGGGCGGGTCATCGTCGCCACCTTCGCCAGCAACATCGCCCGGATTCAGCAGGTCTTCGATGCCGCCGAGACCTTCGGCCGGAAGGTCGCCGTCGTCGGTCGCTCGATGGAGCAGAACGTCCGGATCGCCGTCGACCTCGGCTACCTCCGCTACCCCTCCTCGGGCGTCGTCGCCAAGGATCAGATCAGCCAGACCCCGCCTGGGCAGCTCGTCATCGCCACGACCGGCGCCCAGGGCGAGCCGATGTCCGGCCTCGCCCGGATGGCGAACCGGGACCACCGCTTCGTCGAGATCGAGCCCGGGGACACGGTCATCGTCTCGGCGAGTCCGATCCCCGGTAACGAGGAGTACGTCGCCCGCACGATCGACAACCTCTTCAAGGCCGGGGCGAACGTCTACTACCACACGATCAAGCGGGCGCACGTCTCTGGCCATGCCAGCCAGGAGGAGCTGAAGCTCATGCTCGGCCTGACCCGGCCCCGCTACTTCATCCCGATCCACGGCGAGTTCCGGATGATGGTCCAGCACGGCCGCCTGGCGGTCGAGATGGGCGTGCGGCCCGAAAACGTCTTCATCATCGAGAACGGCCAGCCGATCGAGATCTTCCCCGATGGCCGGGCTCGCCGGGGGACGCCGGTGCCGGCGGGCTACGTCTTCGTCGACGGCCTCTCCGTCGGCGACGTCGGCGAGGTCGTCCTCCGTGACCGGCGAGCCCTCGCCGCGGACGGCATGTTCATCGTCGTCGTCACCGTCGACAAGCAGACCGGCAACCTCGTTGGCCGGCCCGAGATCGTCACCCGCGGCTTCGTCCCCTTGAACGAGCGCGATCCGCTCATCACCGAAGCCGGGGAGCGGGTCGTGGCGGCCATCGAGAACCCCGGCGACCACATCAGCGAGATCGCCCTCCTGAAGTCGCAGATCAAGGAGAGCGTCTCGCGTTTCCTCTACGAACAGACGAAGCGACGACCGATGGTCCTCCCTGTCGTCGTCGAGGTCTAGGCGGTTCGGTCGACGATGGCCACTCGTCGCCGCTCCGCTCCGAGCCACCCGTCGAGCCGCCCATCGAGCCGCCGCTCGACGAGCCGCCGCCGGCGCGGCGCCCACCGCTTCCCGTCGCTTGGAGCGGGCTGGTCCCTCAGCCCCGAGGTCGTCCGCTCTCTCGTTGGGGTGACCCTCCTCTCCTTCGGAGCAGTCACCCTCATCGCCCTCGCCCTCCCTGGGGAGGGGACCCTGACGACCTGGTGGCGGAATGTGTTCGCCCCCTGGTTCGGGACGGGACGCTGGGCCCTTCCGTTCGCCCTCCTCGCCGCTGGGGTCTACGTCGAGCGAGCCCGAGGGACGGACGGCGGCTGGCGACTGACCCTGCTCGGTGCCGGCATCGCCTTCGCCGCTGGCCTCGGACTCCTCGAGCTCGTCGGCCCGCCGAACCCCTTCCGGGACGGCGAAGTCCTCACCGGCGGGCGGATCGGGACGGGCCTCGTCGGCGTCACGACGACCCTCTTCGGCCGAGCCGGCGCCTTGGTCGTCCTCGCCGCTGCCCTCGTTGCCGGGCTCCTCGTCATGCTCGACACGAGCCTTCGCTCCCTCCTGGCGCCCGTCGGCCGCGTCGCCCGCTCCGTCGGAGCGGCCCTGGCGAGTGGGGGAGCGGAGGCTCCGGCCGCCTCGGGTGGCCGACCCGAAGCCGAGCGGCGGGGTCCGGTCCGGTCCCAGGGGGGCACGGAACCCGCACGGAGCGGGCTGGCATCGATTCGGGAACAAGTCGGCGGTCGGGCTCGGGCGCTCCTCGGGCGACCGGCCGTCGCCGGCCAGACGGGGCTCTGGGGCAGCGGCAGCCGTCCCGAGGCCGTCGACTCGACCGCAGCCGGGCACTCTCCGAACCCGACGAGCGAGCCGCTCCCCGGCCCCGGGCTCATCGCCACCTCGGGGACGCTCATCGGTCCCCGAGGGCCCGCGGTCGTCGAAGGGCGAGCGAGCGAGAGCGGTCCGGCGAGCCTGGCTGGGGCGGGAGCGACCGGGAAGCCCGCCGCCGAGCTGTCGGCGGCAGGCGAGGTGGGGGCGGAGACTCCGGTCGGGGCGGAGACTCCGGCCGAGACCGTCCCGGATCCGTATCGGCTGCCGGAGCTGACCCTCCTCGACGACGTCGCCAGCCGGGCCGGCGGTCCGGCGATGGACCACCACCAGAACGCGGCGACCATCGAGCGCAAGCTCGCCAGCTTCAACATCGCTGCTCGGGTCGTGCGTTGGAACGCCGGGCCCGTCGTCACCCAGTACGAGGTCGAGCCCGACCCCTCGGTGAAGGTGAGCCGGATCGAGTCCCTCGCCGACGACCTGGCCATGGCCCTCGCGGCCCGAACGATCCGGATCGAGGCTCCGATCCCGGGCAAGAGCGTTGTCGGGATCGAGATCCCGAACAGCGACTTCAATATCGTCTCCCTCCGCCGGGTCCTCGAGGAGGTCGACATCGCCCACGCCCCGAAGCTCACCTTCGCCCTCGGCCGCGACGTCGCTGGCCACGCCCGGGCGGCCGACCTGGTGAAGATGCCCCACCTCCTCATCGCCGGGGCGACGGGCTCGGGGAAGAGCGTCATGGTGAACGCCCTCATCAGCAGCCTCCTCATGCACGCGACCCCGGACGAGGTCCGCTTCATCCTCGTCGACCTCAAGCGGGTCGAGCTCGCCGCTTACAACGAGCTGCCCCATCTGCTCGTCCCGGTCATCACCGAACCCGAAAAGGCGAAAGCGGCCCTCCGCTGGGCGGTTGGCGAGATGGAGCACCGCTACCGCCGCTTCGCCGGCGCGGCGGCCCGGAACATCAGCGCCTTCAACGAGTCCCGGGTCGATCCAGCCGACCGGCTGCCCTACATCATCATCGTCGTCGACGAGCTCGCCGACCTCATGATGCGCGAGGGCAAGAACATCGAGGACCCCATCGTCCGCCTCGCCCAGAAAGCACGGGCGACGGGGATCCATCTCGTCCTCGCCACCCAGCGCCCCTCGGTGAACGTCGTGACCGGTCTCATCAAGGCGAACTTCCCGTCCCGGATCGCCTTCGCCATGGCCTCCCAAATCGACTCCCGGACGATCCTCGACGCACCGGGGGCCGAGGACCTCATCGGCCGCGGCGACATGCTCTTCCAGCCGGCCGACATGCCCCGCCCGATCCGCCTCCAGGGCGTCTTCGTCTCGGATCGGGAGATCAGGAACATCACCGAGTACTGGCGATCCTGGCCGCACCGCTACGATCTTGCGATCGTCGCCGGGGGGGACGAGGGGGAGGAGACCGAGGAGCCCGTCGACGGCGAGGCCGACCGCCTCCTCCCCGATGCCATCGCCGTCATCCGGGAGTACGATCGAGCCTCGGCGTCGCTCCTCCAGCGGCGCCTTCGGATCGGCTACGCCCGGGCGGCCCGGATCATCGACCAGCTCGAGGCCCGGGGGTACGTCGGTCCCTTCGACGGTTCGAATGCCCGGCAGGTCCTCCGTCGCGACGAGCCGGGGCCGCGACGGATGGCCGCCGACGACGAGGACGACCTCGACGGATGAGGACACGTGACCAGGCCCGACGAATGCCGAACGACGACGGGGCCGCTCGACCGGCCAGGCGGCCGGGCCGCGATGCGCCAGGTCCGGAAGGTGGGGTCGGCTGGTCTCGCCCGGATCTGTCACCGGCGACGGCGGCCGCCGGCGGAGCGGGTCTGTCTCGGCCGCTGGCGCGAGACGACGGCCCGACGGAGCCGAGACCGGAGCCTCGGGGCGAGCCAGGGTCCGAGCCGACCCTCGGCGAGCGTCTCGTCGCCGCCCGCGAGCGGAAGGGAGTCGACCTCTACCGGGCCGAGCGGGACACGAAGATCCGGGCTCGGTACCTCGCTGCCCTCGAGCGCGGCGATGACCGGGAGCTCCCGGGGGCCGTCTACACGAAGGGCTTCCTTCGAAACTACGCCCTCTACCTTGGGCTCGACCCCGACGATGTCCTCCGCCAGTGGCGGCGGGAGCGAGGTGAAGCTGCCCTCGCCGCGCCGCCCCTCGCGGTGCCGCGCCCGATCGAGGCTCCGCGGCAGGGACTGACCTTCACCCCGAGCATCGTCCTCGCCGCCCTCCTCACCGTCGCGGTCGTCGCCTTCGTCGGCTACCTCGCCCTCCAGCTCGTCCGCTTCGCGAAGCCGCCAACGATCAGCGTCACCGATCCCCCCGTCGCCGTCCTCGAGGTCGAGGAGGGAACGACCGAGTACACCCTCCGCGGCCTCTCCGACCCGGGGGCGACGGTCGAGGTGCGAGCCCCCGGTCGGGACCAGCCGTACCGGGCGACCGCTGGCCCCGACGGGAGCTGGAGCGTCGTTGTCGAGCTTCGGCGCGGCCGGAACGAGTTCGAGGTGACGGCGAAGGATCCCGAGACCGGCAAGGTCGCCGAGTCGCCGGTCCAAGTCCTCGTCAACGTCCCCTTCCCTCTCATCAGTGCGCCGACCTTGACCGTCGACTCGCCCGCCGAGGGAGCGACGTACGAAAACGGGGCCGTGCCGGTGGAAGGCCGGACGACGAACGCCGTGAAGGTGACCGTCGAAGCGGCCTACGCTGGCCCGGCGAGCGGCGAGCCCCAGACCCCGAGCGGTCCAAGCCCGTCGCCGCCCCCGGCGCCGGAACCCCAGACGACCGCTCCCGCTGACGATGGGACCTTCAGCGTCCCCCTCGACCTCACGACCGGCCGCTGGACGATCACCGTGACCGCCGCGTCCGCCGAGAACCGGACGGTCACCCTCCGCCGGACCGTCGAGGTGAGCTACCGGGGCGTCACCCTCGTCGTCCAGATCAAGGGCGGTCGGGCCTGGTTGAAGGTCTGGGTCGACGACCAGCTCGACCCGACCGTCGGGGCAGCCGGCACCGTCTACCGGGACGGGCAGACCCTCACCTTCACCGGCCAACGCTCCGTCGAGGTCCGGACCGGATCGTCGGGGGTGACGTACTTCACCTTGAACGGCGTCCCCCTCGGTCGGCTCGGTCGGGTCGGCGTCCCCGAGACGTGGCGCTTCGAGCCGCCGAACCCGCCGGTCCGAACAGACCGCCGCTAGCCGGGCCCGATGGACGATCCCCTCGTCGGCCAGGCGGCGACGCTCCAGGCCGTCTGCCTCGCCGCCGGTCTCCGGATCGCGACGGCCGAGTCCTCGACCGGGGGGCTCGTTGCCCACCTCCTCACCGAGGTGCCGGGCTCGTCCGGCTACTTCGTCGGTGGCGTCGTCGCCTACGCCAACGAAGCGAAGGTCGCCCTCTGCGGGGTCGAGCCCACCGTCATCGAGGCGCACGGGGCGGTGAGCGCGCAGGTTGCCCGGGCCATGGCGACGGGGATTCGGGCTAGCTTCGGTGCCGACCTCGCCTGCGCCATCACCGGGATCGCGGGCCCCGAGGGTGGGACGGCGGCGAAGCCCGTCGGCCTCACCTACGTCGCCGTCGCCGACGAGGCCGAGACCGTCGTCCGGCGGGTCGTCTGGACGGGGACCCGGCACGAGAACAAGCGCGCTTCGGCCGACCTCGCCATCGCGCTCCTCCTCGAGCGGGCACAGCTCCTCGCCGCCGCCCGCGACGAGGGCCGTGCTGGAGCGAGGGGCGCCGCGACCTCGGCCGGGCCCTGACGCCCCCGAGAATGCTCCGCTCGTCCGCCGACATCGCCGCCGGTCTCGCCCCGGCTCGCCCGCCACGCCCGATCGAGCCGGGTGAGGCGATCCACGTCGTCGGGGCGGCTGGAGCCGGGGCGAGCGCCGCCGCCCTCCTCGCCGCCGCCGCCGGGGCCCGGGTGACGGGTTGCGACCGTGGTGGCCCGTCCCCGTACACGGTCGCCTTTCGGTCGTCCGGGATCTCCCTCGCCGTCGGGCACGATCCGGCCCACGTGACGAGCGTGCCGCGGCCGACGCGACTCGCCGTCACGAAGGCCCTCACCTCGGTCGAGCCAGACCATCCCGAGCTCGTCGCCGCCCGCGCCCAGGGCATCCCCCTCGAACCGTGGCAGCAGGTCGTCGCCGACGCCGCCATTGGCCGGACCCTCATCGCCGTGACCGGCACCCACGGCAAGAGCACGACAGCCGGCTGGCTCGTCGACCTCCTCGTTCGAGCAGGCGCCGACCCCCTCGCCTTCGTCGGTGCCCTCCTGCCGAGGAGCCTCGTCGGCGAGCCCCCGAGGACGGCTCGGGCGGGACGGGGGTCGGTGGCCGTCGTCGAGGCCGACGAGTACGCCGGCAACTTCGATCCGTACCGGCCGGACGTCGCCGTCGTCACGAACGTCGAATGGGACCACCCTGACGTGTTCGCCGACCGGGCGGCGGTCGTCGGGGCCATCGACGCCTGGCTCCGGCGAGGAGGGGAGGGGAGGGTGGCGACGGCGGTCGTCGGCGTCACCGACCTCGGGGGCGCGGAGCTCGCTGCCCGCCTCCAGGACTGGCCGGGCCGGCTCGTCGTCGTCGACATCGTCGCCCCCGAGGCTGTTGCTGGCGAGGCCGGCCTCGCCGGGCGGACCCGGGCCCTCGAAGCCCGGTACCGGACGGCCCTCGGCAGGGCGACCGCCGTCGTCGGGGTCGTGACGACCGCCTCGGCGGCGGGGACGGAGCTCCGGATCGCGGGGCTCGAGGGTCTCGAGCAGCCCCTTCGGCTCCGGATCGGTCTCGTCGGCCGCCACAACGCCGCCAACGGCCTCCTCGTCGCAGCGACCGGCGCCGCCCTCGGCATCGAGACGGCCGCCGTCGCTGCTAGCCTCGAAGCCTTCGAGGGCGTCGGTCGCCGCCTCGAACGGCTCGGCGAAGCGGCCGGCGTCACCGTCTACGACGACTACGCGCACCACCCGACGGCGATCCGGGCGACCCTCGCCGCCGTCCGCCAGCTCGAACCGGGCCGCCCGGTCTGGGCCGTCTACGAGCCCCTCACCTTCCACCGAACGGCTGCCATGCTCGACGCCTTCGCCGCCGTCCTCGCCGAAGCCGACGCCGTTGCCGTCGCCGACATCTGGCCGGGACGTGACCCTGACCGAACGATCGTCTCGGCCGCCGATCTGGCGGCGCGGGTGACGGCCATCGCCCCGGCCCGTCCGGTCGGCGCCCCAGGCTCCGTTGAGGCGACGGCGACCTGGCTCGCCGAGCGGGTCCGATCGGGTGACGTCGTCCTCGTCATGGGCGGCGGCCGGAGCTACGAAATCGGACGGCTCCTCCTGGCGGCTCTGCGCGCCACTCGGTCGCCCCGCTTCGAGGAGGCACCGAAGGGCGGCTGAAGAGCCCGGAGCCTCCGCTCCAGGAGGGCAGCATCCGCCCCGACCGAGGGAAGGGCGGCGCCCGTCGCTTGTGGCGAGCCGCCCTCCCGGTCGGGGCGTAGACTCGGGCATACTCATGGAGCGCAGCGGGCGCGATGCAGCCGCCTGTCGCTCGGTCGACCGGGACGGACCGGGCCGACTCGTACGAACGCTCGAAGGAACCAGGGCATGGTGCCAGGGACACGTCTCGCTCGTCTCGCCTTCGCGATCCTCGCCGTCATCGTCGTCCTCGGCCTCGTCGCCTCGGCGATGGCCTATCCGCGTTGATCCGCCTCGATCGAACCGTCAGCCAGCCTCCGTCAGCAGCCGCACACCAGGTGGACCGATGACCGAACATCACGCCGGCGCCGAGGCCGAACCGATCGGCCCGCGCCTCCCGGCAGAAGCCCCCGGAAGCCTCGCTCGGGAGCCCGATGACCCGGGCGAGCCGACCCGAGACGAGCTCGAGACCAGCCTTCCGGAGCCGCCTCTCGGTCCAGTGCCGATCGCCGTCGCGGTCGAGCCGACCGACGGTCGCCATGGCGACCCGATCGCAGCTTCACCGGATCTGGTCGCTCTGCGTCCCGCGGAGCACGAGACGAGCGCCCCCGAAGGACGACCTCTCCCAGGACCCGCGCGATCCGCCCAGACCGTCGCCGCCTGGCTCGCCCGGTCCCTCCGGGCGGCAGGCCTCCGCTATGCCTTCACCGTCCCCGGCGAGAGCTTCCTCCCCCTGCTCGACGCCCTCGAGGCCGTTGGGATCGCCGTCGTCGCCACCCGCCACGAGGCCGGGGCCGGCTTCATGGCCGAGGCCTACGGCCAGCTCACCGGTCGCCCCGCGGCAGCCATCGTGACCCGGGCCGTCGGGGCGGGCAACCTCGCCATCGCCCTCCACACAGCGTTTGCCGACTCGACGCCTCTCCTGGCCATCGCCGGCCAGGTCGAGCGGCCCTTCCTCGGCCGCGAGGCCTTCCAGGAAGCGGACCTCGTCGGCACCATCGGCGGTCTGGCGAAGTGGGCCGCCGAACCGGCCAGCGCGGCGGACCTCCCGGCCCTCCTCGAGGAGTCACTCCGCCAGGCGACGGGCGGTCGCCCGGGGCCCGTCCTCCTCTCCATCCCAGCCGACCTCTTCGACGAGCCCTTCGACGCCCCTGTGCTCGAACGACCGCCGGTCCCGACCGCCGGGCTCCGCCCCGATCCGGTTCTCGTCCGCTCGATCCTTCAGCTCCTCGCCTGTGCCGAACGACCGGTCATCCTCGCCGGGGGTGGCGTCCTCCGAGCCCGCTGCTCGACCGACCTCCTCCGAGTGGCCGAGCTCCTCAGGGTCCCGATCGTCGCTGCCTGGCGCCGGGGTGACGTCGTCCCGAACGACCACCCCCTCTACCTCGGGATGGCCGGCCACGGCGCACCGCCGACGGTGCGCGACCGCCTCCGCTCAGCCGACGCTCTGCTCGTCCTCGGCTGCCGCTTGAACGAGGTGACGACCTACGGCTACGAGATCCCGGGCCCTGGAACACGGTGGGCCCATGTCGACGTCGAGCCTCGCGGCGGTCGAGCCGGCCTCCGGCCGCCCGACCTCGCCCTCGCCGCCGACGCCCGGGCCTTCCTCCGCGCCGCCGTGAACCGGCTGGCGAACGGCGTCCTCGATGCCGCCGTCGCCGACGCCCGAGCCGAGCGGAACGCCCGCGACCGGGCAGCGTACGAGACGGCGAGCGTCGTCGACCGAGGCGATTGGACCGGCCCGGGGGTCCACCCCGGCCGCGTCATCGCCACCCTCCGTCGAATCCTCCCCGACGCCGCCATCCTCATCACCGACGCCGGCAACTTCGCTGGCTGGGCGGCCCGCGGCTTTCGCTTCCGGCGCCCGGGAACCTTCCTCGGCCCGACGTCCGGGGCCATGGGCTATGCCGTCCCGGCGGCCGTGGCGGCGGCTCTCATCCACCGTGACCGGCCGGTCGTCGCCCTCGTCGGGGATGGCGGCATGGCAATGACGATGGCGGAGCTCGAAACAGCCGTCCGGGAGCGCCTTCGGCCGATCGTCGTCGTCTTCGACAACGAGCGCTATGGGATGATCCGGATGCACCAGGACGAGCGCGGCGGCTCGGGAGGTGTGGCGACCGATCTGGGGCCGATCGACTTCGCTGCCGTCGGCCGCGCCCTCGGCGGGCGGGGCTTCCGCGTCGAGACCGACGCCGAGTTCGAGCCGGCCCTCCGCGAGGCCCTCGGCGCCGACCGACCGAGCGTCCTCCACCTCCTCCTCGATCGGCGCTGGGTGAGCGTCAACGACCACCCGTTCGCCGGCGGTTAGGGCATCTCTGTCGGACCCGAGGGGGACGCCAGGCGAGCACGCTGTCCCCCAGAGCGGGACTCCCAGGCCGGCCGGCTCGGCACCATCGCGGCCGTTCACCACGCCCCGACGGAGATCGTGGAGTCGGCTCGCGAGCGGCCTCGACCGGCCGAGACGGGGTAGGGGAGGGCTCGCCGTGGCGAGGGGCCGTACCGTTCCCGGCCACCTAGGGCGAGGCGGCGCGCTGCGGCTCGGGCTCGGCGGCCACGTCGATGCGCGTCGCCGGCGCTGCGGCGGACGATCGGGTCGGGCCGCGGGTGGCGAGGGCTGAGCCGGCGACGACGAGGGCGAAGCCAAGGAGCATCGAGAGGCTGAGGCGCTCGCCGAGGAAGAGGACACCGAGGACGGCTGCGACGGCCGGGTTGACGTAGGTGATGACCGTCGCTCGGACGGGGCCGATCTCGGCAACGAGGGCAGCGAAGACGAGGAAGGCGAGCGCGGTGCAGACGACCCCGAGGATGACGACGGCGGCGAGGCCGGTCGGGGACGGCAGCCCAGCCGGCGGCTCGAGGGCGACGACCGGGGCGTAGATGAGGGCGGAGAGGGCGAGGGAGGCCGCCATGACCCCGAGCGAGGAGGCACCCCCGAGGCGACGGGCCAGGATCGCCGGACCGAGGGCGTAGCCGAGGACGACGCCAGCCATCTCGAAAACGGCCGCCGCGTCCTCGGCCCCGACGTCGGCCCCGACGATGGCAGCGACGCCGACGACCCCGAGGAGCAGCCCGCCGAAGCCGAGCGGTCCGAGCCGCTCGGCTCCCCGGGTGAGAACCGAGATCAAGGCCCCGACGAGGGGGACGGCCGCGACAAGCAGCCCGGCGAGGGAGCTCGAGATCCGCTCCTCGGCCGACCCGAGGAGGACCCATGGTCCCGCGATCTCGACGAGGGCGAAGGCGACGATCCACGCCCAGTACGGGCGGAGGCTTCGGACATCGACCCGGAGGAGGGCGATCGGCACGAGAATCGCCGTCGCAATGGCGGTTCGGCCGAGGACGAGGGCCGCCGGCGAGATCTCGGCGACGGCGATCCGGATGAGGAGATACGGGATGCCCCAGATGACCGACATCGCTCCGAACAGGACGAGCCCGCGCCGGGTCATCGGGGGGCCTCCTCGGACCGCGTCCTCGCGGGGCTCGTCGGCGGGTGGTGGGGATCCATGACGAGAGGGATGCTACCTGGCGGCTCGGCCGGACGTCGCCCGGGAGCCCGATCGGGCGCCACAGTGAGCGATATGGACATAACTACTCTTATCGGAAGTACCAGCAAAGGGGCGGACGGCGGCACGGGAGCTGGACGGTCGGCGCCGTCGACCTCGCCCGGACCCCGGCTCACAAATGTGCCGGGGGCGCCTTCGGGGACCGGGCCGGGGCCAGGCACGAAAGCGCCCGAAGGAACCGTCCGTCCTGGCTCGCAGCCGGTAGAGACACCGGCTGGATCGCCATCGTCAGAGGCCCCTTCGGGCAGCCGTCACGGTACGCTGACGCGAAGAGCGGCGCAAGGCGCTTGTCCACGAAGTTCGAGGCATCGGGGGCCCACTCGAGGGAGTTGTCCACCCTCCGTCCACAGGACCGAGGCCGACCTGGTCAGGAAAGCCAAAGCCGGAGATTCGAGCCCCGCCCGGACGAAACAGATCGCCCGGAGGAACCGCCGATCCGAGGTCGGCCCTCCTCAGCCTCGGGTCCGGACCCGCATTCCGTCGCGGTAGACGAGGAGACCGCCAAGGTGGTCGCCGACGAGGAGGAGCCCAGTCCCGACCACCGAGCCGGCGAGGGATCCGTCGGCCGGCCGGAGCGGATCGCTCGCCATGCGGACGAGGCCGCCGAGGGCGAAGACGGCCAGGGCCGCCGTCTGAACGAGGAGGTGCCGGGTCGCCCGCCGCCGGCGGGGCGTCCCCGGGATCGTCTCGGCCCAATCGAGGAGGCCGGTCACCGCCGCGACGAGCCCGCCGAGGAGGCCGAGTCCGAGGAGGACGACGGCGCCCGACCCGAGGTGCAAGCTGCCGCCGGTCACTCGCTCGGCGAGATCGAAGAGGAGGCTCGTCGGCAGGAGGGCGGCCGGAACGTGGACAACGATGGCGTGGGACGGCACCCCAAGGGGTTCGCCCCGCAGGAAGGACGTCAGGCGCCGGGCTCGTCGCACGGCCTGCCGCGGGCCACGACCCCCGCGGGCGCCGGCCTCAGTACTCCTCGGGATGCGCCTCGCGATCCCGCTCGGCCGTCCGCTGGATCGTCTCCAGGACCTGGCTGACGCTCTGCCCCGTCGCCTCGGCGGCCGCTCGGAGCCGCTCGTAGGTGAGGTGGACGTCCGGGGCACCCATGTCGTCGTGGGCGGCACCGCACCCGCAGTCGAGGCACATCGTCGAGACCTCCTGTCCTGTAAAAGGAACTCATGCTAATGATAGACACCGGGGCGCTGACGTCAAGGGGTGCTTCGGGTCGGACCACGTCCGCCGGGCCGAGCGGCCGCGCCGGACCGAGCGACCGTTCGAGGAGGGTCCGACCTCAGTCGAGCTCGAGGGGCCAGCGGTCGCCGTCGGGGAGGCGCGGCCGGCCATCCGGCTCGAGGGTCCCCGTCCAGGTCGTTCGCCGACGCCCCGCAGGGTCGCTGGGAGCCACCGACCAGGTCGTTCGGTCCGTCCGGGTCAAGCGGACGACGCCCGGGGCGGGCCGGAGGAAGCGGTCGAGCCCGAGGCTGACGAGCTCGAGCGTCCCCTCGACGGGCAGGCCGAGACCCCGGCTGGCGACGAGGACGACGGGGCCGAAGGGGTCGATGACGTCGATGACGGTCGTCGCCGACCAGCCGAAGGTGAGGTGCTCGATCCCGTTCGAGGTCACGAGGTTCCCGTGAAGGGAGGCGAAATCCGGCTCGGGGTGGAGCGTCAAGAGACCGCTCGCGCTCGTCGCCTCGAGGCGGACTGGTCGCCCCTCGGGGTCGATCTCGAGGAGGACGGCGTGCTCGATGCCGTCGCCCCGAGCGAGCGCCCATCGCCAGCGGCGCCCCCGGACGCCTTCGGCGACCGACCAGAGGAGGCGGCGGCCGTCGGCGAGCCGGGCCGTCCCGCCCATCCGCAGCCAACCACTTCCCTCTCCGGCCACGGAGCGCCTCACGCCCGCCGAGCGGCCTCCGCCCGGCCCGCCACCTCGGCCTCGCCGGGTTCCGACTCGCCAGCCTCCGCTCGCGGTGCCGGGCGGCGCATCGACCGCCGCCCGCTGTCGGCCGCGAAAAGCTCGGCGGCGAGGGCCGGCGAGACCCGACCCCGGATCCGAACCCCGTCGGGCCGGTAGTCGAGCTCGACCGTGCCCCGCTCCCGCACCCGCGCCAGGAGCTCGCCCGCCCCGTAGGGCAGGACGACGTCGACGGCGACCCAGAGGTCGGCAAGGAGGGCCGAGATCGCCGCTCGGAGGGTGTCGATCCCGAAGCCCGTCTTGGCCGAGATCGGGATCGCCTCGCCGATGGCCGGAGCTGAGGGGGCTGGGCTCGCGGCCAGGGGCTCGAGGAGGTCCATTTTGTTCAGGGCGACGAGCCGCGGCTTGTCCCCTGCCCCGAGCTCGTCGAGCACAGCCTGGACCGTCGCTCGATGTTCGGGAGCGTGCGGATCGGCGGCGTCGACGACCTCGATGAGGGCGTCGGCCCTCGTCACCTCCTCGAGGGTTGCCCGGAAGGCATCGACGAGCTGATGGGGGAGCTTGTGGATGAAGCCGACGGTGTCGGTGACGATCGCCGTCTGGCCCTCACCGAGGCGGACGAGGCGGCTCGTCGGGTCGAGGGTCGCGAAGAGGCGATCCTCGGCCCGGACGACGTCGGCCCCCACGAGGGCGTTGAGGAGGGTGCTCTTGCCGGCGTTCGTGTAGCCGACGATCGAGATCGCCGGGATGAGCCGCCGGTCCCGTCCCCGGGCAGCCGTCGCCCGCTGGCGGCGGACCTGCTCGACCCGCTCCTTGAGGAGCTTGATCCGCTCCCGGATGACCCGTCGGTCGGTCTCGAGCTGCGTCTCACCGGGACCCCGGGTCCCGATCCCACCCCCCGTTCGGGAGAGGTGGGTCCAGAGTCGGGTGAGACGGGGGAGCTGGTACTCGAGCTGGGCGAGTTCGACCTGGAGCCGGCCCTCGTGGGTCTGGGCGTGCTGGGCGAAGATGTCGAGGATGAGCCGACTCCGGTCGATGACCTTCACCCCGAGGAGGCCTTCCAGGCGGCGCTGCTGGGCCGGCGTCAGCTCGTCGTCGGCGACGAGGAGGGTGAAGCCCGTCTCGTGCTTCGCGGCGACGAGGGACTCGGCCTTGCCCCTGCCGACGTACCAGTTCGGGTCGACGTGGCGACGGCGCTGCCACTCGGCCCCGACGACGACGGCTCCCGCCGTGTCGGCGAGACTCGCCAGTTCGGCGAGCGACTCCTCCGCCGTCCAGCCGTCGGCCTCGTTCGTCTCGACGGCGATGAGGAAGGCTCGCTCGACGGGGGGCGCGAGATCGATCGTCTGGTTCCGTGGCATAGGAGCCAGGATAGCCGAGGGAGTCGGCGAGGAGCGTCGGGCCGCTTCCCGTCCCTCCCCTACCGCCGGACCCCGAGCTCGGGCCGCCGCCGGCGCGCTCGGTCCGCGGCGGCCGGCGCCTCGAGGATCGGTCGGATGCGGCCGAGGACCGTCGGCAGCGGGTCGCTCGTCGCGTCGACCCAGATCGCCCCTGGCTCGCGCCGGAACCAGATCCGCTGGCGTCTGGCGAAGGCGACGTTCCGCCGGGCATCGAGGTCGATCGCCGCCTCGAGGCTGAGGGCGCCGTCCAGGACGGCCCAGGCCTCCCGGTAGCCGATGGCGCTGAAGGCGGGAAGGTTCGGATCGTAGCGAGCCCGGAGGGCGGCCGCCTCGTCGAGGAGCCCGGCCTCGAACTGGGCCCTGGCCCGGGCGGCGATCCAGGCTCGGTGGGTCGGGCCGTCGACGTCGAGGACGATGAAGACCGACGGGCCCGGGTAGCCGCGGAAGGGGGGCGGCGGCCGATCGCCGACGAGGAGGGCAGCTTCGAGGGCGCGGACGACCCGGCGGGGGTTGGCGAGGTCGACGGCTGCGGCCCGTCCGGGTGCGACCTCCCGGAGGCGCTCGACGAGGGCCGCCAGCCCCTGCGTCCGCAGCTCCGCCTCGAGGGTGGCTCTCAGCTCGGGATCGTGGGGCAGGGCGTCGGCCTCGAGACCTCGGGCGACGGCCCGAAGGTAGAGGCCGGTTCCGCCGACGAGGAGGGCGACCCGGCCCCGGGCGGCGATCCCGGCGAGGGCGGCCCGGGCGTGGCGGACGTAGTCGGCGACGCTGAAGGGTGCGTCGGGGTCGACGAGGTCGAGGCCGTGGTGCGGGACCCTTGCTCGTTCGGCCACGGTGACCTTGGCCGTGCCGATGTCGAGGCCCCGGTAGACCTGGCGCGAGTCGGCCGAGATGATCTCGGCCTCGAGCCCAACTCGGGCCAGCTCGTCGGCGAGGCGGAGCGAGAGCCCCGTCTTCCCCGTCGCCGTGGGACCGCCGATGACGACGAGGGGCGGGGCCGCGACCCGTTCTGGCGCTGGCTCGCCCGAGGGCTCCGACGGGCTCGCCCTCGGCGGTTCAGGGGGCACCAAGACGGGTGCCGCGGAGCGAGTACGGGCCGGCGTGGTCGATCCGGACCTCGACGAAGCGACCGAGGAGATCGGTGGGGCCGCTGAAGTGGACGAGCTTGTTCTGGCGGGTCCGGCCGGCGAGGGCGACCTCGCCCGGGCGGGGACGCGGCCGAGCGCGCTCCTCTCCGGCAGGTTCGTGGTCGTGGGACCGCGGCGGGACGATCTCGTCGACGAGGACCTCGACCGTCCGGCCGAGCCAGGCCCGGTTCCGCTCGAGGCCGATCGCCTCTTGGACCCGGAGGAGCTCGTTCAGGCGGCGACGCTTCTCCTCGGGCGGGACGTCGTCGGCGAGCTTCGTCGCCGGCGTGCCCGGCCGTTCGGAATAGGCCGCTGCAAAGACTTGGTCGTAGCCGACCCGTCGGAGGAGGGCGAGGGTCGCCTCGAACTCGGCCTCCGTCTCGCCGCAGAAGCCGACGATGACGTCGGTGCTGAGGGCGAGGTCGGGGACGGCCGCCCGGAGGCGCTCGACCCGGTCGAGATAGTGGTCGATCGTGTACTGGCGACCCATCCGGCGGAGGACGCGGTCGTCCCCCGACTGGACCGGCAGGTGGAGGTGCTGACAGACGGACGGGCACTCGGCCATCGCCGCGATGAGTCGGTCCGAGAGGTCCCAGGGATGGCTCGTCAGGAAGCGGAGGCGCGGGATCGCCGGGCGCCCGTCGGCCGTCCGCATGGCGTCGATGGCCCGGATGAGCTCGGCCAGGTCGGGCCGGCCGCGGAGGTCGAGTTGCCGCCCGGCCCAGCGGGTAGGTGCGACGTGGGCGAAGCGGGGCTCGGGCGGCAGGTCGTGGCCGTAGCTGTTCACGTTCTGGCCGAGGAGGGTGACCTCGCGGTAGCCAGCCTCGGCGAGGGCTCTCGCTTCGGCGAGGATCCCGTCGAAGGGGCGGCTCCGCTCCGGACCCCGGCTGAAGGGGACGATGCAGTAGGTGCACGTCTTGTCGCAGCCGTAGATGATCGGCAGCCAGGCCGAGATCCGGCTCGAGCGGGCGACGGCGCCGGCGGCGACGGCCGCAGCGCGGGCTTCGGGGAGATGGACGGCATCGGAGACCGGTCGCCCGCCGACGACCGTCGTCGCTGCGCTCTGGGCGACGGCGGCCCGCCCGAGGCCAGCCTGAGCTGAGGCGAGGCCGAGGCGTTCGACGATCTCGGGCTCCTCGTCCGGTCGGAGGAAGAGGTCGACGGCCGGGAAGCGACGGGCGAGGCTCGCTCTGGACGCTTCTCGAACGGCGCAACCGGTGAGGACGACCCGGAGCCGCGGGTTCGCCGCCTTCAGGCGCCGGAGCTGCCCCTGGCGGCCGATGACCTTCGCCTCGGCGGCCTCGCGGATGGCGCAGGTGTTGATGACGATGAGATCGGCCGTCTCGAAGGTTGGGGCGGGTTCGCAGCCGGCGGCTCGCAGCCGGCCCGCCATCTCCTCCGAGTCGCTCTTGTTCATCTGGCAGCCGAGGGTCCAGATGGCAAAGCGGGGCAGGACGGCCCCGTCCGGCCCGTACTCGGCGAGGCGCGGGTCGACGAGGGGCGCCGGCGGTGCCGAGGCCGGCGCGAGGTTCGAGCGGTCGAGGACCGGCAGGAGGCGAGCGCTCATCGGCCGACGAGTGTAGCCCGATCTGCCGCCCGCTTCCGACGGGCCGGGGCCGCCCCGGCCCGGAGCCCGAGAGCCGTCCGGAAGCGGCGTCCCACGACGAGCGGGACCTCGATGCCCCGAGCAGCAAGATCGTACGGGCCGTCGTCGCCGTGGAAATCGGTGCCTCCGGTGGCGAGGAGTCGGTGGCGACGGGCCGTGGCCGCGAGGGTCGCCACGACCTCGGGCGAGTAGCCACGATAGTAGACCTCGAGCCCGGCGAGACCCGCCCCGGCGAGGGCTGCCAGGAGGCGGTCGTCGGGGAGGACGTCGGCCGGGTGGGCGAGGACGGCGAAGCCGCCGGCCTCCCGGACGAGGCCGATGGCGGCCGCCGGGTCGAGCTTCGGTCGGGGCACGTAGGCCGGGCCGCCCCGACCGAGGAAGCGCTCGAAGGCGTCGGCGACGCTCGACGCATGCCCGGCCGCCACGAGGGCGCGGGCGATCGTCGGTCGCCCGAGGGCGTCGATGGCCGCCAGATCGAACCCGGCGAGGGCCTCGTCGATGGGGAAACCGATCGCCCGGAGGCGATCGACGATCCGCTCGAAGCGGCGGCGCCGCTCGGCCCGCAAGCTGGCCAAGCGGGCCTCGAGACCCTCGTCGTCCGGATCGAGCCCATAGCCGAGGAGGTGGAGCTCGCGATCGGCGCCGGCGGTCGTACTGAGCTCGATCCCGGCCACGAGCTCGAAGCCGGGCGGGAGGGGCAGCGCGCCGGGTCCGAGGAGCTCGCGGACGCCGGCGAGGGTGTCGTGGTCGGTGAGGGCGAGGAGCCGAACCCCGGCCGCAGCGGCAGCCGCGACGAGGGCTGCCGGCTCGAGGACGCCGTCCGAGCGGCGGCTGTGGGTGTGGAGATCGACCCTCGTCACCGGACCCGTTGCCGCGGTCGGCGCCCCGACGGCGGGCGGCGGATAGCGGCCCACGGCCGTCTCCTCAGAGCTCGACGACGTGAACGATCCGCTCGACGGCGACCGCCCGGCCCGAGGCGCGCTCGACATCGACCTGGGTGGCGTTGAAGACGACGGGCCCGTCGCCGACCTCGAAGCGGGTCGGCAGGGCGTTCAGGAAGCGGGGCAGGACCGTCCGAGGAGCGAAGCCGATGATCGAGTGGAGGGGCCCGGTCATCCCGATATCCGTTTGGTAGGCCGTCCCCTTCGGGAGGATCCGCTCGTCGGCCGTGGCGACGTGGGTGTGGGTCCCGAGGACGGCGCTCACCCGACCGTCGAGGTAGAGACCGAAGGCGTTCTTCTCCGAGGTCACCTCGGCGTGGAAGTCGACGATCCGGACGGCTGGCAGCGGCTCGGAGGCCTCGTCGAGGAGCCGGTCGACCTCGGTGAAGGGGTTGTCGATCGGGGTCATGTAGGTCCGGCCCTGGAGATTGAGGACCGCGAGCTCGGTCCCGTCGGCGGCCGTGTACATCCCCCAACCGCGGCCGGGCACGTCGCGGGTGCCGTAGTTCAGGGGCCGGAGAATCCGCTCATCCCGTTCGAGGATCGGGTAGATCTCCCGCTTGTCCCAGATGTGGTTGCCGGAGGTGATGACGTCGACGCCGGCGGCGAAGAGAGCCTCGGCCGTCGGCCCCGTGAGGCCCATCCCGCCGGCCAGGTTCTCCCCGTTCGCGGTGACGAAGTCGATCCCGCGTTCGCGGCGGAGGACCGGCAGGCAGCGCTCGACCGCCTCCCGGCCGGGCTTGCCGATGACGTCGCCGATCATGAGGATTCGACAGACGCCGGGCGACTTCGGCGCCCGACCGGGCTCCCCGGCCATGCCGCTCCCGCCGGCCCCCGGCCGCCTACTTCGCGTACTCGACGGCCCGCGTCTCGCGGATGACGGTGACCTTGATCTGGCCGGGGTAGGTCAGCGTCTCCTCGATCTTGCGGACGATGTCGCGAGCGAGGCGGCCCGCCGAGAAGTCGTCGATCTCGTCGGGGCGGACGAGGATCCGAACCTCGCGGCCAGCCTGGACGGCGAAGGAGCGTTCGACGCCGGCGAAGCTGTTCGCGATGGCCTGGAGGTCCTCGAGGCGCTTCAGGTACGTCTCGACGGTTTCGCCCCTCGCTCCCGGCCGGGAGGCGCTGATGGCGTCGGCGACCTGGACGATCGGCGCTTCGAGGCAGGCGTACTCGACCTCCTGGTGGTGGGCAGCGATCCCGTTCACGACCTTGAAGGGGAGGTTGTGGCGTTGGGCGATCTGGGCTCCGATGGCGGCGTGGGGACCCTCGACCTCGTGATCGACCGCCTTGCCGATGTCGTGGAGGAGGCCGCCCGCCTTCGCCGCCGCGACGTCGGCCCCAAGTTCGGCGGCGATGATCGCCGCCAGGCGGCTCGTCTCGACCGAGTGGAGGAGGACGTTCTGGCCGTAGCTTGTCCGGAACTTCAGGCGGCCGAGGAGGCGGACGAGCTCCGGCGGGAGGCCGGGGACGCCGGCGTCGTAGGCGGCCTGCTCGCCAGCCTGACGGACGACGAGCTCGACCTCGGCCCGTGCCTTGGCGACGACGTCTTCGATCCGGCCCGGGTGGATCCGGCCGTCGGCGATGAGCTTCGTCAGGGCGAGGCGGGCGATCTCGCGCCGGATCGGGTCGAAGCCGGAGATGACGACCGTCTCGGGGGTGTCGTCGATGATGAGGTCGCAGCCGGTCGCCTGTTCGAGGGCCCGGATGTTTCGACCCTCGCGGCCGATGATCCGGCCCTTCATTTCTTCGTTCGGGAGGTGGATGACGGTGACGGTGTGCTCGGCGGTGTGGTCGGCGGCGATCCGCTGCATGGCGGTGACGATGATCTCCCGGGCCTTCTCGTTCGCCTCCTCCCGGGCCCGCCGCTCGATGGCGCGGGCGAGCTTCACCGCATCGTGCTCCGCCTCGCTGCGGACGGCATCGATGAGGAGGGCCTTGGCGTCCTCGGCCGAGAGGCCGCTCACCCGCTCGAGGGCGGCGACCCGCTCGGCGTGGAGGCGCGACACCTCCTCTCGGGCCCGCTCGAGCTCGCGCTCTCGATCGAGGAGCTTCCGCTGGCGTTCTTCGAGGAGGTCGGCGCGTTCGTCGAGCTGGGCGTCGCGGGCGAGGAGTCGCCGCTCGAGGGCGGCCAGCTCGGCCCGTTTCGCCCGCGCCTCCTCTTCGGCCTCCTGGGCGAGGCGGAGCTTGGCGTCCTTCGCCTCGAGGATGAGGTCCTTCTGTCGTTCGCGGGCTTCGGCGATGATCCGCTTCGCCTCCGCCTGGGCGGCTCGGATGACCTGGGGCGCCCAGACCTTGGCGGCGAGGAGGAACCCGAAGCCAACCCCGACGGCGCCGACGACGAGCGCCGCCAGGAGGGCGATCGGAAACTCGACCATGATCTGTTGTCCTCCGCACCGACCGCAGGGCGGCGGTCGGCGGTGTGGATGATCGGTTCGGGTGTCGGGGACGCTCGACGACGGAAGAGGCTCTGCTCCCCGCCGACCGGCGGCGCCGCCGGCACCGGCTTGGGCAAGTCCGGGATCGATCGACCGACCGGTCCGGATTGGCGGCTAGTCTACGCCGAACGGCCCGATGGGGTCGGCGGCGGGGTGGGGATCCGGCCGCCCGGCCCGTCAACCGGGCTCGGTCCCTTCGTCGTCGGCGACCGATCGGGCGAGCTCGGCCGCCAGGTCCGACTCGAACCCCGCCCGGACGAGGAGGGCATAGGCTCGGGCCCGCCGGCGGAGCGGGTCGCCGATCCGGGCGAGGACGGCAGCCCGACGGGCGAGGAGCCGCCGGGCGGCCGCCTCGTCGGCTCCGAGCGAGGGACCGCTCCCACCGACCGCCGACCGCCCGGCAGCGGGCTCCCCCGTGGCGGCGCCGCCGGCATCCGCGTCCGGGCCGACGGCCCCCTCCTCCCGTTCGGCGAGGACGGCCTCGATGACGCCTTCGGCAATGCCCCGCTGCCGAAGCTCGTGCCGGAGGGCAGCCGCGCCGCGCGGATGGGCTCGGTCTCGCGAGGCGACCCAGGCCCGGGCGAAGGCGACGTCGTCGAGATACCCGGCCCCGAGGAGGCGCTCGATGGCCGCCTCGACGAGGGGCGGCGGATAGCCGGCACCGAGGAGCCGCCGCCGGACCTCGGCGACCGATCGCGGCCGGAGCTCGAGGTAGCGGGCCGCGGCGTCGAGGACCGGGCCGACCTCGGTGAGGCCCGCTCGGTCGGAGTGCCGCTCGGGTGCTCGTCGAGCGGGCGTCCTACTCGACCTCCTCGATCCCTTCGACGGGGAGACGGATCTCGTTCATCCGGCTCCGGATCCGGGCCTCGATCTCCTCCCCGATCGAAGGATTCGCCTTGAGAAATTCCTTCGCCGCCTCGCGGCCCTGGCCGAGGCGGGTCTCGCCGAAGGTGAACCAGGAGCCGGTCTTGGTCACGATGTCCATCGCCACCCCGACGTCGAGGAGGCCGCCTTCCCGGCTGATCCCCTCGGCGTACATGATGTCGAACTCGGCGACCCGGAAGGGCGGGGCGACCTTGTTCTTGACGACCTTCACCCGGACCCGACTCCCGATCGACTCGCTCCCGCTCTTGATCGTTTCGATCCGCCGGATGTCGAGCCGGACCGAGGCGTAGAACTTCAGGGCCCGGCCGCCCGGCGTCGTCTCCGGGTTGCCGAACATGACCCCGATCTTCTCGCGCAGCTGGTTCGTGAAGACGAGGGCCGTGTTCGAGCGGCTCACGGCGCCGGTCAGCTTCCGGAGCGCCTGGCTCATGAGCCGAGCTTGGACGCCGACGAAGCTATCGCCCATCTCGCCCTCGATCTCGGCCCGCGGGACGAGGGCGGCGACCGAGTCGACGACGACGCAGTCGACCCCACCGGAGCGGATGAGGGTCTCGGTGATCTCGAGGGCCTGCTCGCCGGTATCGGGCTGGCTGACGAGGAGCTCGTCGACGTTCACCCCGCAGGCACGGGCGTAGACGGGGTCGAGGGCGTGCTCGACGTCGATGAAGGCGGCCACGCCGCCCCGACGCTGGGCCTCGGCGATGATGTGCTGGCAGAGGGTCGTCTTGCCCGACGACTCGGGCCCGAAGACCTCGGTGATCCGGCCCCGCGGAATGCCCCCCACGCCGAGGGCGAGGTCGAGGGCGATGGACCCGGTCGGGATCGCCTCGACCTGAAGCTTCTCGGCCGAGCCGAGGCGCATGATCGCTCCCCGGCCGAACTGCTTCTCGATGGAGAGAATCGCCGCCTCGACGGCCCGCGACCGCTCGCTGGCGGCCCGCTCTCCGTTCCGTGTCTCGGTCGGTCGTTCGCCCGTCATCGCCATCGTCGCTCGCTCCTGTCGCTCACGGCCACGGTCGACGGAGCGAGCGCTCCGGGCGCCCGCCCGGCCGGCTCAGCCCTCGGTCTCCCTTTCCGGCTCGATCTCGACTCGAGGCTTCCGCGGTCGGCGGATGACCTCGACCTGCATCGGCAGCTCCGAGAGCGGCTCGAGCTTCGGCTGCGTGGCCTTGTCCTTCGGCTTCTTTTTCGGCTCGCGGTGCGGACGGTCTCGAGAACCCATGCGATCGCCTCCGCATCGAATTCCAGGATATCGAGGGGCCCTTCACGCCGACTTCACCGCGGCTTCGCCGACCGTCGTTCGAGCAGCCCGTAGCCGCAAGTCCGAGAGGCTGACGGCGAACGTGCCGGCCCGCAGCGCAGCCCGGATCCTGGCCATGAAGTCTAGGGTGAAGGTGAGGTTGTGGCAAGTTGCGAGGCGGTAGGCGAGGAGCTCCTTGGCCCGGAAGAGATGGGCGAGGTAGGCCCGCGAGAAGGTCCGACAGAGGATGCAGGGGCAGTCCTCCTGGACGGGGGCTGGGTCGTCGAGGAAGCGAGCGTTCCGGAGGTTGAGCTTTCCGCCCGGGATCCAGAGCTGGCCGTTGCGGGCGACCCGGGCGGGCAGGACCGAGTCGAAGAGGTCGATCCCGCGGTCGACGGCCTCGAGGAGGTCGGCTGGCGAACCGAGACCCATGAGGTAGCGCGGTCGCCGATCGCCGGCGAGGGTTTCGACGACGACGTCGATCGCCGCCGCCCGTTCGGTTGGCGTCTCGTCGCCGGCGAGACCGCCGATGCAGAGGCCGTCGAAGGGGAGACCGGCGATGAAGCGGGTCGAGGCAGCGCGGAGATCGGGCTCCAGGCCGCCCTGGATGATCCCGAAGAGGGCCTGGTCGGATCGCCGGTGCGCGGCGAGGCAACGCTCGGCCCAGCGGTGCGTTCGCTCGGTCGCTGCGGCGACCGTCGCCCGGTCGGATGCCGCCGGCGGAACGGGCTGATCGAAGGCGACGGCGACGTCGGCCCCGAGGGCTTCCTGGACCTCGATGGCGACCTCGGGGGTGAAGCGCCGGAGGGAGCCGTCGAGGTGGCTCCGGAAGGTGACCCCGTCGTCGTCGACGATCCGGAGGTCGCCGAGGGAGACGACCTGGAAGCCGCCGGAGTCGGTGAGGATCGGCCGGTCCCAGCCCATGAAGCGGTGGAGGCCCCCGAGACGAGCAATCCGCTCGTGGCCAGGCCGCTCGGAGAGGTGGTACGTGTTGGCGAGGATGATCGTCGCCCCGGCGGCGCGCAGATCGTCCGGGTCGAGGGCTTTCACCGTCGCGTTCGTCCCGACGGGCATGAACTGGGGCGTCTCGACGACGCCGTGGGGCAGCTCGAGGCGTCCGAGGCGGGCCCGGGTGGAGCGATCCGTCGGCGGAGGGACGACGACCTCGAAGCGGGCGGCGCCGCTCATCGGGCCGACCTCACCGGAGCCGATCGACGAGCCATGCCAGAACGGAGAGGACGATCGAGACGAGGAGCATCGTCGCCAAGGGGATGTAGATGACGAGCCCGTCGCGCTCGATCCGGATGTCGCCGGGCAGCCGGCCGACGAAGGGGATCCGGGGAGCCACGACGAGGATGGCCCCGAGGACGACGAGGACGATCCCCAGGACGATGAGCGTCCGGCCGATCGGGGCGAGGTCGGGCATGGGGCCCTCGTTCGGTCAGAAGGCGCTCGGGCCGGCCGCGCCGTCCCAGAGGGAGGGGGTCTCCGCTTCGGCCCGCCGGGGCGGGGGGACCTCGTAGCCGAGACGGGCCAGGTGGGCACGAGCCGCCTCGGTGGCGATCCTGCCCTGGGGTGTCCGGTCGAGGAAGCCGAGGCGGAGGAGATACGGCTCGTAGACGTCCTCGATCGTCTCCACCTCCTCGGCGAGCGTCGCAGCCAGGGCGGCGACCCCAACCGGCCCCGAGGCGAACTTCTGGATGATGGCGGCGAGGAGGCGGCGATCGGTCCCGTCGAGCCCCGCCTCGTCGATCTCGAGGCTCGCCATCGCCGCCTCGACGGCCGCCTCGTCGATCCGGCCCGAGCCGTGGACCTGGGCGTGATCCCGGACCCGCTTCAGGAGGCGGTTCACGACCCGGGGTGTCCCGCGGCCTCGGCGGGCGATCGCCCGGGCGGCCTCCTCGTCGATGGGGACGTCGAGAATCCGGGCCGAGCGGAGGACGATCGCCGTCAGCTCGTCGAGGGCGTAGAAGTCGAGTCGGAAGGTGGCGCCGAACCGATCCCGCAAGGGGCTGCTCAGGCGCCCGGCCCGGGTCGTCGCCCCGACGATGGTGAAGGGCTTCAGGCTGAGCCGGAGCGACCGCGCCGATGGACCCTTGCCAATCATGACGTCGAGGGCGTAGTCCTCCATGGCCGGATAGAGGATCTCCTCGACAGCCTTGCCGAGCCGGTGGATCTCGTCGATGAAGAGGACGTCCCGCTCGTCGAGCGCCGTCAGGATGGCCGCCAGATCTCCCGGCCGCTCGACGGCGGGGCCGGAGGTGGTGCGGATGTTCACCCCGAGCTCGCGGGCGATGATCGTCGCCAGGGTCGTCTTGCCGAGACCGGGCGGCCCGTAGAGGAGGATGTGATCGGCGGCCTCTCCCCTCCCCCGGGCTGCTTCGAGGAGAACGGCGAGGTTCGCCTTCACCTCACGCTGGCCGACGTATTCCTCGAGGGACCGCGGTCGGAGGGTCGCCTCGATGGTCCGGTCGGCGTCGTCGAGGAGGTCGGCGGCGAGGACACGGAGCGGGTCGTCGGTCACGCCCGCCAGTCTACCATGTCCGACTCAGGTTTCGTACGCATGTTCGAACATTCCGGGCACCCCGCCTCCGAGTCGCCGACGATGACTTCTGGCATCATTTCCGACATGCGGCTCTCGACACGCTCGCAGTACGGTCTGCGGGCGCTCATTGACCTCGTTCGGCACGCCTCGGAGGGCCCCATTCCGCTCGCCGTCCTCGCCGAGCGGAACAATCTGCCACCGAAGTTCCTCGAGCAGATCCTCGCCGTCCTCAAGCACGCCGGACTCGTCCGGACGAGCCTCGGCACCCACGGCGGCTACAGCCTCGCCGCCGATCCGCGGGGCGTTTCGATCGGGCGAGTCATTCGTCTCCTCGACGGCGCCCTCGCTCCCCTGTCCTGTGTCTCCCTCCGCTACTACGAGCCCTGTTCCTGTCCCGACGAAGCGACCTGCGCCCTCCGGGACGTCATGATCGACGTCCGCGACGCCATGCTCGCCATCCTCGATCGGGAGACCCTCGCCGATCTCGCCGCGCGCCAGGGTCGCGCCTCGATCGATCCGCGGGGTCTCCACGCCGACGCCCTCGCCGGCCTCCGACCGTGAGCGGTTCGGGGAGGTCACCCGTGAGCGGTTCGGGGAGGTCACCCGTGAGCGGTTCGGGGAGGTCACCCGTGAGCGGTTCGGGGAGGTCACCCGTGAGCGGGCGGGACGAGCGTCCCTACCGACCCTCCGTCGGGCTCTGCGTCTTCAACCGCGACGGGCTCGTCTGGATCGGCCGCCGGGCTCGGAACGACGGCCCGGGCTGGCAGATGCCCCAGGGCGGGATCGACGACGGCGAGACGCCCCTCGCAGCGGGTCTTCGAGAGCTGGCGGAAGAGACCGGCATCCAGAGCGTCGGCTATCTCGGCGAGATCGACGATTGGCTGACCTACGAGCTGCCGCCGGACCTGCCCCATCCGCCTCGCTGGTCGGCTCGCTACCGCGGTCAGCGCCAGAAGTGGCTCGCCCTGCGCTTCCTGGGCGCCGACGACGAGATCGATCTCGGCGGCGAGCACCCCGAGTTCGACGCCTGGCGCTGGGTTCCCCTGGCCGAAGTGCCCGGGCTCGTCGTGCCCTTCAAGCGACCCGTCTATGAGCGGGTCGCCGAGGAGTTCGCTCGCTTCACGGCCCCGGTCGACTGACGTCGACGGACGTCGGCCAACCCAGACGGGTCGGCTTGCGGCCCGATGCTCCGAACGGCGACTCGACGCCCGACCCGGCGACGGTCGCCGACCGCCCGAACCGCTGGTCTTGCGGGCCGACCTTCGTCGCGGCCGCTCAACCGCGCGCCAAGCTTCGGAGGGCAGCCTTCACCCGCTCTTCGAGGGTCGTCCCGGCCTCCGGATCAGCGAGGGCGGCCCGGGCTGCCTGCCGAGCCTCGGCCTGCGAGTAGCCGAGGGCGAGGAGGGCAGCGACGACCTCGGACTCGCCGCCACCCGGCCCACCGGCGCCCACGGCCGTCCCGGCAGCGGCCACCTTCTCCCGGAGCTCGAAGATGATCCGCTCGGCGAGGCGGCGGCCGACGCCCGGAACCGCCGTCAGGACGGCGAGGTCGTCCTGAAGGATGGCGAGCTGGAGGTCGGCCGGCGGTCGGGACCCGACGACGGCAAGGGCGACCTTCGGGCCGACCCCGGTGACCGTCAAGAGGAGGGTGAAGAAGCCGAGCTCCTCGGTCGTCCGGAAGCCATAGAGGGCCTGTTGGTCGTCCCGCACGAGGTGATAGGTATGGAGCTTTAGCCGCTCGCCCGGCGCGACGGCAGCGAGGACGCCGGGCGGGGCGAAGACCCGATAGCCGACGCCACCGACCTCGAGGACGAGGGCGTCGGTGGCGACGGAGCCGACGAGCCCCTCGAGGGAGGCGATCATCGGACCTGGCGATTCGGGTCCCGGCCCTCCTCGTGGCGAAGGGCAGCCGCCACCGCGGCCTCGAAGGGAGAGCGACCCCGGCGAGCCGGGACGGCCGCCGCCAAGTCGAGGCGCCCCCCGCCGTCGGCAGCGCCCGCCGGCCAGGTGTGGGCAGCCCAGATGGCAACGGCGAGGGCATCCGCGGCATCGTCGGGGGTTGGCGCCTCGGCGAGGTCGAGGATGCGGGCGACCATCCGGGCCACCTGCTCCTTGTCAGCCGACCCGGTCCCGGCGACGGCGATCTTCACCGCCGACGGGGTGGCCTCGACGACGGGCAGGTGCCGCTCGGCAGCAGCGAGGAGGACGACGCCCCGGGCCTGGCCGACGGCGAAGGCGGTCTGGACATTGCGGGAGAAGAAGACCCGCTCGACGGCGATGAGCTCGGGCGCGTAGAGGTCGATGAGCTCGAGGACGGCAGCGTGGAGGGCGTAGAGGCGGGCCGGGAGGGGGACCTCGGCCTCGGTCGTGTGGCAGCCGTGGTCGAGGGCTCGCAGGCCGGCGTTCCGCTCGACGACCCCGTAGCCGAGGGCGGCCGTGCCGGGATCGATCCCGAGGATGATCACCCGGCAACCTCGGCGAAGACGTCCTCCGGAATGTCGAAGTTCGCCGTCACCCGCTGGACGTCGTCCAGCTCTTCGAGGGCGTCGACGAGCCGGAGCGCCGCTCGGGCCCGGTCGGGGTCGAGGCTGATCGTCTGGCGGGCGACCATCGCCGTCTCGGCCGACTCGATCGGCAGCCCGGCCGCTTCGAGGGCGCGGCGGACGGTTTCGAGGTCGCCGGGCGTCGTGTAGACCTCGACCCGCTCGGGGTCGTCGGTGTCGACGTCCTCGGCGCCGGCATCGATGGCGGCGAGGGCGATCTCCTCGGCGTCCCGCCCGTCTCTCGGGATCGTGATGATCCCGCGCGGCTCGAACTGCCAAGCGACGGCGCCCGCTCCGGCGAGCTGCCCACCGTGCTTCGAGAAGACCGAGCGGACGTCGGCCGCGGTCCGGTTCCGGTTGTCCGTCGCCGCCTCGACGAGGATGGCGACCCCGCCGGGGCCGTAGCCTTCGTAGACGATCTCCTCGTACTGCTCGGCCTCACCGCCGCCAACGGCCCGCTCGATGGCCCGGCGGATGTTCTCCTGGGGCATGTTGATCGAGCGGGCCTTCTCGATCGCCAGGCGGAGCCGGTAATTCGCCTCAGGATCGCCGCCGCCCTGCCGAGCAGCGACGGTGATCTCACGGGCGACCTTCGTGAAGAGGGCGCCCCGTTTCGCGTCGTTGGCGCTCTTCTGGCGCTTGATCTGGGACCATTTCGAGTGCCCGGACATCGCGGCGGAGTATAGCGGACTATGATGGGCCGACCGGCCCCGTCCCCGGCCGTGCTCGGCTCGGTCGCGGGCCGGTCGCCCACCGAGCCACCCCACCCTGACAGCGCAGTGACCTGGCAGCTCGAGAGGACCCGATGGCGAAGAGCGTTGACATCCCCCACCTTCGGAGCGTCGTCCTCGCCGGCCACGCAGGGGCCGGGAAGACGACGCTCGCCGAGCAGCTCCTCTTTGCCGGCGGGGCGATCGGTCGCCTCGGCCGTGTCGACGATGGGACGGCGAGCCTCGACTTCGAGCCCGAGGAGCAGAAGCGCCACGAGTCGCTCAGCCTCGCCGTGGCGTCCCTCGAGCATGCCGGGCACCGGATCAGCCTCGTTGATACGCCCGGCTACGCCGACTTCGGGGCCGAGGTCGTCGAGGGCTTCGCCGCGGCCGACGCGGCGATCCTCGTCATGGACGCCTCGGGCGGGGTCGAGGCCGGGCTCGAGGCTGCGGTTCGGCTGGCGCGGGAGCGGGACATGCCGGCTCTCTTCGTCGTCAACAAAGCCGACCGCGAAAACGCCGACCCACATCGGGCCCTCGACGCCCTCCGGAGCGCCTTCGGGACGAAGCTCGCCCCCCTCCAGCTGGCCATCGGGGCGGCCGAGTCCTTCAGCGGCTACGTCGACCTCGTCCACCGGCGGGCCTATCGGCTCGCTGACGGGAGCGAGGAGGAGATCCCGATCCCGGCCGAGCTCGCCAGCGAGGTGGCGCGACGCCGCGACCAGCTCCTGGAAGCGGCCGCCGAGGCCGACGACGACGTCCTGACGAAGTACCTCGAGGGAGAGGAGATCAGCGACGAGGAGCTCGACGGCTGCCTCCACCGAGGGGTCCGGGATCGGCTCCTCGCCCCCGTCCTCGTCGCCAGCTCGACCCGGGGCATCGGCATCCGGGGGCTCCTCGACGCCATCGTCCGTTACCTGCCGGCGCCGAGCGAGCTGCCGCCCGTCGCGGCGATCGACGCCCGCTCCGGGGAAACGGTCCACCTCGAGCGGGACCCGAACGGACCCCTCCTCGTCCGGGCCTTCAAGACGAGCGCCGATCCCTTTGTCGGCCGGCTCACCTACCTGCGGGTTCTCTCGGGGACGCTCCACTCCCAGGCGACCGTCCACAACGCCGACCGCGGCGAGGACGAGCGAGTTGGCGCCCTCCTCGCGCTCCACGGGAAGGACCAGGAGCCGATCGGCGAGCTCCGGGCGGGTGAGATCGGGGCGGTGGCGAAGCTCACCGTGACCCAGGTCGGCGATGCCCTCTCGACTCGCGAGCGGCCGCTCCGCCTGCCCCCGCTCGCGTTCCCCGTCCCGACCCTCCGGGTCGCCATCGAGCCCCAGACGAAGGCCGACCTCGACAAGCTGAGCTCGGCCATCGCTCGGATGCTCGAGGAAGAGCCCGCCGCCCGGGTCGAACGGAGCGAGGCCGGCGAGCAGGTCCTCGTCGCCATGGGCGAGGCCCACGTTGCGGTCATCGCCGAGCGGCTGAAGCGGAAGTTCGGGGTCTCCATCGTCACCAAGCCGCCGAGGATCGCCTACCGGGAGACGATCCGCGGCCGGACGCAGGTCCACGGCCGCTACAAGAAGCAGACCGGCGGCCACGGGATGTTCGCCGACGTCTGGCTGGAGCTCGAGCCGAACCCGGGCGGCGGAGTGGAGTTCGCCGAGCGGATCGTCGGCGGGGTCGTCCCGAAGCAGTTCTTCCCCGGTGTCGAGAAGGGGATCCGCGAGGCGGCCGCCGAGGGCGTCCTGGCCGGCTACCCCCTCGTCGACTTCAAGGCGACCCTCTACGACGGCCAGTACCACACCGTCGACTCGAACGAGCTGAGCTTCAAGATCGCCGCCTCCATGGCCCTCAAACAGGGCGTCATGCAGTGCAACCCCGTCCTCATGGAGCCGATCATGCTCGTCGAGGTCCTCGTGCCCGAGGCCTCGATGGGCGACGTCAGCCGTGATTTGAGCGGCCGGCGGGGCCGGGTCCTGGGGATGGAGCCGGTCGGCAACGGGCTCCAGCGGATCACCGCCCACGTCCCCGAGGCCGAGCTCTTCAACTACGCCACCGAGCTCCGCTCCCTGACCGGCGGTCGCGGCACCTTCAGCGCCCGCTTCGATCACTACGAGGACGTGCCGCCCCATCTCGCCCAGAAGATCATCGAGGCCCACAAGAAGGACCAGGAAGGCTGACGCCGGCCACGGCGGCCGTTCGCCATCGGGCCCGGATCCTGCGGGCCGCCGGGCGGCAGTCCCCTCGCTCAGTTTGCCGCGAGGCGGCCGACGAGGGCGAGGGCGGCGCCGAGCTCGAGTCGACCTTCGTAGAGCGCTCGACCGACGATGGCACCGCCGCAGCCGAGCCGAAGGACGGCCTCGAGGTCCCCGAGACACGCGATCCCTCCCGAGGCGATGATCGTCCCCCGCCGGCGGGCGACGAGCCGGCCGAGGAGCTCGAGATCCGGACCACCGAGGCGGCCGTCGCGGACGATGGCGGTCGCCACGAAGGTTTCGATCCCGACCCCAGCGAGTCGATCGAGGAGCGTCTCGACGGGGACCGCGACCGCGCCGGGCCGCCAACCCTCCCCGACGGCCTTCCCGTCCCGGACGTCGAGGGCGGCGGCGACACGGCCCGGACCGACCCGTCGGACGAGGGTGCCCCCGAGCTCCGGGTCGTGGAGGAGGGCCGTCCCGAGGACGACCCGCCGAGCGCCGAGCTCGAGCCAGGTCTCGGCCGCGGCGGCGGACCGGATCCCGCCACCGACCTCGATCGCGAGCCGCCGGCCGAACTCGCCGACGAGACGCCGGACCGCCGTTCGGTTCGCCGGACTCCCCTCCCCGTTCCGGGCGGCGTCGAGATCGACGACGTGGAGCCAGCGCGCCCCGGCGACAGCGAACGCCTCGGCGACGGCGAGGGGCTCGTCGGCGTAGCGGGTCTCCCGCCCGAAGTCCCCCTCGACGAGGCGAACGACCCGCCCGCCCCGGAGATCGACCGCCGGCAACAGCTCGAAGCTCACGAACCACTCCTCCGTCGCGGCCGGCGCCGGGCGGCCGGCAGCCGCCGTCGGCCCTTCTCCGCCCCACACCGTCTGCGAGCCGACGTCGGGCCGGGGCTGTCCCTTGACGCGTGCGGCGCCGCCTGGTACGCTCCGAGCGCGTGCTTTTGTAGCATGCTAGCATACTAGCACAGTCGCCGGGACCGCGGGGTGACCCCCGTCGACCCGGTCGGACGGCCAGGTGACGGAGACTCCAGACGACCGATGCAGCCCAGGGACGACTCCTGGCGAACGCCCGAGACGACGGCCCTCTTCGAGGCCATTCTTCGCCTCGAAACCGTTGACGAGGCGGCTCGCTTCTTCCGCGACCTCTGCACCCTCGGCGAGCTCCACGACATGGCCCAGCGGTGGGCCGTCGCCCGCCTCCTCGATGCGGGGCTCCACTACGCCGAGATCTCCCGCCGGACGGGAGCGAGCACGGCGACGATCACCCGGATCGCGGCCTGGCTCCACCACGGCGAGGGCGGCTATCGGCTCCTCCTCGACCGTCTCGCCGGTCGAGCCGAAGGGACCGGATCAACTCCGGAGACCCCGGCGCCGGCCGGACGCGGGACACCGGGACGGAACCCATGAGCCGCCGCCTCCGCCTCGCCGTCCCGAACAAGGGCCGGCTCGTCGAGCCGAGCCTCGCCCTCCTTCACGATGCCGGGCTCGTCTTCGAGGAGCACGACCGGAGCCTCGTCGCCCGGGTCCAGAACTTCGACCTCGACATCCTCTTCGTCCGAACGAACGACGTCATCGAGTTCGTCGGCGACGGCGTCGCCGACCTGGGAATCACCGGGATCGACCTCCTCGCCGAGGCGGGCGCCGAGCTGCCCCGGGTTCGTGCCCTCGGCTTCGGTCGTTGTCGGCTGGCCGCCGCTGTCCCGAACGACACCCCGTACCAGGTCGTCGAAGATTTGGCCGGGCTCCGGGTCGCGACGGCCCATCCGAACACCGCCCGCCGCTTCTTCGCCGAGCGCCGGATCCCGGTCGACGTCATCCCGATCTCGGGTGCCGTCGAGGTCGCCCCGCGCCTCGGTCTCGCCGAGGCCATCGTCGACCTCGTCTCGACCGGCTCGACGCTGGCCATGAACGGGCTCCGCCCGATCGGCGACATCCTCGACTCGGAGGCCGTCCTCGTCGCCAATCCCGGCGCTCGCCAGGAACGAGCCGAGCAGCTGGCGGCCATCGAGACGATGCTCGGGGCCGTCATCGCCGCCCGCGACAAGAAGTACGTCATGATGAACGCCCCGGCGGTGAAGCTGCCCGAGCTCGAGGCCCTCCTGCCAGGCCTCGCCTCCCCGTCGGTCATCCCCCTCGCCCACGACGGGATGATCGCCATCCACTCCGTCGTTGGGGCCGACGAAGTCTGGGGTCTCCTGCCCCGCCTGAAAGCGGCCGGTGCGTCCGGGATCCTCGTCCTGCCGATCGAGAAGATCGTCCCGTGAGCGCCACCCCGACGACCCTCCGCCACCGTCGGCTCGACCTCGGCGCGGCTGCCGACGAGCCAGCCGTCGCCGCCGAGCGGGCCGCCCTCGTCCGCCGGGGCGCCGTCCCGGACCCGGCCGTTCGCGAGGCCGCCCGTCGGATCATCGAGGCCGTCGCCCGGGACGGGGCCGCCGCGGTTCGGGAGGCGAACCGGACCTTCGGTGGCGGCCTCGCCGACGGTCGTCTCTTCCTTCAGCGCCGCGACCTCGTCGCGGCACGGGACCGGCTGCCGGCCAGCATTCGCGGTGCCCTGGAGGCGGCCATCGCCAACGTCCGCCGGTTCGCCGAGGCCCAGCTCCCGGTCTCGGTGCGGGTCACGACCGTGGCTGGGGTCGAGATCGAGCGACGCTGGATCCCCCTCGACCGGGTTGGCGCCTATGCCCCCGGGGGTCGAGCCCCGTATCCATCGTCCCTCGTCATGGGCGTGGTCCCCGGGCAGGTCGCCGGCGTCGGCGAGATCGTCGCCGCCTCGCCGGCCGGTCCCGACGGCGAGCTCCACCCCGTCCTGGCCGGGGCGGCCGGCCTCCTCGGCCTCGAGCGGGTCCTCGTCGCCGGGGGCGCCCAGGCCGTCGCCGCCCTCGCCGTTGGCCTGCCCGAGGAGGGCTGCCGCCCCGTCGATCGGATCGTCGGGCCCGGCAACCCGTACGTCACGGCGGCTAAGCTCGAGCTCGCCGGAAGCGTCGGGATCGACCTTCCTGCCGGTCCCTCGGAAGGGATGGTCCTCGCCGACGAAAGCGCCGATCCCGAAGTCGCGGCCGCCGACCTCCTGACCCAGGCCGAGCACGGACCCGATTCGCCGGCCATCCTCGTCACGACGAGCCCAGCCGTCGCCGACGCGGTCGAGGCAGCCCTCCTCCGCCAGCTCGCCAGCGCGCCTCGCCGGGACGTCCTCGAGACGGCCCTCGCCGAGCACGGCCGGATCGTCCTCGTCCCCGATCTCGAGGCGGCCATCGCCTTCGTGAACGACTACGCCCCCGAGCACCTCTCCCTCGACGTCGCCGATCCCGAGGCCCTCGTCGGCCGGATTCGGAACGCGGGCTCGGTCTTCGTCGGTCGCTGGGCACCGGAGTCGGCCGGGGACTACGCCAGCGGGGCGAACCACGTCCTCCCGACGGGCGGCCTCGCCCGATCCTGCGGCGCCCTCTCCGTCGAGCACTACGGGCGCTTCGTCCAGGTCCAGCGCATCTCCGGACCCGGCCTCGCCGCCCTCCGGGCGACCATCGGCGAGTTGGCGGCGGCCGAGGGCCTCTTCGCCCACCGGGCGGCCGTCGAGGTCCGCTTCGCCCGCCTCGGCGGCCCGGAGGCGCCCGTCGAAGGGGCTCCAGCTCCTCCCGAGGACGGGGCCCTGGCGAGGGGCGATCGATGAGCCCGACGCCGGTCACGTTCGCCTCCCCCATCGCGCCAGCCGGCTATGCCTGGGAGGCGACGACGGAGCAGGTCGCCGCCCGATACGGTCTCGATCCGACCGACGTCATCCGCTTCGACTTGAACACGAGCCCGGCCCCACCGGCGGCCGCGACCCGGGTCCTCGCCGCGGGCCGCTTCGACGTCCCCGTGAGCGAGTACCCACCGAGCGACTACCGTCGCCTCGTCGAGGCCGCCGCCGACGTCTACCGAGTGGAGCCCGACGAGATCCTCGTCGGGGCCGGTGCCGACGAGGTCCTCGACCTCTGCGCGAAGGCCTTCCTCCCGCCCGGAGGGAGGGCGGTCGTCCCGGTCCCTACCTACGCCATGTACCGCGTCCTCAGCGAGCAGCGACCGGCCTCGGTCCTCGCCGTCCACCGCCGCCCGGCCCGCGAGGGCTGGCGCCTCGACGGCGAGGCCGTCCGGGCGGCGGCCGCTCGGGCCGACCTCGTTTGGCTCTGCGACCCGAACAATCCGACCGGGGAGCCCGAGCCCGAGGGCAGCCTCGACGCCCTCCTCGACGCCATTGCCAGCGACGCCGCCGCCGCAGGCCGCCCGGCCCCGATCGTCGTCCTCGACGAGGCCTACGCCGAGTTCGTCGGTCGCCGAGCCGTCGTCCGCCACCGTCGCTGGCCGAACGTCGTCACGGTCCGGACCCTCTCGAAGGCCTACGCCATCGCCGGGGCCCGGGTCGGCTTCGCCGTTGCCGCTCGGCCAACGATCGCTCGCCTCGAACCGTACCGGCCGCCCGGCTCGGTGAGCGTTCCCTCGGTCGCCGTCGGCACGGCCGTCCTCCGCGATCCGACGGCTCTCGACGAGAACGTCGCCCGGATCGAGGCCGAGCGGCCCCGCCTTGCGGCGGCGCTCAGCGATCTCGGCTGGCGGGTGGGGCCGTCGGTGACGAACTTCCTCCTCGTCGACTTCGCGGAGCCGAGCCGAGCGGCGGCGGTCGCCGAGGCCCTCCTCCGGCGGGGCCTCGTCCCGCGGACCTTCGGCGCTGGCCACGTCCTCGCCGGCTGTCTCCGCTTCACGGTCCGGGCGCCGGCCGAGAACGACCGGCTCATCGAGGCTGCGAGGGCCATCGCTGCAGAGATGGCCGCCGCCGAGGTCAGCGAGGCGGAGACCGAACCCGCGAGGACGGAGGGAGGCGACGACGGACGATGAGCGAGGAGCGCACGACACCGACCGGGACGAACGGCGCGGGCGACCGTTCGGACGGCTCGACGCCGTCGGAGGCTCGTCGTCGCCGGAGCGTCGTCGAGCGCCGGACCCGGGAGACCGACGTCTTCGTCGAACTCGACCTCGATGGGAGCGGTCGGGCCACCGTCGCGAGCGGGATCGGCTTCTACGACCACCTCCTCGCCAGCCTCGCCCACCACGCCTGCTTCGACCTGGAGATCCGGGCCTCGGGTGACCTCGAGGTCGACGAGCACCACACCGTCGAGGACGTTGCCCTCTGTTTCGGGACGGCCCTCGACCGAGCCCTCGGCGACCGGTCCGGGATCGCTCGCTTCGGCCAGGCGGCGGTGCCGATGGACGAGGCCCTCGCCGAGGCCGTCGTCGACGTCGGCGGTCGACCCTACGCCGTCGTCGAACTCCCCTTCCGGGGCGAGCGGGTCGGCGGTCTCCCGCTCCAGCTCGTCGAGCACGCCGTCGAAGCCTTCGCCCGAACGGGTGGCCTGACCGTCCACCTCAGCGGTCGCGGTCGGAACGACCATCACCTCGCTGAGGCGGCCTTCAAGGCCCTCGGCCGCGCCCTCCGGGCCGCGTGCGAGCCGGACCCGCGGCGGGTCGGCGTCGCCTCGACGAAGGGGGTCCTTCGGTGACGGTGCCCGTTCCCCAGGGCGGGGCACCGGTTCGGGTCGGCATCGTCGACTACGGGGCCGGGAACCTCGTCAGCATCGAGCAGGCCGTCGTCGCCGCCGGCGGCCGGGCGACGCTCGTCCGCCGGCCCGCGGACCTCCGGGGGATCGACGCCCTCGTCGTGCCCGGCGTCGGCGCCGCCCGACCGGCGATGGTCCGGCTCTCCCGCCAGGGGCTCGTCGAGCCGCTCCGCCACTGGATCGAGGCCGATCGCCCCTACCTCGGCATCTGCCTCGGCCTCCAGCTCCTCTTTGAGGCGAGCGACGAGGACGGCGCCGAGACGCTCGGCATCCTTCCGGGCCGAACGGTCCGCCTCGTCGGAGCCCCGACCCTGCCCCACATCGGCTGGAACCAGGTCGCGCGGACGCGTCCCCATCCCCTCTTCGAGGGGATCCCCGACGGAGCGGACTTCTACTTCGTCCACTCCTACGCTGGAGCGCCGATCGGCCGAGCCGAGGGAGCGGTCCTCGCCTGGACGACCCATGGCCAGCCCTTCGTGTCGGCCGTCGCCCGGGGTCGGCTCCTCGGCGTCCAGTTCCACCCCGAGCGATCCGGTTCCGACGGGCTCCGTCTCCTGGCCAACTTTCTCGCCCTCGTCGGCGCCGAGCGGACCGGTGCCGAGAGCCGGGCCACCGAGACGGGCGCTCCGCCGCGCCACCTCGAGCGCACGGCCTAAGATGCTCCGCCGACGGGTCATCCCCTGCCTCGACGTCGCCCACGGTCGGGTCGTCAAGGGAACCCGCTTCGTTGACCTCGTCGACGAGGGCGACCCCCCGACCCTCGCCGAGCGCTACGCCGCCGAGGGAGCTGACGAGCTCGTCTTCCTCGACATCGCCGCCGCCCCCGAGGGCCGTTCGACGCTCCTCGACATCGTCGAGCGGACGGCGCGGCGGGCCTTCATCCCCCTCACCGTCGGGGGCGGTGTTCGCTCGGTGACCGACATGCGGGCCGTCCTCCGGGCCGGGGCCGACAAGGTTTCCCTCAACACGGCCGCCGTTGCCGACCCGGCCCTCGTCCGCCGCTGCGCCCGTCGCTTCGGGAGCCAGGCCGTCGTCGTCGCCATCGACGCCCGGCGGCGGCCGGCCCGAGGTCCCGCCGCCGGTTCGGACGGTGAGAGCCCGAGCTGGGAGGTCGTCGTCGCCGGGGGGCGACGGCCAACGGGGCTCGATGCCGTCGCCTGGGCCGAGCGGGCGGTCGCCCTCGGCGCCGGCGAGCTCCTCGTCACTTCCATCGACCGCGATGGGACTCGCTCGGGCTACGACACTGACCTCCTGCGGGCGATCACGAGCCGGGTCTCGGTGCCCGTCATTGCCTCGGGCGGCGCAGCCGGTCCCGACGACTTCGTGGCCGCCGTCCGCGACGGCGGTGCCGACGCCGTCCTTGCCGCCTCCATCTTCCACCGCCGGATCCACTCGATCGCGGCCGTCAAGGCGGCGATGGCCTCGGCCGGAATCCCGGTCAGGCTCGTGCGGGGAGCCTGACGTGGTCCCGACCGAGGGAGCGCATCCCACCCCGGGGGCCGAGATCGTGGCGGACCCTGGCTCCGGTGCCGCGCCCGCCTCCCCGGCTGCCATCGCGCCCGAGGGGGTTCGCTTCGGGCCCGACGGCCTCGCGACGGCGGTCGTCGTCGACGCAGCCTCCGGGCAGGTTCTCATGGTCGCCTCCATGGACGCCGAAGCCCTCGAAGCGACCCTCCGGACCGGCGAGGTTCACTTCCACTCCCGCTCCCGAGGGCGACTCTGGCGGAAGGGCGAGACGAGCGGGAACGTCCTCCGACTCCGCTCGATCGCCGTCGATTGCGACGCCGACGCCCTCCTCCTCCGGGCCGATCCGGCGGGCCCGACCTGCCACCGAGGCACCCGAAGCTGCTTCGATCCGCCCCCTGACGGAGGAGACCCCGCAGCGCTCGCCGGCGCTGCCGAGACTCGCCCCGGGACGGGCCCCGAGACGGGTTCGCCCGGCGACCGCCAGCCCGATGGCGGCCGGCCCTTCCCCCGCCGAGCCGAACCGGCGACCGAGGCCGCCTTCGCCTGGCTCGCCGTCCTCTGGGACACGATCGCCGAGCGGGCGGCCAGCCGGCCGCCGGGCTCGTACACCGCCGCCCTCCTCGCCGGTGGCCCGGAAGCCGTCGGCCGTAAGGTCGTCGAGGAGGCCGTCGAGGTCCTCCTCGCCGCCAAGGACGACGCCTGGCGCGAAGCCTCCGGCGACGGAGCGGCGCCCGAGGGAGCGGCGCCCGAGAGAGCGGCGCCCGAAGGGCCTCGGGCGACGACCCGCGCCGCTCTCGCCGGCGAAGCGGCCGACCTCCTCTACCACCTCCTCGTCCTTCTTGCCGAGCGGAGCCTACCGCCCGACGAGGTTGTCGCCGTCCTCCGGCGCCGTCACCGGCCCTGAAGAAGGCGGCCCTGCGCTGACCAGAGGGAGCGCTGGCGGCTGGCACCAGCCACCCGCACCGCCGCCCGAGAGCGTCGCCTCGCGGACCCAGGGGCCGTCTCCTGGGCCGCGGCCGGCGCTCCGCTAGCCGCCCTCGACGAGGCGACCCGTCCGCCGGCTCCGGCGCCCGATCCCGACCCGCCAGTAGCGCCCAGCGATCGGCTCCGGGACCGGCTCGTCGTGGCTCGTCGGCCGCCGGCCGTTCAGCGTCACCCCGCCCCCGGCGACGAGGCGGCGCGCCTCGCTCCGGGAGGCGACGAGGCCGGTCTCGGCGAGGAAGACGGCAACCGGCGCCCCGCGGAGGCTCGGCGGGACGTCGAAGCCGTCCGCCTCCCGCCAGAGGGCCTCGAGGAGCTCGGGGTCCTCGACGGGCTCGTCCGAGAAGGCGAGGGTCGACATCCGCTCCGCCCGCTCCGCTGCCGCCGCCCCGTGGACCCGGGCCGTCAGGTCTCGCGCCAGGACCCGTTGCGGCAGCCTCGCCTCCGGCCGGAGGGCGCCCTCGGCCAGGAGCGCCTCGATCTCGGCCCGCCCGAGGAGGGTGAAGAAGCGGAGGTACGTCGGGACATCGGCGTCGGGGGCGTTCAGCCAGTGCTGGTAGAAGGCGAAGGGCGAGGTGAGCTCCGGGTCGAGCCAGATCGAGGTCCCGGCCGCCGTCTTGCCGAACTTCTCGCCCGAGGGGAGGGTGAGGAGCGGATAGCAGAGCCCGTGGGCGAGCTCCTCCCCGCTCCCCTCCTCGCCGCCCCCGACGACCCTCCGGATGAGCTCGAGGCCAGCGGTGATGTTCCCCCACTGGTCGGCTCCGCCCATCTGGAGCTCGACCCCGTAGACCCGGTAGAGGTGGAGGAAGTCGTAGGCCTGGAGGAGCATGTAGCTGAACTCCGTGTAGGAGAGGCCCCGCTCGAGGCGCGTCCGGACCGACTCCTTGTCGAGCATGTAGGGGACGGTGAAGTGCTTCCCGACGTCCCGGAGGAACTCGATGAGCGAGAGGCGGCCGAGCCACTCGGCGTTGTCGACGACGAGCGCCCCGCTCGGGCCAGGTTCGAGGTCGAGAAACCGCTCGAGTTGAGCCCGGATGGCCGCGCCGTTCGCGGCCAGGGTGTCGGCGTCGAGGAGGGCCCGCTCGGTCGTCCGGCCCGAGGGATCGCCGATCATCCCGGTCCCGCCGCCGATGACGACGACCGGACGGCCGCCCCGCTGCTGGAGGTGGATGAGGCCGAAGATCGGGACGAGGTTGCCGGCGTGGAGGGAGCGGGCCGTCGGGTCGAAGCCGTTGTAGCCGGCGATCGGGCGCCCCGTCGCCAGACGAGCGGCGAGGCCGGGGGTCGCGGCGTGCAAGAGGCCCCGCCAACGAAGCTCGTCGAGGAGGCCGGCGAGGCCCGGGGCAGGCTCGACCGTCGCCAGCGGCGGGCTCGTCACGGGCGAGGGAGGCGGCTCGTCCCGGGGCGGAGAGAGACGCGGACGGAGCAGCCGATGGAGGCAGGGACGGTCATCGCGGTCCCTATCCTAGCGTGCCCATCCCTGCCGCCGAGGCAACCCGGCCGCTGGGGCGGTGGAGACGGCACCGCCGAAGGGACCGAGCAGCCACTGAGAGGAGCGCCGATCAGAGGGCGACGACCGTCACCCCGTCCCCACCTTCGTTCGGTCCCCCACCGCGAACGCCGGCGACGAGGGGATGGGCCGCCGCCGCTGCCCGGACGGCATCCCGGAGGGCGCCGGTCCCGAGGCCGTGGACGATCGTCACCTCGGCGAGGCCGGCGAGGGCGGCATCCTCGAGGTAGCGCTCGAGGACAGCGACGGCCTCCTCGACCCTCGCCCCCCGGAGGTCGAGGGAGCTCGCGATCCGCCGCACCCGCTCGAGGCCGAGGCCGGCCCGGTTCGTTCTCCGCTCGGTCACCCCTAGCTCCGCCCACGTCGACGGGGCGGTCTTGACGAGCTCGGCGAGGTCGACGGAGACCCGCTTGCCGCCGCTCTCGAGCCTCGCCCGTCGTCGGGTTCGGTCGATGGCGACGACCCGGCCCTCCCAGGCGCCGCTCCGGCTCCGGGCCCAATCGCCGACCTGCCACGATGGCGCCGCCTCGGGCCGGGGGGCGGCCGGTAGCGCGGCGAGGGCAGCCTCGGCACGAGCGATCCGTTCGTCGATCCGCGGCACGGTGAGCGTCTCCCGCTCGAGAGCCCGCCGTGCTCCCTCCAGCTCGCCGCGGAGTCGTTCGACGATCGCCTCGGCCTCGGCCCGGGCGGCGGCGAGGATCGCCTCCCGCTCGGCCCGCGCCCGGCGGCGCTCTTCCTCGGCCGCCCGGAGCGCCTCGGTCGCCCGTTCCTCGGCCCGTCGAGCCGCATCGCGGGCCGCGGCCGCCTCCCGTTCCGCCTCGCGGATCCGGGCCAGGGTCGCCTCGAAGGCCCGCTCGTCCTCGGTGAGCCGGCCCCGGGCGGCGTCGACGATGGCCGCCGGCAGCCCGAGCCGCTCGGCGATGGCGAAGGCCTGGCTCCCGCCCGGGAGACCGATGGAGAGGTGGTACGTGGGGCGGAGGGTCTCGAGGTCGAACTCGACGGCCGCGTTCCGGACCCCGGGCGTCGTGTGGGCGTAGACCTTCAGCTCGGCCGAGTGGGTCGTCGCCGCGACGAGGGCACCGGCGGCCAGGAGGTGGTCGAGGATCGCCTGGGCGAGGGCCGAGCCCTCCGTCGGGTCCGTCCCAGCCCCGAGCTCGTCGAGGAGGACGAGGGACCCCGGGCCCGCCCGCTCGACGATGGTGATGATCCGTCGAAGGTGACCCGAGAAGGTCGACAGCGACTGGGCGATCGACTGCTCGTCGCCGATGTCGGCGAAGACGTCGAGGAAGACCGGGAGTCGGCTGCCGGCTGCCGCCGGGACGTGGAGTCCGGCCTGGTGCATGAGGGCGAGGAGCCCGATCGTCCGGAGGGCGACGGTCTTGCCGCCGGTGTTCGGCCCGGTGACGACGAGGGCGGAGAACTCGCCGCCGAGGTGGACGTCGATGGGGACCGCTGTCGACCCGAGACCCGGATGACGGGCGGCCCGGAGGTCGAGGCTGCCGTCGGCGCTCGGGTCTGGTCGGACTGCCTCGAGGGCTTCGGCGAGCCGAGCCTTCGCCAGCCAGAAGTCGAGGGTCGCCAGGGCGTCGAGGGTCTCCCGGAGGAGGGGCGCGTGGGCAGCGACGAGGGCGGAGAGCTCGTCGAGGATCCGATCGACCTCCTCGGCCTCGGCCGCCTGAGCCTCGCGCCAGGCGTTGCCGAGTTCGACGACGACGAGGGGCTCGACGAAGAGGGTTTGGCCGCTCGACGAAGCGTCGTGGACGATGCCCCGGACCCGTGACCGTGCCTCGGCCCGGATCGGGACGACGTAGCGGCCGTTCCGGATCGTGACGATCGGCTCCTGGAGCGCCGCGCCGAGCTCGGACGCGACGAGGCTGTCGAGGCGACGCCGGAGGCGCTCGTAGGCGACCCGGACGGCCGCCCGGAGGGCACCGAGCTTCGGCGACGCGGTATCGAGGAGCTCGCCGGCCGGATCGAAGCTCCGGGCGAGGGTGGCTCGGAGGGCGGGCAGGGGGTGGAGCCGGCGAGCGAGGTCCCGAAGGAGGGGTCGGCGGTCGTCGGCCAGCTGGGTCGCCAGGCGGGCCGCGGCGTCGAGGGTCTCGGCGATGCCGAGGAACTGGACCGGCTCGAGGCGGCCACCTCGGGCGGCGCGCTCGACGGCGGGGCCGATGTCGACGGCGCCACCGATGCCGACCTCGGGGCGCTCGGCTCGAAGGGCTCGAGCCTGGTCCGTCTCGTCGAGGGCGCGGGCGACGACGAGCGGATCGGCGCTCGGGACGAGGGTCTCGGCGAGCCGGCGGGCCGGGCCGAAGGTCGTCAGGTCGGCGAGCCGGGCTCGGATCTTCGGGAACTCGAGGATCTCGAGGGATCGGTCGTCCATCGTCAGCGCCGGCCGCGCCGGCCCTCGAGCGGCGGCCGCGACACCGCCGGGTGGCCGCCGATGGCGAGACGCCAAGGGAGGCTGCGCCACGGCTCCCCGGCGTAGTCGACGCCGACCCGCGGCCCGACGGCGACGGGCGGGTCCTCCTCGTCGGCGAGTCCCCGATGGAGACGGAGGGGCGAGGCGGGATCGCAGAGGTCGACCCCCGACCAGCTCGGGTCGAGGCCGAGGACGGCCCCGACGAGGCCCGGGCCGCTCGCCAGCCGCGCGACCGGGAGGCCCTCGATCCGGGCCACCTCGGCGGCTGTCCGCTCGGCCGACCAGCGGTGGCGCTCGGCGGCGACCGACGCCCGGGCGCGGCGCATGGCCGCCAGCCCGGCGAGGGGCTCGATGGCCCGAACGAGGACCGCCGCCGGCGAGCCCTCGGGCTCGGTGACGATGTTCAAACAGTCGTACATCCCGTAGACCCGGTAGACGTAGGCCCGCCCCGGCGGCCCGAACATGACGCCGTTCCGCTTGGTCGGCCCGAACCGAGCGTGGCAGGCCCGATCCTCGACGCCGATGTACGCCTCCACCTCGACGATCCGACCGATCCGCCGCTCCGGGCCAGGACCGTCGCGGACGAGAAGGGTGCCGAGGAGGGCGCGAGCCGCCTCGAGGGTCGGCCCGGCGAGGATCGAGCGAGGCACGAGGGGTGGGAGGAGCGAGGCCGTCGTGACCGGCCCCGCGTCGGGGAGGCGCCCGGCGAGGGGCTCAGCGACCGGCGGCGAAGAGGCCACGGACGGCGTCGGGGACGAAGCCACCGACGATGCTGAAGAAGGCCGGGATGAGGGTCTCACGGAAGAGGACGGCCGTTCCGGATCGATCGTAGGCCGAGAAGAGGTCGCGGAGGATCCCGAGCTCGTTCGGGTTTGGCGCGATGCCGGGGATCCGGAAGAAGGAGTCGAGGATGACGATCACCGCTCCCAGAACGACGAGCGCCTGGACGACGCCGACGGCCCCGCCGAGGAGCTCGTCGAGGAACGTCGCCCGCTCGAAGAGGGGTTGGGGCCGGTAGAAGCCCTGGATGACGAGGCTCGAGGCGACGCTCGCCGCGAGGAAGATGGTCCCGTAGCCGACCATGTAGCTGTACTCCGCCGGCAGGTGCGTCCAGTTCGCGGCGAGGAAGGCGCCGAGGGGCTCCCGGAGCTGGCTGGCGAGGAGGAACGAGAAGGTGATCGCCGCCAGGCCGAGCACGCGCCGGATCGTCCCCTGGATGACCCCGAGGATGAACATGGCGAAGACGAAGAGGACGGTGAGGAGATCGAAGAGGTCGATCGAGCTCAAGAATTCGGCGACATCCACCGCGTGCTCCCCAGATACATGGCCGGCGCCGACGGCCCCGGCGGGCGACCGGCAAGCGTAGCAGCGGGGTGCTCCTCACCGCAAGGCGGACCATCTGCCGTCGCTCGGCCGGACGACCCCGAGCCGGCCGGTCGACGGCGCCTCAGCTCCGGAGGCGACCTCCAACCTCCCGGGCGAGGGCCGCCGTCACTGAGGCGAGGGCAGCCTCGACCTCCTCCTCGGTGAGCGTTCGACCCTCCGTCCAGAACGTGAGCCGGTAGGCGAGGCTCCGCTCGCCTTCGGCGAGGGGGGCGCCACGGTAGACGTCGAAGAGCTGGAGGCGGCGCAGGAGCGGCCCCGCCGAGGTCCGGATCGTTTCGCCGACCCTTGCCGCCGGGATCGTCTCGCCGACGACGACGGCGACGTCCCGCTCGACCGTCGGATGCCGAGGCGGCGCGACGACCTTCGGTGGCTCGAGGGACCCGGCCCCGAGGCCACGGACGGCGAGCTCCGCGAGGACGAGGCGGTCCCGGATCTCGAGGGCCTCGAGGCGGGCCGGGTGGAGCTCGCCGACGATCCCGACGAGGCCGAGGGCGGTGGAGTCGGACCCGTGCTGCGCCTCGACCCGAGCCGTCCGACCCGGGTGGAAGAGCGGTTCGTCCACCTCCGCCTCGAAGCGGGGCTCGCCGAAGCCGAGGGCCGCCGCAATGTGCTCGACGAGGCCCTTCGCGTCGTCGAGGTCGAAGCTCCGCCGCGGGAGGAGGGGCGACGGCGGGGTTGCCGCCCCGGCAAGGGCGATCCCGAGTCGCCACCACTCGACGGGCCCCGACGATCCACGCCCGTACCCCTTGCCGACCTCGAAGATGGCGACCCCCGGTCGTCCCCGCCGGAGGTTGAGGAGGACGACCCCGACGAGGCTCGGGAAGAGGTTCTGGCGGAGGACGGAGTGGAGGCTCGAGAGGGGGTTCGTGACCCGGATCGGCGTCGGGACCGGCTCCGGATCGTCGAGGGACGGCACCGGGCGGCGCAGCCTGTACGCCTCGAGGTCCTCTGGAGCAACGAGGGCGTGGGTGACGACCTCGGCCAGGCCGGCGCCGACGAGGGCGGCCCGAACGGCGTCGCGGACCGCGAGCGGCGACCGTCGGTAGGGCGGCATCGCCGTGTCCGGCCGAGTCCCAGCGATCCGCTCGTAGCCAGCGACCCGGGCGATCTCCTCGGCGATGTCGGCCTCGATGGCGAGATCCCGGCGCCAGGGCGGGACGACGGCAACGAGGCACTGAGCGGCGGGGGCAGCCGTGTCCCGGGGACGCTCGCCCCGGGCGATCGGGACGCGGACCTCCCCGCCGGCCGGCTCGGTCTCGACCCCGACCCGGGCGAGGAGCTGCCGCTGCTCGGTGCCGGAGAGGTCGGTCCCGAGGAGGCGGTTCACCCGGGCCGGCCGGAAGGGGATGCGGACCGGCTCCGGCTCCCGGGGGTTCGTGTCGACCCGGCCCCGGGCGACGGTCCCGCCCGCCCAGGCGACGATGAGGTGGGCGGTCCGGTCGGCCCCGAAGGGAGCGAGGCCGAACTCCTGCCCCTTCTCGAAGCGGAGGCTCGCCTCGGAGCGGAGGGCGTAGCGGAAGGCCGTCCGGCGGACGCTCACCGGATCGAAGATCGCCGACTCGATGATGACCGAGCGGGTCGCCTCGCTGACCTCGGAGGCGGCGCCGCCCATGACCCCAGCGATGGCGAGCGGCCCTCGGGGATCGGCGATGAGGAGGGTCTCCGGGTCGAGGCTTCGCTCCTCGTGGTCGAGGGTCTCCAGGGTCTCCCCGGGCCGAGCCCGCCGGACGACGATCCGCCCGCCCTCGACGGCTGCGGCGTCGAAGGTGTGGATCGGCTTGCCGAGCTCGAGCATGACGTAGTTCGAGGCGTCGACGACGTTGCTCACCGGCCGCATCCCGGCCGCGAGGAGGCGCATCTGGACGCGATCGGGCGAGGGGCCGACCCGGACCCCGTCGACCCAGCGACCGACGAAGCGGGGACAGAGCCGGGGCTCCTCGACGCTCACGCTCAGGCGGTCCTCGACGGGAGGCCCCTCCTCGACGACGTCGGCCGGCGGCAAGCGGACCTGGGCCCCGGTCACCGCCGCGACCTCCCGGGCGAGGCCGACGAGGGAGAGGGCGTCACCCCGGTTCGGCTTGACGTCGACATCGAGGACGACGTCGCCGAAGAGGTCGGCCAACGGTCGGCCGACGGGGGCCTCG
>JBHORA010000196.1:0-7226 GCA_042408535.1 Chloroflexota bacterium | reverse complement strand
CCCGCCGCGGCACCGGAGGCCCCCGCCGCGGCACCGGAGCGGGCCCCCGCCGCGGCACCGGAGCGGGCCCCCGGTGCTGCACGAACGAGTCGCCGACCGGCCGACACAACCCTCGTTGCCCTCGACGAGGCCGAGGAACGGCGCCTCGTCGAGGCATCTCTCGACTGGATCGTGGACCGCCTCCGAGCCGACGGTGTCGTCGACGCCGCAGCCCTCGAACCGCTCCGGGAGGCGGGAGCAGCCGCAGCCCGCCGCGGCGAACCCGTCGCCAAGCCCCTCGACCGGGTTCTCTCGGCAGGTTGGGTCATCTGGGAGGCGGCCGTCCATGGGGGCATCGCCGACGGGCCCGCCCTCGCTGCCCTCGGCGGGGTGCTCCTCCGGATCGGGGACGCGGCGGCCGCGGCGATCGCTGCCGGCCACGCCGAGGCCGAACGCGAGGCAGCAGCCCGTGCCGCGGCGGCACGCCGGGAGCTCCTCGACGAGATCCTCGATCTCCCCGCCGGCGACGCCGAGGCCGCCGCCCGGATCACCCGGCGAGCGCTCGCCCTGGGCCTCGATCCCGACGCTGCCTACGACCTCCTCGTTGCCGACCTCGGCCGTGAGCTCGGCGACGAGGACCCCGACCTGGGGCGCCTCCTCGTCGCCGTCGGCGGCAGCCTTCCCCCACGTCCGGCCGGTGCTCGGGGCGACGTCCTCGAAGCCGCCGGCGCCCGTCGCTCCGGGCTCCTGCCGATCGCCGGAACGCGAGCCGGCCGCCTCGTCGTCCTCGCCGAAACGCGATGGCCCCGCTGGTCACGGCTCGTCGAAGCGCTCGGCGAGTTCGCCGGCAGCCAGCAGTGGGTGGCCGTCCGAGCCCGCGAGGCCGAAGGGATCATCGCCGTGGCCCGGGCCGCGGGGACGGCCGTCGCCGCCCTCCGCGTCGCCGTTCGGCTCGGCCTCTGGGGCCGCGTCCTCGACCCCGGCGCCCTCGCCCTCGAGCGACTCATCCTCGCCGACGAAGCCCTCGCACGGGAGGCAGTGGTCGCCGAGCTCGGTCCCCTCTCCGGCGGGCGTCGAACCGGCTCCGCCCTCGCCGAGACCCTCGCCGCCTACATCGCCTGCCGAGGGAACGCGCGGGCGACGGCACGGCGCCTCGGGCTGGCCCCCCGAACCGTCGTCTACCGCCTCGAGCGCGCCCGGCAGCTCCTCGGCCGGCCCCTGGAGGGAGAGGGGTTCCTTCGGCTCGCCGCGGCCCTCGTCATCCGCCGGGTCCTCGAGTCAGCCCCGCTGCCCCCGGATTCGAGCGGCCGCGGGACAACGGTGCTCGGCGAGCCACCCATGAAGGCCACCCGGCGCCCCGGAAGCACCCAACCTCCCGGAACCACCCGGTCACCCCGGAGCGGCTAGCCTCACGGGGGCAGCCAGCCCCCCGAACGCACCCGGTCTCCCCGGAGCGGCCAGAATCACGGGGGCGGCTGGCCGACCTCCGCCAGGGCTTCGCGATAGAGCTCCGCTCCCGTCGCCCCCGTCGACGGCGACCGGAGGAGCTCGAGGTCGGCAACGAGGCGTTCCTCTAGGCGGGTGCCGACGGCTCCGTCGACGAGCCGGACGGCCCGCGCGGCGGCCCGGAGCGCCTGCTTCGTCTCGAAGCGGACCGGGTCCTCCCAAAACCAGGCGTCGCTGGCGAACATCGCCAGCCGCCAGCGTTCGGCCTCGAGGAGAGCGAGGAAGCGGCCGCGCTCCTCGGTCGATGCCGTCGCAGCGAGCCGCCGGGCGGCGAACTCGGCCCCCGTGGCGGCGCCATCGACGACGTCGACGTAGGCGTCCCGGGCGGCCCACAGGTCCGGTCGCCCCGCCAGGCGGCCGAACTCCGCCTCCGCGACGATGTCGATGGCCGTCGCGAGTCGTTCGAAGGCGGCCCGGAGAGGTGCCTTCCAGCGCCCGTCGGCAGCGTCGGCGCACTCCGCGCTCCAGCGGAGGACGCCGTGGTGGCAGCTCCACGACGTCCGCTCGACGATCCCCACCTCGGGGAGGGAGGCGGGATCGACGTCGGCGAGGGCCGCCGGCAAGGTGACGACGTCGAACCCCCAGTCGGGGTGGACGGGGCGGTTGTCGGTCAGGCGCTCGAGGAAGAGGTCCCGGAAGGGCTGGTGGTGCCCGTACAGTTCGCCGTCGGTGGCGATGGCGACGAGGGGTGCCCCGCCGTTGGCGAGGGTTCGTCCGAGGCGGACCGTCACCCGCTCCCGAGCGAACCGCTCGGCGTCCGACGTGGCCCCGGGGTCGAAGGAGACTGCCCCCGAGAGAGCGCCGTCGTAGAAGACAACGATCATCGCGACGCCCGGACCGAGGTCGACCCGGTACGGTTGGCGGGTGTCGAGCTGGCCGTCGTCGGGGGTCCCTTGCCACGGGGCGAGGATCGTGAAGCGGATCCCCTCGGCTGCAGCGAGCCGGAGGGTCGGCAGGTCGACGGCCGTTTCCGGCAGCCAGATCCCCCGCGGACGTCGCCCGAAGCGGAGCTCGAAGTCGCGGATGCCCCAGCGCATCTCCGTCCGCCGATCGGCGGCCGAAGCGAGGGGAAGGATCGTGTGGTGGTACGGCTGGGCGAGGGCGTTCGCCCCCGCCTCGACGAAGCCTCGATAGGCAATGGCGTCGGCGCCGGCGAGCCAGCCGGCGAGGGTCGGGCTGAGGTCGAAGCTGATCCGCCGCAGGTTGCCGCGCTCGGCGTTCGGCCGGTAGCACTCGGCGGTGATCCGGCTGTTCCAGTCGTGGAAGGGAGCTGCCGCTGGTTCCGCCGGCACGATGCCGCTGAAGGGGTCGATCCGGAGGGGCTGGTGGAAGTGGGCGTGGATGGCGAGCCGGCCGCGCTCCATCAGGGCCCCTCGAGGTCGAGGTCCTCGGCGGCGAGGTCGCGCTCGACCCGGATCCGGTGGCGGAGCGCCGCCCGCCGGCGCTCATTCGGGGCGAGGCCAGCCGGCCAGAGACAGAGGAGCTGGCTGCCCTGATAGGTCCGCTCGATGCCGCTCTCCGAGTTCGAGACGGTCTCGATGGGGGCGATCCAGACCTCGGCCGGCGGGTCGATTTCGGTCTCGATCGTCAGGCCGAGGTCGCTGTTCCCGGATCGCAGGTGACCGACATCCGTCGCCTGGCGCCGGGCGTCGTGAGGGGTCCGCTCCCCGTCGATCTCCCAGAAGGCGGCCGGATTGGCGCCGCCACCGAGGAGCATGAACGACCACTCGATCGCCGGGCGACCGGGGATTGGAGCCGCCTGGCTCGTCCAGACCACCTCGAGCTCGAGGGTCGGGTCGAGGCGCCCTCCACCGAGGCGGAGGGTCTTCTCGACGGCAACGGCGCCAGGGACGCGGCTTAGGTTGGTCTCGGCGAACCCGCCGTTGCGGCGGAGGAGGACCGATCCGGGACCCGCAGTGACGACGTCGTACGCGCCGTCGCGGACGTCGGCGAGCTCCACCGCGCGGCCGCTCAGCCAGGCGGTGAAGGTGAGCGCCGGATCGACGAGACGGGCGAGCCCCGACCGAAGTTCGTGGTCGTCGTAGACGAGGCGCTCGGCGAGGCCGGGCTCCTTCGCCGCGCTGAGCTCGTGGATGGAGGCGACATCGGCCGCTCCGGAGCCGCCGCCGGCCTCGGTCATGGCCAGCGGGCGCTCGGCTTCGAGGAGCCGGGCGTGGTACGCCTCGGGCCGCCGCCGGAGGACCGCCGCGAGGGCGTGACGAGCCGCCCGCACGTCCCACGCCCCGATGCTGCCCCCGGCAGCGGGCACGACGAGGACGACCTGACCCGGCCCGGCAAGGAGGACCTCCTCGCGGCCGTCCAGGTCGAGGTCGGCTCGCTCGATCCTCAGCAGCCCGTTCTTCACCCGATCGGCGATGTCTTCGGCGGCGATGAGATGGCCGAAGGCGGCGAGCCGCAGGTGGGCGAGATAGAGGCCGCCGAAGAGGCCGTGCCAGTAGGCGTCGTTCGACTGGCCCCGGTAGAGGTGCCGGCGCGCGATCTCCTTTGCGGGGCCTTCCGGGAGGGCGTCGACCTTTGCCGAGACCCGGAGCATCTGCGTGTGGAGGTCGTTCGCCTCCCGGTACTTGACGAGGAAGTTCCGCCACGATGCCCCGCGGAGCCAGCGGCGCTCTGGCCGCTCCTCGGCGGCGAGCCGTGCCGCGGCCGCAGCGTACCGGCGAGCCTCGTCGGCCGGGAGTGCCCACTCGCCCATCTCGGCGTAGGAAGCGGTCGGGATCGCGGCCCGACCGATCGGGGCGTGCCCGGTGAGCCAGGACGATGGGGTCGTCGTGGTCAGCCACTCGGCGTTCGCCTCGAGAGCGTCGAAGAAGCGGTCCATCCAGGCTCCCCGGCCCCAGCAGTGCTCGTACGTCGTCGGCCAGGCACCGAACTTCTCGCCGTCGTCGCCCATGACGGCGAGCCGCTCCCCCTCCGGCGTCGCCCGCTGGCGGAGAACCTCGATCACCTCGTCCACCGGACGGAACGGGATCCGGTAGCGAAGCCCCTGGTCGGAGGCGAAGACGGTGAGCCGGCGGGCCTGATCGTCGGTCGTGTACGGGCCCCACAGGGCGTCCTCGGGGATCGCGGCGGCCCGGAAGTGGTTGTCGTCGAGGACCGTCCAGGCGTAGCCAGCATCGACGAGGGCGACGGGCAGGTCCGGCTCCCAGACCCGCTCGGCGAGCCAGGCGCCCGCCGGTCGTCGCCCGAGCCAGGCTTCGAGTTCGTCGGAGAGGCGCCGGAGCTGCCCGATCCGATCGGTAGTCGGGAGGCCGACGAGGATCGGCTCGGCCCAGCCGCCGCCGAGGATCTCGACCTGGCCGCGCTCAACGAGGGCCCGGATCCGGTCGAGGAACGCAGGACGCTCGGCGCGAAGCCAGTCGAGGAGGGGTCCGCTGTAGTGGAGGGCGCAGCGGACTCCGGGATGCCGTTCGAGGATCTCGACGAAGGGCCGGTAGGCGCGCTCGTAGACGTCGGCGATGACCCAGCCGAAGTTACCGACGGGTTGGTGGCTGTGGATGACGAGGGCGAGGGAGATCCGGCCGGTCACCGGCGGTCAGCCGAGGGTCCGGCCGAGGACCGGGGCGGGGGCGGCCGTGGGTTCGGCTTCGATCCCGGCGGCTGGGAGGTAGAGCCGCTCCGTGTACTCGTGGAGCATCCGCGTCGTCGAGAAGCGCCAGACGGTGCTCGCAATGGAGGCCCGCATCGTCTCGATCCAGGCCCGCGGTAACCCGTCGGGGCCGCGATCGTAGTAGCGAGGAACGACCTCCTCCTCGAGGACTCGATAGAGGTCCAGCGCGTCGGCCCAGTCCTGGGCTGCCTCGTCGGGATTCGTCTCCCGCCCGCCGATCGCCCAGCCGTTGTCGCCGGTCCAGCCCTCGTCCCACCAGCCGTCGAGGATGCTGACGTTCACTGCCCCGTTGATCGCCGCCTTCATGCCCGACGTGCCGGACGCCTCGAGCGGACGGCGCGGGTTGTTCAGCCAGACGTCGACGCCCTGGACGAGGAAGCGGGCGATCCGCATGTCGTAGTCCTCGAGGATGAAGGCGCGGCCCCGGAGCTCGGGCGTGCGGGTCTTTTGGAAGATCTCCCCGATGACGGCCTGGCCGGGTCGGTCGGCGGGATGGGCCTTGCCGGCGAAGACGATTTGGACCGGCCGCTCGGGGTTGTTGACGAGACGGACGAGGCGGTCGAAGTCGGTGAAGAGGAGCCCTGCCCGTTTGTAGGTCGCGAAGCGGCGCGCGAAGCCGATCGTGAGGACCTCCGGCTTGAGGACCTCGTCGAGCTCCCGGAGGACCGAGGGCGCCTCGCCGTGCCGGGCGAACTGGCTCCGAAGCCGGCCCCGGGCGAAGACGGTCATCTCGGTCTTTTGCTCCTGGTGGGCCGCCCAGAGCTCCTCGGCCGGGATCCGATCGAGGCGCTCCCAGAAGCGAGCCACGTCCTCCTTGCCGTCGAGATCGTCGAGATCGACGTCGAGATAACGCTCGAAGAGGGCTCGCATGGCGTTGCCGACCCAGGTCGGGACGTGGATGCCGTTCGTAACGCCAAGGATCGGACGGGGGCTGACCCCGTGCCAGGTCGCGTTCGCCGTCTCGGCATGGAGGCGGCTGACCGCGTTGGCGCCGTTCGTCAGGCGGAGGGAGAAGGCGGTCATGTCGAACTGTCCGGGGTCGCCGTCGGAGCCCCGTCCAAGCTCGAGGATCCGGTCGATGGGGACGCCGCCGGTGCCAGGTCGGCCGTCGCCGTCGAAGAGAGGCCCGGCGATGGCGCGGACGAGCCCGGTCTCGAAGCGCTCGTTGCCGGCCGGAACCGGGGTGTGAATCGTGAAGACGCTGTTGCGGCGGACGGCCGCCCAGGCCTCGTCGAGGGACAGCCCGCCGGCAACGAGCTCCCGGGCCCGCTCGGCGAGGAGGAAGGCACTGTGGCCTTCGTTCAGGTGCCAGACGGCAGGCTCGAGGCCGAGGGCCCGGATCGCCCGAACCCCGCCGACGCCGAGCACGAGCTCCTGGTGGAGTCGCATCTCCCGGCCGCGGACGTACAGGGTGTGGGTGATCGGCCGGTCGTAGGGGGGGTTGTCGGGGATGTCGGTGTCGAGAAGGAGGATCGGGACCCGTCCGACCTGGGCGACCCAGACGGCGCAGGTCAGATCCCGCCCCGGGAGTTCGACCCGCACCGAGAGGGGCCCGCCCTCCCGGTCCTGGGCTCGGAGGAGGGGCAGCCGGCTGACGTCGTAGTCACGGTACTCGTGTTCCTGGTGGCCGTCGGCGTCGATGGTCTGGCGGAAGTAGCCCCGCCGGTAGAAGAGACCGACCCCGACGACCGGGAGGGCCATGTCGGAGGCGGCCTTCATGTGGTCGCCGGCGAGGACGCCGAGTCCGCCCGAGTAGATGCCGAGGCCCTCGTAGATGCCGTACTCGGCGCAGAAGTAGGCGATCGGCCCCTCCAGCCGGCGGGCGTGGCGGCGGTGGAACCAGTGGTGGGCGCCGTTCCGGAGGTAGTCGTCGAAGTCCCGGAGGACCTGCTGAGCCCGGGCCATGAAGGCCGGGTCGTCGAGGAGGCTCGACCAGTCGATGGCGCCGGCGAGAAGGAGGACGGGGTTCCGGTACCGCTGCCAGGCGGCGGCGTCGATCCGCTGGAAGAGGGCCTTGGCGTCGGGGTGCCACGTCCACCAGAAGTTGTAGGCAAGGCGGCGCAGCCCTTCGAGCTGCGGCGGCAGGCGGAAGGGCAGGCCCGGCAGGGTGGGG
>JBHORA010000195.1:0-2442 GCA_042408535.1 Chloroflexota bacterium | reverse complement strand
CGAAAGCGATACGGCAGATCGCACAGCAGCCTGACTGGGGCGCGAGTCACAGCGAACTCCGGCTGCTGGCTGGTCCGGGGGCAAACAGTGGACTCATCGCGGCGCTCGTCCCGGTGGGAAGCGCGGTCTACGTCATCGTGTACCGGATCAGGTCAGATCTCGGCGAAGTCTGGATCGAGGACATTCGTCGACTGATGGTTGGCTAACCCGCGCCGGACTCAGTGGAGGGGCCGGATGTGCCCGGTTCGCGCTGGCGGAGAGGGTGGGATTCGAACCCACGGGGCTTGCGCCCTGCGGTTTTCAAGACCGCCGCATTCGACCGCTCTGCCACCTCTCCGCGCCGATCGAGGATACACCGGCGCCGCCTCGCGCCGATGCGTGATCCGGGACCCCGTTCAGGCGCGGGACCCGCTCAGGCGCGCTCGATCCGGGTGAGACCGCCCATGTACGGCCGAAGGACGTCGGGGACGACGACCGAGCCGTCCGGCTCCTGGTACGTCTCGAGGAGGGCGGCGACGACCCGGGCGAGCGCGAGGCCCGAGCCGTTGAGGGTGTGGACGAGCTCCGGCTTCGCCCCCGGCTCGGGGCGATAGCGGATCGCCATCCGCCGGGCCTGGTAGTCGCGGAAGTTCGAGCAGGAGCTCACCTCGAGCCAGCGCTCGACGCCCGGGGCCCAGGCTTCCAGGTCGTACTTCTTCGCCTGGACGAAGCCCATCTCCCGGGTGCTCATGAGGACGACCCGATAGGCGAGCCCGAGCCGCCGGAGGAGGACCTCGGCCCGCTCGGTCAGCCACTCGAGGGCCGCCGCCGAATCCTCCGGCCGCTCGAAGAGGACCATCTCGACCTTGTCGAACTGATGGACCCGCAAGATCCCCCGGGTCTCCGCACCGGCGGCACCGGCCTCGCGCCGGAAGCAGGGCGTGTAGGCGCAGTAGCGGATCGGCAGCTCGGCGGCGTCGAGGATCTCGTCGCGGTGGAGGTTCGTGACCGGGACCTCGGCCGTCGGGACGAGGTAGAGCTCGTCGCGGGTGACGACGTACATCTGCTCTTCCTTGTCCGGGATCTGGCCGGTCCCGCGGGCCGAGGCCGCGTTCACGAGGGCCGGCGGCCAGACCTCGACGAAGCCGTGCTCGGCGACGTGGACGTCGAGGAACCAGTTGATGAGGGCCCGCTCGAGGCGCGCCCCGGCCCCACGGTAGACGGGGAAGCCGGAGCCGGTGATCTTCGCCCCCCGCGGCTCGTCGAGGATCCCGAGCTCGGCTCCGATCTCCCAGTGGGGGCGCCGCTCCCAGGACCGACCGTCGGGGTCGACGGCCGAGCGGGGCAGCGGCTCGCCCCAGCTGCGGACGACGACGTTCGCCTCGGGCCCGCCGACGGGGACGTCGGGGTCGGCCGGGTTCGGGATCCGAAGGAGCGCCTCGTCGAGCTCGACCTCGACGGCGGCGAGCTCCCGCTCGAGCTCGGCGATCCGATCGCCGAGGGCGCGGGCTTCGGCCCGGACGGCGGCGATCTCGGGGACGTTCGGGTCGGCGCCGGCCCGGATCCGCTCGCCGACCGACTTGCTCACCGCGTTCCGCTCGGCTCGGAGGCGGTCGACCTCGCCGAGGAGCCGGCGGCGGCGCTCGTCGAGGGCGAGGGCGGCGTCGACGACGGCCGGGTCCTCGCCCTTGTCGACGGCGCCCTGGCGGATGCGGTCGGGTTCGTCTCGGAGACGGGCGAGGCCGACGCTCATCGGGGCGGCCTCGGGCGGCAGGTGGGGACGGAGGCGTCGTTCGTCATGCCGTGATTGTCGCGGCTCAGGTTGGTCGCTGCTCGGCGCCGACGGCGTCGAGCGCACCGCGTCCGCCGGCCGCCTCCCGGAGTCGGGCGACGACGAAGGTGGGCTCGAGGCTGGCCAGGAGCCAGCCGGCCCGCGGCCCGTTGCGCCGACCGAGGAAGGCGAGGTAGAGGGCGGCGAAGGCGCGTCCGCTCGGGAGGCCGGTCGCCGCGGCGACCTCGAAGATCCGGGCCTGCCAAGCCTCGCCCGTCTCAGGCCGCTCGGTCTCGACGGCCGCGGCGAGCTCGGCGAGGAAGCGCCGCTCCTCCGGGGCGAGGTGCTCGGCCTCCTCGGGCAGGGCCTCGAAGCGGACCTCGATCCGGGCCGTCTCGGGGGCGTAGCGCTCGAGCCAGGCCCGGGCGGCGGCGATCCGCTCCTCGAGGATCGCCCGCTCCCGATCGGTGAGCGGGCTCCCCTTCTCGGCCGCGACGCGCTCGGCGACGTCGATCCCGGGCAGCTGGAGGAGGAGAGCGAGGTGGGCGAAGGGCGGTCGGAAGGCGGCGGCCTCGGCGGCGAGGTCGGCCTCCGGATCGCAGAGCGCGTAGCGGAAGATCTGCTCGAAGCCGGCTGGGAGCTCGCCCTTCACCGGCCGGCCGGCGGTCGCGGCGGCGAAGCGGTCGAACTCG
>JBHORA010000194.1:0-2949 GCA_042408535.1 Chloroflexota bacterium | reverse complement strand
CCCGCCTAGCCCGGCCGCGACCCGCCTAGCCCGGCACGACGATGTTCACGAGCCGCCCGTTCGCGGCGTGGACGATCCGCTCCGGCCTCCGCTCGCCGAGGATCGCCGCGATCTTCGGTCGAGCGAGGACGAGCGCCTCGAGCTCCTCCCGCGAGATGCCAACCGGCACCTCGACCCGGTCCCGGAGCTTGCCGTTCACCTGGATCGGCACCTCCCGCGTCTCCTCGGCCGCCGCCGCCTCGTCGACGGTCGGCCAGCGCTCGGTGTGGATCGAGCGCCACGGCTCGCCGCGCTCGGCGAGCCGCCGGCTCCAGAGCTCCTCGGCGATGTGCGGCGCCGACGGGGCGAGCATGAGGAGGAGGAGATCGACCGCCTCGTTCCAGGCCGGGCCGCCGGCGACGACCGTGCCCCGGTACCGGAAGAGCGTGTTCGTCAGCTCCATGAGCTTGGCCACCATCGTGTTGAACCGGAACGCCTCGTAGTCCGCGGTCACCTCCCGGAGCGTCCGGTGGGCGGCCCGGCGGAGGGTCGACGACGCCTTCGCCTCGTCCTCGCCGGACGGCAGCCGACCGGCATCCGGGTCGCCAACCTCGACCCCGCCCGGATCGAGGACGAGCGTCCAGACCCGGCGGAGGAAGCGGTGGACGCCCTCGATCCTGGTCGGGCTCCACGGGCCTCCCTGGTCCCAGGGCCCCATGAACATGAGGAAGAGGCGGACCGTGTCCGCTCCGTAGCGGGCGACATAGTCGTCGGGGTCCTCGACGTTGCCGCGGCTCTTGCTCATCCGCTCGCCGTCGGCACCCAAGATCTGGCCCTGGTTGAAGAGCCGCCTGAACGGCTCTCGCTCGCCGACGAGGCCGAGGTCGGCGAGGGCCTTCGTGAAGAAGCGGGCGTAGAGGAGGTGCATGACGGCGTGCTCGGCGCCGCCCGTGTACTGGTCGACCGGGCACCAGCGGTCGACGAGGGCCCGATCGATCGGCCCGTCGGCCTTCTTCGGCGAGAGGTAGCGGTACCAGTACCAGGACGAGTCGATAAAGGTGTCCATCGTGTCCGTCTCGCGCCGAGCCGGTCCGCCGCAGCGGGGGCAGTCGACGTTCAGGAAGGTCGGATCGCGCTTCAGCGGGTTGTCGCCCCGACCGCGGTAGTCGACCTCTTCGGGGAGGAGAACCGGTAGGTCCCGGTCGGGGACCGGCACGATCCCGTCGCGGTCGCAGTAGACGATGGGGATCGGGGTCCCCCAGTAGCGCTGGCGACTGATGAGCCAGTCCCGGAGCCGATAGGTGACGGCCGGCCGGGCCCGCTCCGTCTCCGCGAGCCAGGCCACGATCGCCCTGCCCCCCTCGTCGGCCGGCAGGCCGCTGAAGCGGCCCGAGTTCACGAGTCGCTCGGCCGCCGTGTGGGCGACGAAGGCTTCGGTCAGCGGCGCGTCCTCCGTTCCCGGCGCCGCCACGACCCGCCGGATGGGGAGCCCGTACCGAACGGCGAAAGCGAAGTCGCGTTCGTCGTGGGCGGGGACGCCCATGATCGCCCCGGTCCCGTAGCCGAGGAGGACGTAGTCGGCGATGAAGATCGGGATCCGCTCGCCCGTCGCCGGGTTGACGGCGTCGGCACCGATCGGGACGCCGGTCTTCTCCCGTTCCGTCGAGAGCCGCTCGATCTCCGTCTCGGCCCGGGCGCGGGCGACGTACGCCTCGACCTCGGCCCGCCGCTCGGGTGCGGTCAGACGGGCGACGAGGGGATGCTCGGGGGCGAGGACCATGAACGTCGCCCCGAAGAGCGTGTCCGGTCGGGTCGTGAAGACGGTGATCGGGTCGCCGCCGGGATGATGGTCAGCAGGAGCCGTCTCGAAGACGATCTCGGCGCCCTCGGAGCGACCGATCCAGTTCGTCTGCATGACCCGGATCGGTTCCGGCCAGTCGATCCCCGAGAAGTCGAGGAGCTCGTCGGCGTACTTCGTGATCCGGAGGAACCATTGCTCGAGGTCGCGCTTCTCGACCTGCGCCCCGCAGCGCCAGCAGCGCCGCTCGGCGCCCTCGACCTGCTCCCGGGCGAGGGTGCCGTCGTTCGGACACCAGTCGACGGCCGCCATCGCCCGGTAGGCGAGGCCGGCCTCGTAGAAGCGGAGGAAGAACCACTGGTTCCAGCGGTAGTACTCGGGGTCGCAGGTCACGACCTCGTGCTCCCAGTCGAAGGTCGCTCCCATACTCCGGAGCTGGCGCCGCATGTTCTCGATGTTCCGCATCGTCCAGGTCGCCGGATGGATCCCGGAGCGGATGGCGGCGTTCTCGGCCGGCAGCCCGAAGGCGTCGAAGCCGATCGGGAAGAAGACGTTGTAGCCGTGCATCCGCCGGAAGCGGGCGAGAGCGTCGGTCGGGGTCTTGATGTACCAGTGCCCGATGTGGAGGTCGCCCGACGGGTAGGGGTACATCGTCAGGAGGTAGTACTTCGGCCGGCTTGTGTCGGCAAGGTCGGTCCGATAGAGGCCAAGCTCCGCCCAGCGGGCCTGCCAGCGCGGCTCGATCTCGGCTGGGTCGTAGCGCTCGATGCGGATGCGGTCGCGGATGGTCGTCACGACGATGGGCTGCCTTTCACCCCGAACCCGATGGTCTCGACGGGATCGCCCCTACGAAGAACCCCCCGCCGAACCGGCGAGGGGTCGTTTGGTCGGCGCGATCAAGGCGTTGGTGGAGCTACGGGGATTCGAACCCCGGACCTTCTGAATGCCATTCAGACGCTCTCCCAGCTGAGCTATAGCCCCACGCCGGGTCCGAGAGTATAGCGTACCGGAGGTTCGCAGACGCCGGAGGATGTCGTTGCTCAATGAATCTGGCACCGCCAACTGCTCAGTGAATCTGTCAGTCTCCAGCCATGAAGGAGCGACTGACGGTGACAGCGAACGAGCAGCAACGGCTCACCATCCTCACCCGCTGGGTTGGCGGCGACCTCTCG
>JBHORA010000193.1:0-3061 GCA_042408535.1 Chloroflexota bacterium | reverse complement strand
GTAGCCGACGTAGCCGGGCGGGGCGCCGATGAGCCGCGAGACGGAGAACTTCTCCATGTACTCGCTCATGTCGATCCGGGTCATCGCCGCCTCGTCGTCGAAGAGGAACTCGGCGAGGGCCCGGGCGAGCTCGGTCTTGCCAACGCCTGTTGGCCCCAGGAAGAGGAAGGAGCCGATCGGCCGGCGGGGGTCCTTGAGGCCGGCTCGGGCCCGGCGGACGGCATCCGAGACGGCCTGGATCGCCTCGTCCTGGCCGACGACCCGCCGATGGAGGCGCTCCTCCATGTGGACGAGCTTCTCGAGCTCGCCTTCCATGAGCTTGCTCACCGGAATCCCGGTCCAGGCGGCGACGATCTCGGCGATGTCCTCGGCGTCGACCTCCTCCTTCAGGAGTCGCCCGCTTCCGAGGGCGGCGAGGGCCGCCTCCTGCTCCTTGAGCCGCCGCTCGAGCTCGGGCAGGCGACCGTACTTGAGCTGGGCGGCCGTCCCGTAGTCGGCCTCCCGTTCGGCCTGCTCGATCCGGGTGTGGAGGGCCTCGAGCTCGGACTTCGTCTGCCGGATGGCGGCGATGGCGTCCTTCTCGGCCTGCCAGCGCTGCTTCATCGCCTGGGCTTCTTCAGCGATCTCGGCGAGCTCGCGTTCGAGCGCCTCGAGGCGGGCCCGGGACGCCTCGTCCTTCTCCTTCCGGAGGGCCTCCCGCTCGATCTCGAGCTGGATCCGGCGCCGCTCGAGCTCGTCGAGCTCGATGGGCATCGAGTCGATCTCCATCCGGAGCCGGGCGGCGGCCTCGTCGACGAGGTCGATCGCCTTGTCGGGCAGGAAGCGCTCGGTGATGTAGCGGTGGGAGAGGGTCGCCGCAGCGACGAGGGCGGAGTCGGTGATCCGGACGCCGTGGTGGACCTCGTACCGCTCGCGGAGACCGCGGAGGATGCTGATCGTCTCCTCGACGGTCGGCTCGTCGACGTAGACGGGCTGGAAGCGGCGCTCGAGGGCGGCGTCCTTCTCGATGTGCTTGCGGTACTCGTCGAGGGTCGTGGCGCCGATGGTGTGGAGCTCGCCCCGGGCGAGCATCGGCTTGAGAAGGTTCGAGGCGTCCATCGCCCCCTCCGCGGCCCCGGCCCCGACGACGGTGTGGAGCTCGTCGATGAAGAGGATGATCTGGCCCTCGCTGTCCTTGATCTCCTTCAGGACGGCCTTCAGGCGCTCTTCGAACTCGCCGCGGTACTTGGCGCCGGCGACGATGGCGCCCAGGTCGAGGGCGACGACTCGCTTGTCCTTCAGCGTCTCGGGGACGTCGCCGCGGACGATCCGCTGGGCGAGGCCCTCGACGATGGCCGTCTTGCCGACGCCCGGTTCGCCGATGAGGACGGGGTTGTTCTTCGTTCGCCGGGAGAGGACCTGGATGACCCGCCGGATCTCGTCGTCGCGGCCGATGACCGGGTCGAGCTTCCCGGCCCGGGCCTCAGCGGTCAGGTCCCGCCCGTACTTCTCGAGGGCCTGGTACGTCGCCTCGGGGTTCGGCGAGGTGACCCGCTGGCCGCCGCGAACCCGGGCCAGGGCGGCGAGGATCTGCTCGCGGTCGGCCCGGTGCCGTTCGAGGAGCTGCTGGGCCTCGCCGCCCGATTCGGCGACGGCGAGGAGGAGGTGCTCGGTGGAGACGTACTCGTCGGCGAGGCGGCGGGCCTCCTCGGCGGCGCGCTCGAGGACCCGCTTCGCCCGGGGATCGAGGGTGAGCGAGCCGCCGGCGATCTTCGCTCGGCGGGCGAGGATGGCAGCGAGTTCGCCCCGGAAGGCGGGCAGGTCGACGCCGATCCGGCGGAGGGTCTCGGCCGGCACGCCGTCGTCGGGCTCGACGAGAGCGGCGAGGATGTGCTCGGCGTCGAGGACGGGGCTCTGGAGGCGCTGGGCGAGCTGCTGGGCGCCGAGGATCGCCTCCTGGGCTTTCTGGGTAAAGCGATCGAGGTTCATCGGTCGAGGTCCTCTTCCTGTCGGCTGCGATGGCTGGTCATCGGTCGTTGGTCATTGGCGGTCACCGGGCGACTACTCGCTCCCCGCTCGGGGATCGGGCTGGGCGACGAGGTCGAGGAAGGCCTTCGCCGCCCGCTCGGCTTCGGGCGACAGCTTCGTCGGCAGCACGACCCGAACCCGGACGTAGAGGTCGCCGACGCCCGAGCGGTCGAGCTTCGGCATCCCTTGCCCGGCGAGCCGGAAGACCCGGCCGTTCTGGGTCCCGGGCGGGATCTTGAGGAGGAGGCGTCCTTTCAAGGTCGTGACCGGAACCTCGGCCCCGAGGAGCGCCTCCCGGAGGGTGATCGGCAGCTCTCGTTCGAGATCGGCGCCGCGGCGGCTAAAGATCGGGTGGGGGAGGACCTTGGTGACGACGATGAGGTCGCGGCCCGCTCCAGCGCCGCCGGCGAGGCGGATCCGGCTCCCGGTGGCGACGCCGGGTGGGATCGTCACCTCGAGGCGCTTGCCGTCGACGGCGATCCGGCGGGTCGTGCCGTGGAAGGCCTCTTCGAGGGTAAGCTCGGCCTCGACCTCGACCGGTTCGGCTGGCGCTGGCCGCCGGGCACCCGCCGCCGGCCGGGTCCCGCCCGCGGCACCGGGGGTTTCGCCGAAGCCGCCGATCCCGAAGCGGGCAAAGAGGTCCTCGATGGTCGTGCCCCGCCCCGACCGACGGCCCGCCCCGCCCTGCGCGCCCGGGCCACCCGCCCGGGGGGCCCCGAAGTCGCCGAAGAAGACCCGGAAGAACTCGCTGAACTCGCCCGGGTCGCTGGTCGTCCGGAACTCGTACCGGACACCGCCGGGGCCTTCGGCCGACCAGCCGGCGAAGGGGCCGCCCGCTCCGCCCGCACCGCCTGCCGGACCGCCGGCACCGGCGAAGGGGCCGAAGGGGCCGCCGGCGAAGGGCCCCTGGCCGGGCCGCGCCCCCGCCCGAGCGAAGGCCTCCCAGTTCGCCCCGAGCTGGTCGTAGAGCTTGCGCTTCTCGGGGTCGGACAGGACCTCGTGGGCCTCGTTGATGTCCTTGAAGCGCTGCTCGGCCGTCTTGTCGCCCGGGTTC
>JBHORA010000190.1:0-2092 GCA_042408535.1 Chloroflexota bacterium | reverse complement strand
TGACGCTCAGAGCGAACAGAACCCCCACGGGCTCGGCGTGGACCCGCGTTCTGTTCGGCCTGGGTGGCACCCTGGGTGAGAGCGGCGACGTGCGTGCAGCCCCGCCCGCCTCTTGACACGACCGACAAGCCGCTGTAACTCTTCGCACACACCTGCCGGAGCTGTCGTGGCGAACCAGATCCACTTCCCGCTGTTCGAGCGCGCCGAGCGATACGGCGTCCTCGACGGCCGCAGCGCGCTCATCTCCGCCCCGACCGCCACCGGCAAGTCCCACATCGGGCGCGAAGCCATCCGCCGCGCCCTCGCTCGCGGCGACCCCGGGACCCACGCCTACCTCGTCCCCTACCGCGCCCTCGCTGAAGAAGTCTTCGACGCCTTCCACGACCTCCTCGCCGGAACCGAGGCCCGCCTCCGGATCGCCACCGGCGACTACCGCGACCCCCTTCGTCCCGAGAGCGCCGACCTCGTCGTGGCGACGTACGAGAGCTTCGCCGTCCTCCTCCGCTCGGGCACCTTCCGCGTCGGCACCGTCGTGGCCGACGAAGTCCATCTCGTCGGGGACGAGTCCCGCGGCCCGGCCGTCGAGGGCCTCTTCGCCCGCCTCCTCGCCTCGGGCCGTGCCCGGACCCTCATCGCTCTCTCGGCGGTCATCGAGAACGACGGCGAGCTCGCCCGCTGGCTCGGCGTCCCCCTCATCAAGGGCACCGTCGACGACCGCCCCGTGCCGCTGAAACTCCGCTGGGCCCTCGTCCATGACCTCGACGCCGGACTCCTCGAGACCCTCCAGCCGACCCTCGACGGCGAACAGGCCATCGTCTTCGCCAGCTCTCGCGTCCGGGCCGAGTCGGTCGCCCGTCGCCTCGCCGAGGCCCTCGGCCTCATGAACGACCGGGCCGAGGACGGCACCCGGGACCGAACCCGGGACCGAACCCAGGACGGGACCCACGAGGGGACCCAGGACGGGACCCACAACGGTGAACTCCAGGCCCTCGCCGCCCGCATCCTCGAGGACGACCCCGATGCCGCGCCCCTGGCCGAGCTCATCCCGACCGGTGTCGCCTTCCACCACGCTGGCCTCGCCAAGACGACCCGACGAGCGGTGGAGCAGGCCTTCCGAGACCGTCGCCTCCGGATCATCGCCTCCACCCCGACCCTCGCCGCCGGGGTCAACCTCCCGGCCGGTGTCGTCGTCGTCCGCGACATTCGCCGCTACGAGGTCGTCCGCGGGCGGGGCCGGAGTGTCGTCCTCCCCTCGGGCGAGATCCTGAACATGCTCGGCCGCGCCGCCCGACCCCTCCAGGTGGACCGCGGCGTCGGTGTCGCCCTCGTCGAGCGGGCTCTCGAGCACGAAGCCGACGTCGTGGAGCTCCGCCGGGCCATCGAGCAGGGCCAGGGCGGCGTCGTCTCGAGCCAGCTGCCGGAGAGCTTCGAGGGCACGATGCGCTTCGTCCTCGCCGTCGTCGTCGAGCGGGGCGAAGCGACCCGCGAGGACATCGCTGCCGCCTACGGGCGGACCCTCGCCCACCACCGTGCCCCGACCCCGATCGTCTTCGACCGACCCTTCCGCGACGACCTCATGGAGGACATCCCCGAGTACCGTCGCGTCGTCGAGGCCGGCGGCCGGATCCGGACCCTCGAGCACCACCTCTCGCCGGAAGGCGTCCATGCCACGGTCGCCTCCGACGACCGACGCTACGAAGTCACCATCGGGGTCACCGCGGTCGGCTGCACCTGTCCCGCGGCGAGCCGCTACTACCGCGGCCGGACCTGCAAGCACGCCGCCTGCGCCATCCACGACCTCATCTTCGGGGAGGGCGTCCAGCCGGAGGCGCGCTACCGGGCGATCTACAACTGCGGCCACGTCTTCTCGACCCGCCTCGACCCCGGAACGAAGCTCGACCAGGCCCTCGAGATCCTCACCGCCTGGCGCTTCCTCGAACGCGTCCCGAACGCCTGGCGAGCGACGCCCCTCGGCGAGGTCGCCTCGGCCTCCACCTTCGACCTCCTCCTCGCTCACCAGGTCGCCGAGCGCGTCGTCCCCGCCGCCGAGGCCGACTACCGCGACGTTGCTGCCTGGGCCATCGACGACTAT
>JBHORA010000188.1:0-1442 GCA_042408535.1 Chloroflexota bacterium | reverse complement strand
GACATCCGCCCCGAGGCGGTCGAGCTGGGCGAGGATCGCCTCGGCCCGAGGTCGGTCGGCCCCCGTCACGAACACGATCTCGTCGATGAGCCCCTCGCGGGTGACCGGCTCCGGCGCGTGCTCAGCGCTCGGCCGCCACGTCCCCGCAATGCTGCCGCCGGCCCAGAAGACAACGAGGCGGGCGACGAGCGCCATCTCGGGCCGAGCGAGGAGCGACGTCCGACCGACGACGAGGGGGATCCGGAGGCGGTCACCCGCGAGGGGCTCGTCGACGAGATCACGTTCGTGACGGGGGCCGACCGGCCCCGGGCCGAGGCGATGCTCGCCCAGCTCGACCGCCTCGGGGCGGATGTCCGCCGACGGGGGGTCGACGACAGCGCCCGCCTCTACGACGAGATCCTCGCCATTCTCGGTCTCCCCGGGCGGGACGACGAGGCCCACCAGCGCGAGCTGGGGCTGGGTCGGATGTCCGAGCTGCTCGTCGAGTTCGACCACGCCATCCGTCGGGCGGCGCCCGCCGAGCTCTACCGGCCGACTTCGCCAGCGGCGGCCGACGAGGCGACCGAGGACGCGGCCCTGGCGACGGATCGGGAAGGGGAGGGTGCGGCGCCCGACGAGCCGACGCCCCGGCTCGCCGAGCAGACCCGGATACTCGAGATGACGCGTGGCGAGGTCTACCTGATGCGGCTCAAGGCCTTTCTCGAAGCCTTCGCCGGCCGGGCGGCCGAGGAGACCCCGGACCGAGTGCCCGAGGCCCGGGACGCCGTCCAGGTCATGACCGTCCACCAGGCGAAGGGCCTCGAGTTCCCGATCGTCTTCGTGCCGTCGCTCATCGAGGGGCGCTTCCCGTCGGCGATGACCGGCCGGCGGCAGGATTGGTACGTCCCCGACGACCTCTTCGACCGAGCTCGCTACGAGGGGCGCGAGGAAGACGAGGCGCGCCTTCTCTACGTGGCCCTGACCCGAGCCCGGGAGCTCCTCGTCGTCAGCTGGTTCGAGCGACATCAGGCGCGGCGCGCGACCCCGTCGCGCTTCGTCACCCGGCATCTCCGGCCGGCCCTGGCGCTCGCCCTCGAGCCCGGGCGCGCCCGGCCATCGGCCGTGCCGCACGCGACCGAGGCGGAGCTCCTCGACGTCGACTTTGGGAGCCTCGAGACGTACCGGACCTGCGGCTATCGCTACTGGCTCCGCCACGTCTGCGGCTTCCAGCCGCCCCTGGCGACCGAGCTCGGCTTCGGGCGGTTCCTCCACCACATCGTCGCCGAGCTCGCCCGGACCGCGATCGCCGGCCGCCGGCCGTCGGAGGAGGACGTAGATCGGATCGTCGCGGCCGACTTCTACCTGCCCTTCGCCGGGCCGATCCCCGCGGAGCGGCTGAAGGCATCCGCTCGGCGGCGCGCCGGTGCCTACGTTCGCCGCCACGGGGACGAGCTGGCCCGGGC
>JBHORA010000175.1:0-15863 GCA_042408535.1 Chloroflexota bacterium | reverse complement strand
GCCGGGCCAGCCCCACGCCTGGGCGCGGCCAACGCTCCCGACCCCAGCGTCCCCGCCCCGGAGCCGGCCGCCGAGTTCGGCTCCCGAATCCGGGCCGGGACGCCGACGACGAGGGTTCCCGGCGGGACGTCGTGGGTGACGACGGCGCCAGCCCCGGTCTTCGCCCCGTCACCGACCGTGATCGGCGCCCGGAGCATCGTGTCGACCCCGAGGAAGACGCGACGTCCGATCGTCGTCCGATGCTTCCGCTGCCCGTCGTAGTTCGCGGTGATCGTCCCCGCGCCGACGTTCGTCTCCTCGCCGACCTCGGCGTCTCCGAGGTAGCTCATGTGGTGCTGCTTCACTCGCCGCCCGAGGTGGCTGTTCTTGATCTCGGCATAGTTCCCGATCTCGGCCTCGTCGTCGACGACAGACCCCGGCCGGAGGTGGCTGAAGGGCCCGATGGTGACCCGGTCCCCGATCGTCGAACCCTCGACGACGCTGGCCCAGATCCGGCAGTGACGGCCGACGATCGAGTCGACGATCTGGCTGCCGGCGCCGATCCAGGTCCCCTCCCCGATCCGGGTCCGACCGCGGAGGATGACGAAGGGCTCGAGGGTGACATCGGCGGCCACTTCGACCCCCGGGTCGGCGTAGACCGTCGACGGGTCGAGCATCGTCACCCCCTCCCGCATGAGCCGGGTGTTCGTCTCCATCCGGAGGTCCCATTCGGCCTGGGCGAGCTGGACGCGGTCGTTGATCCCGAGCTGGCGCCCGTCGTCTTCGACATCGAGGCTCGTCACGAGCCGCCCCTCGGCCCGGGCGAGCTCGACGAGCTCGGTGAGGTAGAGCTCGCCCGTCGCCGGCGAGGGCCGGACGTCGCCGATCCGGCGCCGAAGCCAGCCGGCGTCGAAGGCGTACGTCCCGGCGTTGATCTCGGTGATCTCGAGAACCGCGTCGTCGGCGTCCTTCTCTTCGACGATCCGCTCGACGGAACCGCCCGCGGTGCGGACGATCCGGCCGTAGCCCGCGGGGTCGATGGCGTCCACGACGAGGAGGGTCATGACGGCCGCGTCGAGGCGGCGCGTCTCCGCCAGGCGCCGCAGGGTGTCGGCTTCGATCCGGGGCACGTCGCCCGAGAGGACGAGGACCTCGTCGGCGGTGTCGGGTAGGAGGGCGAGACCGGCCCGGACGGCGTCGGCCGTGCCTCGGGGCTCCTCCTGGAGGGCCCAGACGGCAGCCTCGCCGAAGATCTCCCGGACGGCGGCCGTGGCCGGGGAGACGACGACGATCGGGGGTGCCCCGGTCGCCTCGCGGGCGGCCTCGAGGACCCAGGCGAGGAGGGGTCGGCCGCCGAGCTCGTGGAGGACCTTCGGGACGCGAGACCGCATCCGGGTGCCGAGCCCGGCGGCGAGGACGATGGCTCGGATCCGGCGATCGGCGGCGGACGATGATGAGGTCACGAGGAGGCCCGCCGGAAGGTGCGGCGGGACAGCCGAGGACGGTGTCCGCCCGGGTCACCGTCCGGCGAGGGAGGTTCAGCAGTCATGGGCGTGGATCTCCATCCTACGGTCGCCGCGCGGAGGGTGTCAACCGGACGGGCGGTACGCCCCCGATCGAGGCTCCGGCGGGAAGCGGCCGGCGAACGGCCATCGGCGGGGCCAGCCATGGGCGGCGGAGGGGGCTTCGCCGCCATCAGCGCGGGCGGACGGCGATGGCGTCGATCTCGACCCGGGCGCCGCGGGGCAGCCCGGCCACGGCGACCGTCGTTCGAGCGGGTGGCGGGTCGGGCATGAAGCGGGCGTAGACGGCGTTCACGGCGGCAAAGTCGGCGATGTTGGCGAGGAAGATCGTCGTCTTGGCGATGTCGGCAAGGCCGAGGCCGGCCGCATCGAGGACGGCGGCGAGGTTTCGGAGGGCTCGCTCGGCCTCGGCTTCGACGCCACCCTCGACGAGCTCACCGGTCGCCGGGTCGAGGCCGATCTGGCCGGAGCAGAAGACGAGGTCGCCGGCGGCGATCGCCTGGCTGTACGGGCCGACGGCTGCGGGGGCCGTCGTCGTGGTCACGACCTGATGGCTCATCTCGCACTCTCCTTCCTCGATCTCGCGCGTCAGGTTCCCGCCCCGGGCGGCTGCGTCGGCTCCAACGAGTTCCCCGGCTCCAACGAGTTCCCCGGCTCCGACGGCTTGCCGACGCGAAGCCTGGCCGCGGCGACGAACAGCTCGCCTCCTCCAGGGATCGGCAGCCGACCCTCCGCCCCGGCAGCCCGGACGATGGCGGCCGCGGCCTCCGCCTCGGCCAGCGAATGATAGAGCAGCCAGGCCGTCGGACCCGACCCTGCCTGCCCCACGGGTCGCCCGAGGAGCCGCCGGAGGGCCGCTCGGAAGTGGGCCAGTTCGGGGGCAACGGCCGTCGCCGCCGGGACGAGGTCGTTCGCTGCGGCAAGGATGCCGGCCCGGGCCAGGAAGGCAACCGGGTCGAGCCCCCGCTCGAGCTCCTCGGCGAGATGGCGCGAGGTGAGGGCGGCGGCTCCGCTCGGGCGCGGTCCCTCGGCGAGGGCGGCGAAGACGTCGGCCGTCGCGAGCCGGAGCGGCGGGGCGACGAGAAGGATTCCCAGCCCTTGCCCGCCGACGACACCCCGCAGGGGGCGAACGCGCTCCCCGCGGCCCTCGACGAGGACCGGACTCGGGGCGAAAAAGAGCGGGACATCGGAGCCGATCGAGGCGCCAACCGCCACCCGCTCGGTCGCTTCGAGGTCGATCCCCCACGCCTCGAGGGCGCCCTCGATGGCCGCCGCGGCGTCGCTGCTCCCACCACCGAGACCGGCGGCAACGGGGATCCGCTTCTCGAGGCGGCAGGCGAGGGCGACCGGCCGGGAAGGAGCTCGGGCCCGGACGACCGATCGGACCGCCTCGATGGCCCGCAGGACGAGGTTGACCTCGGGGGGACCGCAGTCGAGGCCGACGACGGCGAGGCTGTCGCGGGCGGCGGTCGTTGGGGCAAGGCTGAGACGATCGAAGAGGTCGACTCGGGCGACGACGGAGTGGAGGGCGTGGTAGCCGTCCGGGCGGCGGCCGAGGACGGCAAGGGTGAGGTTCACCTTCGCCGGGGCGAGACGGACGACCGGTCCCAGCCGGTCGAAGGGGCGAGCGGGGTCAGCTCGGCTCGTCATCGCCCCTCGGCTGCGAGCGCGTCGGCCGCGTCGTCTCGGGCGAGTTCGCCGGCACCTGCCCGGGCCGTCGGCCGTGGCTGTCGCCAGATCGGTGAGAGGAACATCCGGAGGGCGAGCCAATCGGTGACGGCGAGGGTCTGCGGCCGCCGATCGGCAGCGATCCCGGCGGCTTCCAGGGCGGCCTCGATCCGCGACACGCCGACGGGGAGGTTCCGGGCGAGGACGTTCCGGAGCATCTTCCGACGCTCACGGAAGCCCGCCTGAACGAGCCGCCAGAGCTCCTCCTCGGCGGCGGGGTCGAGGCGCTCGACCGCCGGTCGAACGTCGAGGACGAGGACGGCGCTCCAGACTTCGGGTGCCGGGTCGAAGGCCTCCGGAGGCACGAGGCGGACGATCCGTGCCCGGGCGTGATACTGGACGAAGACCGAGAGGTAGCTCATCTCGCCCGGCCCGGCGACGATCCGTTCGGCGACCTCGCGCTGAACCATGAGGACGAGCCGGTCCGGCCGGGGCGGCTCACCGAGGAGCCGGTGGAGGATCGGGCTCGTGATGTGGTACGGGAGGTTGGCCACGACGTCGTACGGCTCCGCGAGGAGGGCACCGAGGTCGGCCTCGAGGGCGTCGCCCTCGACGAGGACGAGACCGCCCGGGGCACCCGGCCGGCGCCGGGCCACGCGGAGGGCCGGCCCGAAGCGTTCCCGGAGCCGTTCCACGAGGCGGCGATCGAGCTCGATGGCGGTCACGGCAGCGCCCGCCTCGAGGAGCCCCGCCGTGAGGACGCCGAACCCCGGGCCGATCTCGAGGATGCGTCGGCCAGGCTCGACGGCCGCCTCGGCGAGGATCGTCTCGAGGACGCCGGCGTCGACGAGGAAGTTCTGGGACAGGGATCGCTTCGGGGAGACCGCTGGCCCTCCGCCTCGGCGCGCTCCCCTCGTCGCCGGTCGGGGCGACCCGGCTCGGGAGCGGCTCGTCGGTCGGGAGGTCACGGTTCGCCGAGGGAGAGGGACGGCCGGGCGTCGAGGGCGAGCGTCGCCCGCTCCCCGAGTTCGAGCCGCCGGGCGCCGGCCGCCCCGATCATCGCCCCGTTGTCGGTGCAGAGGCTCGGTCGAGGGATCACGAGGGGGACGCCGAGCTCCGCCGCGCCCGCCGCCAGCCGCTCTCGGAGGGTGCGGTTCGCCGCGACCCCGCCACCGACGACGATCGAGGCGGCACCGATCTCGCGCGCGGCCCGGATGGTCTTCGTCGCCAGGACGTCGACGACGGAGTCCTGGAAGGCGAAGGCGAGCTCCGCGACGAGGGCAGGGTCGAGGCCATCGCCACTCGCCGGGCGGGCTCCACCGACGATCCGGAGGACCGCCGTCTTGAGCCCCGAGAAGCTGAAGTCGTACGTCCCCCGCAGCCAGGCCCTCGGTAGCCGGAGGTCCCGTCGGTGGGCCGAGGCCGCCGCCCGTTCGATCGCGGGCCCACCCGGGTAGTCGAGCCCGAGGAGGCGCCCAACCTTGTCGAAGGCCTCGCCGGCCGCATCGTCGACGGTCTGGCCGAGGAGTCGATACGTGAGGTGGTCCCGCATCTCGGCGAGGAACGTGTGCCCGCCAGAGACGACGAGGGCGAGGACCGGGAAGGTCGGCTCGGGGCGCTCGGGGTCGCTCGGCTCGCTGAGCCAGGCGGCGTAGATGTGCCCCTCGAGGTGGTTGACCCCGACGAGCGGTCGCCCGAGCCCCCAGGCGAGGGCCTTGGCGAAGTTGATGCCGACGAGGAGGGAGCCGACGAGGCCCGGGCCCTCGGTCACGGCGATCGCCTCGACCTCGGAGAGGTCGAGGCCGGCCTCGGCGAGGGCGTTGTCGAGGAGGGGCGCGACCCAGCGCAGGTGGGCCCGGGCGGCGAGCTCCGGCACGATCCCCCCGGCCGGGGCGTGGAGGGCGACCTGCGACGCGACGACGTTCGAGCGAACGCGGCGCCCTTCCTCGACGACAGCGATCCCCGTCTCGTCGCACGACGTTTCGACGGCGAGGACGAGGGTCGGGCTCACCGGTGGACCTCCCCCGCCGGCCGGTCGTCTCGATCGTTCGGCCCGTCCGACTGCCCGCCCGGGGTGGGCGCGTCGAGGGCTGCTCGGAGCCGGGCCAACCGGCGCTGCATCGAGGGCGAGCCAAGGGGTTCGGTCGTCATGACGATGGCGTCCTCGCCGTCGTCGGAGTAGTAGCGGGGCCGGATGCCGACGGGCCGAAAGCCGTACTTCTCGTAGAGCCGCCGCGCGGCGAGGTTCGAGACCCGGACCTCGAGGGTCGCCTCCCGGGCCTGGCGGGCGACGGCGAGGTCGAGCATGGCGAGGAGGAGTCGCTCGCCGATCCGCCGCCGACGCCAGCCCGGGTGGACGGCGAAGGTCGTGATGTGGGCCTCGTCGACCATGAGCCACATCCCGGCGTAGCCGACGACCTGCTCCCCTACCCTGGCCACGAGGTAGCTGGCGAGGCGGTTCTCCTCGAGCTCCGAGCGGTAGGCGTTCGGCGGCCAGGGCGTCGTGAAGCTCGCTCGCTCGATGGCCTGGACCTCCGGCAGGTCGGCGGTCCGCATCGGCTCGATCCGCACCCGAACGGGCGGCGGGGCGACCACGGCTAGGCTCGGACGAGCCGGACCTCGCCGCTCACGGCGGCAAGGCCGCGCGGCAGGCTGACGTACTCGGGCTCGGGCACGGTCGGGAGGCTCGTGGCCGTCGACGACTGTCGGGCAGCGAGACCGCCCTGACCGAGCCGGAAGAGGCGAGCCGCCAGGCGATCGGGTGCCGTCGCCCGGGCTCCGCGCTCGAGAGCCGCCTCGGGAGCCCGACCGGCGAGATCGACGGCGACGAGGAGCTCCCCCGGGGCGAGCTCCGGCTCGTGCCCGGCCGGCAGGATGACCGCTGGCTTGCCGGCCCGGGCGACGATCCGGTCGTTCGGCCCGGCTGGGAGGAGGAGGACGACGGCCGAGGCCGGGCAGCCGGCGTCCTCGGCGGCAGCGGCGATGATCGCCTCGCTCGTCGGGACCCCGACGAGGCGGCAGCGAAGGGCTCGGGCGATCCCAACCGCCGTCGCCAGGCCGACCCGGAGGCCGGTGAAGGCCCCGGGGCCGGTCCCGACCACGACGGCCTCGATGTCTGCCTTCGAGCGGCCGGCGCCATTGAGGAGGCGATCGACGAGGGGGAGGAGGAGCTCGCCGTGGCGGTAGCCCGAGGGTTCGGCGAGAACGGCGACGAGGCGATCGGCGGCCGGATCCTCCTCGCTCCGCTCGGCGAGGGCCGCGACGAGCTGGGTCGTCGCGCTATCCACGACGAGGACGACGGAGCGTCCGCTGGCCTTGCTCGTCGGTGGCGCCGGCTCCGAGCGAGGGACGGGGGTCGTCGGAAGCGGCGTCATCGGTTGTCCCCCTCCGTGGCGACGCGGCAGTAGCGGCCGTACGCCGCATCGAGGGCCTCGAGCCGGATCCGACGTGGCTCGTCGGCGGCTCCCTCGATCCGGACGTCGAGGCGGGTCGCCGGCAGGAGCTCGGCGATCCGATCGGCCCACTCGATGACCGTCAGCCCGGTCGCCCGACGTTCGTCGAGGATGCCAGCGGCGACTGCCTCGCCGACGTCGGCGAGGCGGTAGAGGTCGACGTGGAAGAAGGGAAGCCGCCCGACGTGCTCAGCGACGAGGACGAAACTCGGCGAGTTCACGACACTCGTGACCCCGAGGGCTCGGGCGATCCCCTTTGCCAGCTGGGTCTTGCCGGCACCGAGATCGCCGTAGAGACAGACGAGGTCCCCAGGCTCGGCGACCGCCCCGAGGCGTTCGCCGAGCCGAATCGTCTCGGCCGCCGTCCTCGTCACGACGACGGCGCGCTCGGCGATGGCGATCGACATGGCCCGATTGTCGCCGAAGGTGTCGATCCGTGCCCGGTCCCGCCGTCACCCGGCGGCTCAGCGGATCCCGGAGAAGCGGACGAGATCGCCGATCGGGACGACGTGCTCCTCGCCGGCATCGGTCACGAGGCGCGCTGCCAGGAGATGGACGCCGAGGGGGAACCGCCAGACGCCGGCGAGCCCCATGAGCCGGCCCTCGAGACCGACGAGGGGGCCGGCTCGGACGGCGGCCCGGTCGGGGGCGACGACGATCTCGGGCAGCGGATCGGGGAAGACGAGGCCAGGCGGGTCGCTGACGATCCCGACCGTGCGGCCGCCGAGAGCCGTCAACAGGTCCCGGAGGGGACCTGGGATTGGCCGCCGGAGTTCGCCATCGAGGACGAGGACGGCGAAAGGGGGCCGCCGGTGGAGGGCGGCCCGCTGACGCGCCTCAGAGGCTTCGACGGCTCGAGCGACACGCCCGGCGAGGGAACCCACGACGAGGCCCCGGAGGCCCATCGCCCGGGCCCTCGTGACGGTCTCGGCATCGACGCGGCCGCCGATGATGGCGATCGTCCCGGCCAACCCCACGTCGAGCCCCGTCGGACGGGCGTCGAGGCCACCGTCGAGGGCCAGGGCGAGCGGTCCGAAGCTCGGCTCGCCGACGACGGCCGTTCCAGGGATCCGCCAGCCGGTGGCGTCGATCTCGATCGATCGTCCGGGTCGAACCGCGACGACGGTCCCGGCGACCGGTGAGACCCCACGGTCGGTGTGCTCGCCCCGGACGACGAGCCAGCGGTCCCGGCGGCGAAAGAGGAGCTCGCCGCTCGGACCGCTCGCGCCGCCCGACCCGTCCTCGCCGCCAGCCTCGGGCAGCCGGGCTCCCTCGCCGAGCTCCGACGGCGGGACCGTTGCCCTCCGACCGCCCGAGCCCGCTTCGGGCCGGACCGGGACCCTCGTTCCGGACCGGAGCCCTGCCCCGTCGGCCCCATCGGCGACGGCCGGCGCCTCGTCGAGGTGGGGGTCGCGGAGACGATCGACGAGGACCGCCCCGACGGCGACGGTCTCCCCGACGCCGACCCGGACCGCATCGCCCGGCTCGACGCCGATCCGGACCCGTCCCGCCGGTACGGCGAGCGGGCGCTCGGCGACGAGGGCGGCCGCCAGTCGCCACCCGGCGAGGTCGAAGGGCTCGGATCGATCCGGCCGCATTGGGGAGCCCGACGACGGCCGCCGGGTCACCTCGCTGTCCCCCCGTCGCGTCCCTCGTCGGATCCCGGCCAGAGGGCGGTCTGCCAGGCCCGGAGGAGGTCGCGACGCCGAGCCGGCCGCTCTGGCAGCCGAAGCGGAACGTCCCGGAGATCGACGAGGAGCCCTCCAAGGCCACCGGCGACGTCGAAGGCAAAGCGGCGACCTCGGCGACCGAGGACGACCGGCCGCCGGAAGCGGAGCTCGATCGGTCCCCGTTCGCCGGGAGCGAGGTCGACGAGTTCCAGGCTGCCCGGGACGAGCTCGAGCTCCGTCGGTCCCGTCGTGCCGTGGACGACGAGGCTCCCCGCCCGCTCCTCCGCCCGGAGCCCGACGGGCATGACAACGGAACCGAGCGGCAGGAGGAGGTCATCGACGAGGTCGGCGATGACGGCGGCTCGCTCGTCCTCGGCCTCGATCGTGCCGAGAGGCCCAAGGAGCCGGGCATGGTCGTAGGCGATCTGCCAGGCCCCTGGTCGACGGAGGGCGTTCGCCGTGGCGAGGGCGACCGCCGGGCCGGGCACGACCGACCAGATGCCGCCGGCGAGGAGGAGGAGGTCTGGTGCCGGGAAAGCCCCGATCTCGGGCGTCGCTGCCGCTAGCCGGACGAGGGCCGCCTCGGCCGCAGCGAGGCGAAGGCGGGCGCCCTCGCCGGCGACGTCGGCCCAGGGGTGCCGCCGCAGCTCGACGAGGCGATCGCGAAGCCGCGTCCGCTCGACCTGGTGGGTCGACCAGGCGAGGACGCCATCGAGGAGCTCCTCGGTGACCTCGCCCGGCACGAGCGCGGCCGAGGGGACGCGAACGAGGTCGGTCGCAGGCCCCCGGTCGGCTCGGTTCGGCGGGTCGGTTCGGATCCGAAGTCCGCCGTCGTGGCCGACCTCGACGACCTCGAGGCGGCGGCCGAGGACGGCAGCCAGGGTGCCCGCCGCTCGGGCGAGGGCCGCCCGTCCGTCGTCGTCGATCCCGGCGAGTCTGGCCAGGAGCCACCGGAGGGGCGCTCCCGGCGGTTCCCCGGCAGCCGCGGACGGGGCGAAGAGGATGGGCCCCTCGCGGTCGGGTTCGGACCTGGGGACCTTCGATCCCCCGGACTCGAATTCCGCCGGGGATGCCCCGCGGCGCTGACCGACCGTGTCCCCCCGCGCCGGTTCGGCCGCTGACGAGGACCCTCGAGTCCCCACCGAGATCGCCGTCGCTCGCCCACCGAGACTCGGCTCTCGCTCGGCCGCGGCCGCGAGACCACCGGCGAGGACGATCGGCAGGTCCGGCCGCCGCTCGGCCGCGGCAGCGACGACGGCCGCCAGCTCGGCGAGACCGCCGCGTTCGTCGGCACCGGCCGGATCACCGGCTCCAGCCAGGATCGCCTCGACTCGCGGGTCGAGGAGAAAGCGGAGCATGGCGAGCGGGTCGAGGCGCTCCATGCTCGCCCGCCAGGTCCGCCAGCCCGCCCGCTCGGCGACAGTCCCGAGCCGGCCAAGGGCTCGCTCGGTGACGCCGACGACGGCGAGACTCGGGGCCGGGGCGGTCTCGACTTCCAGGCGCGGCAGCTCGACGACCGCCGGGCCGTCGAGACCGATCTCGGCCGCGAGGTCCGGATCGGCCCGTCCGACCTTCACGGCGAGGAGCTCGAGGGCGGCCTCGCCGTCGACGCAGGCGGGGACGGCCATGGCGGCGAGGAGCCGCCAGCGACTCGCGACCCGGCCGACGAGGGCGACGGCGGTCGTCGCCGTCCCCCGATCGACGGTGACGAAGGCCTCGTCCGGCTGCCTCACCGATGCATCCCTCGGGTCCGCCCGGCCATCGGCCGGCGAGCGTCGCCGTCGCTCAGGCGTCCCAGGTCGTCTCCTCGTCAAGCTCTTCGAGGCGCTCGATGAGTTGCTCGATCCCGACCTCGTCGGCAAGGAGCTCCGAAGCCGAGCTGAAGCCCCCGCCGAAGAGGGACCGGAGGACAGGGTCGAAGAAGAGCATGGCGTGGGGGCCGAGGGGACGGTACGGTCGGCTGGCCTGGAGGAAGTGGACAGCCGGGCCGGTGAGGCCACGGAGCTGGATCTCCCGGGCGACTTGCTCGACGAGCTCCTCGCGGCGTTCCTCGTTCCGTTCGAAGGACGGCATCTCGACCTCGCTCTCGTTCGTCGTCCTCTGTCGTCAGCCGGCCCCTGACCTCAGCTGGCCGTCGAGCTGGGCGTCGAGCTGGCCGTCGAGGCGACGCCCGAGCGGTCTCGTGGCCCGGGTCCGGGGCCCGGCAGCTCGGCCCGGAGGGCGGCCTCGAAGGCCTCGTAGGCCGCCGCCCCCTTGAGGGCGAAGACGACATGCTCGATGAGTGGCGACCGCGCGAGCTCGTCGCGAACGCTCGCCACCGTGATCCGGGCCGCTTCGTCGAGCGGAAAGCCGCCGACCCCGGTTCCGAGGGCCGGGAAGGCGATGCTCGCGGCACCGATCTCCCGAGCCCGAGCCATGGCGCTCCGGACGGCCGCCTCGATGGCACCAGCGCTCGTCCGTCGCTCGCGATCGATGGAGGCGGCATGGATGACGACCTTGGCCGCCAGCCGCCCGGCCGGGGTGACGATGGCGGCACCGACGGGGATCGGCCCCTGCCGGACAGCGGCGAACTCGATCTGGTCGCCACCGGCTCGCTTCAGCGCCCCGGCGACACCCGTGCTCATCCAGAGCGACGGGTGGGCCGGGCAGACGATCGCGTCGACTTCGAGATTGCAGATGTCGCCGTTCCAGAGCTCGATTCGGGCCATCGATACCATTCGTCGGTCAGGGTCCGGATACCGATCGGTCCGGCGCCCGCATAGTACACCCGGGTCAGGCGCCGGGCCATCGTCGTCACGACCTCCCAGGAGATCGTGGTGCGCCCCTGCGCCACCTCGACCGCGTCGATCCGCTCGCCACCCTGCTCACCGAGGAGAACGAACTCGTCGTCGACGCCGACCGGAGAGCCCGGGACGTCGGTCACGTCGGCCATGATGGCATCCATGGCGACCGTCCCAACGAGGGGAACGCGCCGGCCGCGGACGAGGGCAACGGCCTGGTTCGAGAGGGCCCGGGCCCAGCCGTCCGCGTAGCCGAGGGGGAGGGTCGCGATTCGGCTCGAGCGGCTCGTCACGAAGGACGGGCCGTAGCCGACGCCGTGCCCAGCCGGGAGGTCGACGACCCGAACGGGTCGAGCGAGGAGGCGCATGACCGGCCGGAGCCGTCCGGCGAGCGTCGCCAGCCGGTCGTCCACGGGCAGCCCGTCGGGGACGATGCCATAGAGGAGGAGCCCCGGCCGGACGACGTCGAGGACGGGAGCGGTCCCGGCCAAGATCGCCCCCGAAGCGGCGAGGTGGCGGGCCACGCCTCGGCCGAGGGTGGCCAGCTCAGCGATGAGGGTCTCGAAGCGTCGACACTGGCGCCCCGAGAGGAGGACGTCGTCGGGGGCGGCGAGGTGCGACCAGAGGCCGACGAGCCGAAGGCCCGGGGTCGCCTGGATGAGCTCCACGGCCCGACCGAGGTCCGCAGCGTCGAAGCCACCCCGACCGAGACCGGTCTCGACCTCGACGATGATCCGCAGGACGCGGCGTCGCGAGCCGTCGGTCCAGCTGCGGCGAGCGACGTCGAGGGTCCGCTCGAGGAGCGTGCCGTCCCCGGCGGTGATCGTGATCCGGCGGCGGGCGGCCTCGATCGCTCCCTCGGGTGGGATCGGAAAGAGGGTACTGATCGGGAGGCGGATGCCGGCCGAGCGGAGGGCGAGGGCCTCGTCGAGGGTCGCCACGCAGAGCCCGTCGGCCCCGCTGGCTTCGAGGGTCCGAGCCACAGCCAGGGCGCCGTGGCCGTAGGCGTCGGCCTTGACGACGGGCTCGATCCGGACGCCGCGCGGCAGCGTGGCCCGGAGGAGCTCGAAGTTCGCCGCCAGCCGATCGAGGTCGATCTCGAGCCAGGCCGTCCGGGGCAGGCCGGGGAGGCCGGCGGCGGCGAGTCTCGCCTCGATCGTGCCGCCGACGAGGGTCGCGGCGAACGCGCTCACCCGCCGACCCCGGTCTCTTCGGTCGCCTTGGTGGGAGGAGTCGCCCCCCTCCCCCCTTTGGCCGCGAGGGGATCTGGGTCCCCCCTGACGGCCCCCGCCTCGCGAAGGGCGACGAGCCGGCGGCGGGCGAGGGGGAGCTCGTCGGGGAGGTCGCCGGCCAGGAGTCCGGCGTCGCCGAGCCGAGCTCGGACCGCCTCGCCGGCGAGGCCGTGGAGGAAGACCCCGAGCCGGGCAGCAGCCGCCGGGTCGAGACCCTGGGCGAGGAGGGCCCCGATCGTCCCGGCCAGGACGTCGCCGGTGCCGCCGCTCGCCAGGGCCGGGTTCGCGAAGGGGGCGACCCAGACTCGGGCCGGGCGGGCCGGGCGGCCGGTCCGGCCCGGAGCGGCGATGACGCTGTGGGCGCCCTTCAGGACGACGACCTGGCCCCAGCGATCGGCAGCGTCGGTGGCGGCCCAGATCCGGGCGGCGTCGTCATGGTTCAGGTCGCCGTCGGTGCTCGGGTCCCGCCCGCTCGCGGCCCGGAGGCGGGCGAACTCGCCGGCGTGGGGGGTGAGGACGCAGGGACGTCGGACGGATCGCCACCAGCCATCGAGGCTGGCCAGCGAGCGGAGGGCCTCGGCGTCGAGGACGGCCGGGACGGGGACGGGCTCCTCGGTCTCGGCCAGGAGGAGGCGGACGAGCTCCGTCGTGGCGAGACCAGGCCGGAGCCCCGGCCCCACGACGAGGGCGTCGTGGTCGTGGTCGAGGATCCTGGCCAGGGCCGGTTCGGGGTCGACTTCCTCGACGTCATCCTCGGGCAGGGCCATGGTCGTCGCCTCGACGACCTTTGCCGCGAAGAGGGGCTGGAGGGACTCGGGGACGGCGAGGGTGACGAGGCCCGCCCCGGCTCTCCCCGCCGCCCGGCAAACGAGGAGAGCGGCGCCGGCGAAGTCGAGGGAGCCGGCGACGACGAGGAGCTTGCCGAAGGTCCCCTTGTGGCCGCGGGGCGGTCGCTCCGGGACGAGGGCGGCGACGTCGGCTTCCGTGAGCCAGATCGCTGCGCCCGGGAGTCTGTCCTCCGTGCCGGCGCCCGAGCTATCTCCGGCACCCGCCCCCAGCGACCGTCGCCGCCGCTCGGTTCCGCGAGCGAAGCGGGTGGTCATCGATCTCCTCCCGCGGGCGGCTGCTCCCGCACCCCGGGCCGACGGCCCGCTCTCCCGGCCTGACCGTCGTCCTGCCGGTTCCGCTCCGTGCCCCCCTCGGCCCCGAGTCCGGATGCCCCTCTCAGCTCGGCGGCGAGCCCTCGGAGGCGCTCGAGCCGGGCGACGAGGCGGCGCTCCCGCTCCTCGAGCCGCTCCTCGATGTCGGGCGGGAAGACGAAGCGGCCGCCCGCGGTTCGGACCGCATAGGCGACGGCGACGGCGTAGTCGTCCTCGTGGCTGATCGAGCAGGCGATCCGCCCGAGCCCGAGCTGCTCTGCCCGGCGCGCCGCCCGGCCGTGGAGGCGAACCGCTGGTTGGCCGGTCGGCAGCCGCTCGATCTCGATCTCCCGCCAGCCGACACCCCGGACACCGAGGCCGAGGACCTTGCTCACCGCCTCCTTCGCTGCCCAGCGGCCGGCGAGCGACTCCGGGCGGCCACGGACGTGGGCCGCCTCGGCCGGGGTGAGGACCCGCCGGCTGAAGCGCTCACCGAAGCGGCCCAGGGTCCGCCGGATCCGCTCGACCCGAACGATGTCGATCCCGAGCTCCGGAATGACCGAGGTCGGCGGTTCGCCCGACCCCGGCGCCGTCGATGGGTCCCTTCGACGCGGCATCGACTACTCGACCGTCACCGACTTGGCGAGGTTCCGCGGCTGGTCGACGTCCGTGCCCCGGGCGACGGCCGTCTGGTAGGCGAAGAGCTGGAGGGGGATGATGGCGAGGACCGGACTCAGGAGCTCCTCGGTGTCGGGGACCCAGCAGACGTCGTCGGCGAAGCGTTCGATCTGGTCGTCGCCCTCGGTGGCGACGGCGATGACCCGGGCGTCGCGGGCCCGCCCCTCCTGGATGTTGCTGACGAGCTTCGGGTAGACGGCGCAGCGGGTCGCCACGGCGACGAGGGGGCACTCGGCGTCGAGGAGGGAGATGGGACCGTGCTTCAGCTCACCGGCCGGGTAGCCCTCGGCGTGGATGTAGCTGATCTCCTTCAGCTTGAGGGCGCCCTCGAGGGCGGCCGGATACGTCGGCCCGCGACCGATGTACATGAAGCCGCGGCTGTGTACGTAGCGGCGGGCCAGGTCGGCGGCGAGGGGCGCGTTCCGGTCGAGGGCCCGCTGAGCCGCGTCGGGGAGGGCCCGGAGCGCCAGGGCGAGGGTCGTCTCCTGCTCGGCGCCGAGTCGGCCCCTGGCCTTCGCCAGGGCCGCGGCGAGGACGACGAGGGTCGTCACCTGGGTGACGAAGGTCTTGCTCGCCGCGACGGCGATCTCGGGCCCGGCCTGGAGGTAGAGAACGGCGTCCGCCTCCCGGGTGATGGCCGAACCGACGGTGTTCGTGACGGCAACGATCGGACAGCCGTGACCCCGCGCCAGTCGGGTCGGGGCGATCGTGTCGGCCGTCTCGCCGGACTGGGTGACGGCGACGACAAGGGTCCGCTCGTCGAGGGGCGGGGGGCTGTAGCGGAACTCGGAACCGACCGTCGCCCGGGCCGGTAGTCCCGCGTAGGCCTGAATCGCGGCGGCGCCGACGAGGGACGCGTAGTAGGCCGTCCCGCAGGCGACGAACTCGACCCGGTCGATCCGCGAGAGGAGCCCGGTCGAGGCGAGGGCCTCCAGTTCGTCGGTCCGGATCCGGAGGTCGGCGGTCACCCGGCCAGCGATCGCCTGCCGGAGGGCCTGGGGCTGCTCGTGGATCTCCTTGAGCATGAAGTGCGGGTAGCCGCCCTTCTCGGCCGCCTCGGGCGTCCAGTCGACGGTCATCGGAACCCGCTCCCGGGGAACCCCGTCGAGGCCGCTGATGACGACCGAACCCGGTCGGAGATCGGCGACGTCACCGTCCTCGAGGACGACGACCCGGTTCGTGTAGGGAAGAACGGCCGCCACGTCGGAGGCGAGGAACGTCTCGTCGCTGCCGAGGCCGACGATGAGGGGCACGTTCCAGCGCGCCCCGACGAGGCGGTCCGCCTCGCCGCGGTGCATGACGGCGATGGCGTAGGCTCCCTCGACGTGGCGGAGGGCAGCGCGGACAGCCTCGCCCAGGTCTCCGGCGTACGCCTCCTCGACGAGGTGGGCGATGGCCTCGGTGTCGGTCTCGGAGGTGAGCCGGTGGCCGCGGGCGGCCAGGCCGTCGCGGAGTTCGCGGAAGTTTTCGACGATCCCGTTGTGGATGACGGTGATCTCGCCCGAGCAGTCGACGTGGGGGTGGGCGTTCAGGTCGTTCGGTCGACCGTGGGTCGCCCAGCGGGTGTGGGCGAGACCGATGGCCGCCCGGGGCGCCCGATCGGCGATGGCGCTCCGCAGGACGGAGAGCTTGCCCGCCCGCTTCTCGAGGAAGAGATCGCCCCGCTCGTCGACGAGGGCGATCCCCGCCGAGTCGTAGCCTCGATACTCGAGACGGGCGAGGCCCTCGAGGAGGACCGGTCC
>JBHORA010000173.1:0-19080 GCA_042408535.1 Chloroflexota bacterium | reverse complement strand
ATGTCCTTGAAGCGCTGCTCGGCCGCCTTGTCGCCCGGGTTCTTGTCCGGGTGGTACTGGCGGGCGAGCCGCCGGAAGGCTTTCTTGATTTCGGCCTGGGTCGCCGTTCGGGGGACGCCCATGATCGCGTAGTAGTCCTTGTATTCCATCGCTCAGGTCCTCCGGGCGGTCCGTCCCGTCGGCGATCCCGCCGCCGGGCGACCGCCCGCCACCTGGGTCATCGTCGGTCCTCCGTACCCCTTCCCCGGCCGGTCAGCGTCGCCGCGGCGAGACGACGACCGATGGCTGGTCGGCCGGGTAGCGCGGAGTCCGGACCCGGCCCGTCGCGGCGGCTGCGGGTCGGAGCCCGCCCTCGCCCTCTCCGGACGGGGCGGCCGTCGCCGCGAGCGGCTTCGGCCGTCGCCGGAGGGCCGTGTCGAGGACCTGGTCCATCGTGTCGACGAGGACGATCTTCATCTCCTTGCGGACCTCGGCCGGGATGTCCCGGAGGTCCTTCTCGTTCTTGCGCGGGATGATGACGACCTTCGCCCCCGAGAGGTGGGCGGCAAGGATCTTGCTCTTGAGGCCACCGATCGGGAGGACTCGGCCCCGAAGCGTGATCTCGCCGGTCATCGCCACGTCCTTCCGAACCGGGATCCCGGTCAGGGCGCTGACGATGGCCGTCGCCATCGTGATTCCGGCCGAGGGGCCGTCCTTCGGGATCGCTCCGGCCGGAACGTGGATGTGGAGGGTGTGCTTCTCGAAGACTTCCCGCGGGATGCCGAGCTCGGCGGCGTGGGCCCGGATCCAGGACAGGCCGGCCCGGGCTGACTCGCGCATGACCTCGCCGAGCTGGCCGGTGAGGATGAAGTCCTCCTTGCCCTCCATCTTCGTCACCTCGACCGAGACGACATCGCCGCCGGCCTCGGTGACGACGAGGCCGGTCGCCGCCCCGATCTGGTCCTCAGCCTCGAGCTCTCCGTACTCGAAGCGCGGCGGGCCGAGGAACTCGACGAGCTTGCGCCGGTCGACGACGGTCTTCCGGCGCCGCCCCTCGGCCACGGAGCGGGCGACCTTCCGCATGACGTTCGCGATCTCGCGCTCCAGGTTCCGAACGCCGGCCTCCTTGGTGTAGGCCTGGACGAGCTCGGTGAGCGCCTCGTCCGTGATCTCGACGTGCCGCTCCGAGAGACCGTGGGCCTCACGCTGCTTCGGGACGAGGAAGCGGCGGGCGATCTCCAGCTTCTCCTGCTGCGTGTAGCCGGGCAGCTGGATGATCTCCATCCGATCCCGCAGGGGGGCCGGGATGGGATCGATGAGGTTCCCGGTGGCGATGAAGAGGACCTTCGAGAGGTCGAAGGGCACCTCGAGGTAGTTGTCCTGGAAGGTGTTGTTCTGCGCGGGGTCGAGGACCTCGAGGAGGGCCGAGCTCGGGTCGCCCCGGAAGTCCATGCCGATCTTGTCGATCTCGTCGAGCATGAAGACCGGGTTGTTCGTCCCGGCGGCCTTGATGTTCTGGATGATCCGGCCCGGCAGGGCGCCGATGTACGTCCGCCGGTGGCCCCGGATCTCGGCCTCGTCGTGGATCCCGCCGAGGCTCATCCGGACGAACTTGCGACCCATCGCCCGGGCGACGCTCTTGCCAAGGGACGTCTTGCCCACCCCGGGCGGGCCGATGAGGGCGAGGATCGGGCTCCGGATCTTCTCGGCCAGGGAGCGGACGGCGAGGTATTCGAGGATCCGCTCCTTCACCTTCTCGAGGCCGTAGTGGTCCTCGTCGAGGATCTCGGCGGCCCGCTTGATGTCGAGCTGATCCTCGGTCGAGACGTTCCACGGCAGGCTGACGAGCCAGTCGACGTAGGTCCGGATGACGCCGACCTCGGGCGAGGCCGATGGGATCCGGCTCATCCGATCGATCTCCTTGAGGGCCTTCGTCCGGACCTCCTCGGGCATGCCGGACTGCTCGACCTTCTCCCGGAGCTCGTTGATCTCTGCCTGCTGGGGGTCCTCCTCGCCGAGCTCCCGCTGGATCGCCTTGAGCTGCTCGCGGAGGATGTACTCGCGCTGGGTCTTGTCCATCTCGGACTTGACCTCGCTCTGGATCTTCCCCTTGAGCTCGAGGATCTCGATCTGGCGGGCGAGGAAGGTCGAGACGAGCTTGAGGCGGGCGACGATGTCGATCGTCTCGAGGAGCTCCTGGCGTTGCTCGGTCGTCATGTCCGGGCTGTAGGCAACCATGTCGGCCAGGAGGCCGGGCTCGGTGATGTTCCGGGCCGCCACCGCCGCTTCGGGCGGCACCGGGGCGCCGTTCTGGACGTACTGCTCGATCTGAGCCTGAACGGTCCGCATGAGGGCCTGGATCTCGAGCCCGGTCGCCTCGGGCTCCTCGATGATCTCGACCCGGGCGAGGATGTAGGGCTGGTTCTGGACGAAGCCGTGGAGGCGGAGGCGGCTCTGGCCCTGAACGATGGCCCGGACGGTTCCGTCCTGGAGCTGGACGACCTGAGCGATCTTGGCGAGGGTCCCCACCCCGTAGAGCTCGGATGGGTCGGTGATGTCCTCCTGCTCGGCCTGCCGCTGGGTCACGAGGGCGATGAGGCCGCCGGCGGCGACGGCTGCGTTCAGGGCGTTGACGCTCTTCTCGCGCCCGACCTGCAGGGGGACGATCATCTCCGGGAAGATGACCGTCTCCCGGAGCGCCACGAGCGGGAGCTCGCGGAGCGCGGACGCGTTCTCCGGGTTCGACGGTCGCTTGGTCATCTGGTTGTGCTCCTGTTGCGCGGTGATTTCTTCGTCATGGGTTCGGTTCGGTTCGGTCGCCGGTCGGCGGCGGGTCGTCCGCTCCGCGGTCCGGCCGTCGGCTTCAATAGTCGGATCGCCTCGCCCGCCCTCCGGCCGGCTGGGCCGGGGTCGGTCCGGTGCCACCCTCGCCGTCTCGGCGGTCCTCGTCGAAGAGGGCCTCGAGGATCCGCATCCCGAGTCGCTCTTCGAGCTCGAAGAGGAGGCGGACGCCTGCCAAATTGACGCCCCGCTCCTGGGTCAGGTGTCGGATCCAAAGGATCCGGCGGATGTCGTTCTCGCTGTAGAGCCGGATGTTCGTCGGCGTTCGGGCCGGGCAGAGGAGCCCCTCGTCTTCGTAGATCCGAAGCGTCCGCGGATGGACGCGGACGATGCTCGCCGCGACGCTGATGACGTAGACCGGGCGCGAGGGGTCTCGGTCCAGCCGGCGGAACGCCATCCCCTCAGCTCCGGCCCGCCGTCGCTGGGCCCGACGAGCTGGCTCCGCCATCGCCCTTCTGACCCACCGCGGTGATCCTGATCTGGCGCGGCTTCACTTGCTCCGCCTTCGGGATCCGGAGGGTGAGGATGCCGTTTTCGAAGGTCGCCGTCGCCTGATCCGGCTCGAGACCCTCGGGGAGGCTGATCGAGCGGCTGAAGACGCCCCGGCGAATCTCCTGGATGAGGTAGTCGCCCTCGTCCTCCGTCGCCTCGCTCTTGAACTCCCCGCTGATGGTCAGGGTGCCGGCCTCGACGGTGATCTCGACGTCCTCCGGTCGAACGCCCGGGAGCTGCGCCTCGACGACGAGGGCCTCGGGCGTCGTCCGGACGTCGAGGGGGAGGGGGTTCGACTCGAAGACGGCCGAAACCCAGCCCCGTGGCCGGACGAAGCTCTCCTCGAAGAGGCGGTCCATCGCCTGGCGGAGCGACATGAGCTCGCCCCACGGCGAGCTGCGCCGGATGAGTGACATCGCTTCGTACCTCCTCATCGTCTGTCGGCCTTCGGGCCGCCCGGTTCGTCGTGGGTCAGGGTGGTCGGTTCGAATCGAGCGTCTCGGTCGGTCCTTGCCGAGCCCGTCGGCCCCGGCTCGGTCGCCGTACGCGGTCGTCAACGGGATCGTCGGCCCGAACATGGCGCTCGACCATCGGTCATCGCCCTGGTTCGAACCGCCGGGAGCCAGCGGTCCAGGCAGAGCGCGACCGATCGACGAAACCGATCACGGGCGCATCATAGAACCTTGACAATGGCGTTGTCAAGTCTGGCCCGCCACTTCCGGTGCCCGACCGCGCCGTGCTGGCCGGGACCAGCTCGTCATCGCCGAGGCTGGCTCGTCGTGTCCGGACCCAGCGCCCTGGCTCAGCGGGCGTCGGCTAGCTCGTGCCGCTCGATCCGCCCTGGCTCAGCGGGCGTCGGCCGGCTCGATCTCGGGCTGTTCGCCAATGAGTTGCTCGTGGAGAAGGGCCTCGCACTCGGTGCGACCGATGGCGATGACCTTGTCACCGGTTCGGAGCACCGTGTCCGGGCGGAGTGGCGCCGGAACGCCGTCTCGGACGACGGCGAAGAGGGCGCAACCCTCCGGGATGTCGAGCTCCCGAGGCGTTCGCCCGACGGCCGGCGAGCCAGATTCGAGGCGGGCCTCGATGATCTCGAGCTCCCCGCCGCCCAGGGCAGCGAGGTGGAGGAGCTCGTGGACGGGGATGTCCTGCTCGATGGAGCCGAGGATCATCCGGGTCGGGCTGATGATCTCGTCGACGCCGAGCTGGCGGAAGAGGTGCTCGTTCTTCGGGTTGTTCACCCGGGCGATGGTCCGCGGCACCGAGAAGTGGTGCTTCGCCATCTGGCAGATGACGAGGTTGTCCTCGTCGTCGCCGGTGACGGCGGCGACGATGTCGGCTCGGTTCGCGCCGGCCTCGGCGAGGTACTTGCCTTCGCAGCCGTCGCGGGCCAGGACCACGGAGCCGATCTCGTCGGCGATCTGGCTCGCCCGCGTCGGGTCCTTTTCGAGGAGGACCACCTCGTGGCCGGACTCGATGAGTTCCTTCGTCAGGTAGTAGCCGACCTTGCCGCCGCCGACGACGATGACGAACATGGCTCAGCCCTCCTCGATGGAGGTTTCGCCCGTCGCCGCTCGGGCGGTCGAGCCTGCCGTCGTCCCTCCGCCGGCAGCTATCACAGCGCCACCGGCGGCGATGGTCGGTCGGACGACCCCGGGCGGATGCTGGCGTGGGTAGCCGAGGTAATCGTAGACGGCATCGACCATGAGGTTCGTTCGGCACAGGGTCGCGATCCCGAGGGTGGCGTACGCCTCGGCCCGGACGGGGTCGTTCACCTTCGCCACGACCTTCGGGATCCCGAAGGAACGGGCGGCGATCTGGGCGGCCATGATGTTCCGATTGTCGCCCTCGGTCAAGGCGATGAAAAAGTCGGCGCCCTCGAGGCCGGCCCGGCGAAGGACGTCCTCGTCGGTGCCGTCGCCGCGGACGGCGGAGCCGCGGAAGGTGGACGAGAGGCGGTCGAAGGCGCTCGTTCGAATGTCGATGATGATGACCTCGTGACCGAGGGCCTCGAGAGCCTCGGCGAGGGTGGCTCCGACGCGGCCACAACCGACGATGACGGACTTCATCGCGTCTCCTCCGGAATCGGCTCCCTGACGACCCACACGGCGCAGGGGGCGTTCTTCAGGACGTACGGTACCGTCCGCCCGATGGCGAAGTCGCCACCGAAGCGCCGCCGGTAGGGTAGCCCGAGCACGAGGAGGTCGGCGCCGCGCTCGGTCGCCTCGTCGACGATGGCGGCGGCGACGTCTCGCGCCTGGAGGAGGACGGTCTCGATCTCGATCCCGGCGGACTCGGCGACGAGCTCGGCGGCGTCGAGAACGCGCTGGGCCTCCTCGGAGGTGCTGGCGATGTCGGCGTCGAGGGGCAGGGTCCAGTCGATCTCGACGACGTGGACGGCCACGATCTCGGCCTTCGTGTGCCGGGCGTACTCGGCCGCCAGGCTGACGATCTGGGCGTCGGTGGGGCCGCCGTTGACGGCGACGACGGCGCGGCGGAAGGGTGGCAGGTGGTGGTGCGGAACGGACACGCTCTCGCTCGCTCGGTACCAGGGTTCGTGGTCTCAGCCGTGGGCGGCGGCTGTTGCCGAAGAGTGACGATACCACTGGATCATGGGGGGTCGTGCCGCGCCCGTCGTGCCGCGCCCGTCGTGCCGCGCCCCGCTCCAGCCTGTGCCCGTGTCCGCGGGCCCTCGGGCCTCGGGCTGTCCCTGCCCCACCTCTTCCCGCGCGAGCCTCTTCCCGCGCGAGCCTCTTCCCGCGCGGGACTCTGCCCGCACCCCCTGCTGCGGGGCGAGCACGATCAGCCCTCGCGCAAGCCGTCACCCGAGCCCCCGCCGCTCCCAACACCCGAGCCCCCGCCGCTCCCACCACCCGAGCCCGCGGGCTGCGCCGCGCCGCGCGCCCCCAGCTCGCGACCGAAGCGGGCCCACTCCTTCCGCCGGTACGGGACGTTGGCGACGACCGTGTGCTCTCGGCCGAGGAGCGCCGTCCGGAGCCGCTTCGCCGCCTGGTTGTAGAGGAGCCGCTCCCACCAGTGACGAGCGACGTACTCCGGCAGGACGACGATCGTGATCGGCGCCTCCTTGTCCGGCGGCCAGGCGGCGTCGAGGACGTCGAGGTAGGCGAGGAAGGGGCCGACGAGCGCTCGGTACGGGCTCTCGACGACGATGAGCGGAACTGTCGGGAATTGGCGCTGCCAGCGCTCCCGAAGCGCTTCGCCCTCGGCCGGATCTTCGGTTACGTAGACCGCCCGGACATCGTCGGCAATCGCCCGCCCGAAGTTCACCGCTTGGACGACAGCCCGGTTGATCCCATTGATCGGGATGACGACCCGCTCCTCCCGGTGGGGGGCCGGGACGACAAGATCCGGTCGGACCCGAAGCTCGGCCTCCTGGGCGTCGTAGGCGTGGCGGATGAACCGCATGATCCCCACGAGGGTTGGGATGGCGAGGAGAACGAGGTAGGCGCCGTCGACGAACTTCACCGAAGCGACCTCGATGGCGATGATGCCGGTCAGCACGGCTCCGAAGGCGTTGATGGCCAGGCGGGAGCGCCAGGCCCGCGGCCGCTCCCGGAGCCAGTGGCGGACCATGCCCGTCTGGCTGATCGTGAAGTCGATGAAGACCCCGACGGCATAGAGCGGGATGAGGGCGTGGGTGCTCCCACCGAAGACGACGACGAGGGTCGAGGCGATCGTCGCCAGGGCGATGATCCCAACCGAGTAGGCGAGCCGGTCGCCGCGGAAGCTGAACTGGCGGGGAAAGAAGCCATCGATGGCGAGGACAGCCGCGAGGCGCGGGAAGGCGGCGAAGGAGGTATTCGCGGCCAGGAAGAGGAGGAGGGCCGTGAAGGCCGAGAAGAGGTAGAAGCCGATCGAGCTCTCCCCGTAGACCCGGGCTGCTATCTGGCTGATGACGGTCCGGCGGACGGGCTCTTCGACCGGGAGGATGCCGAAGCTCGAGGCGAGGAAGGTGATGCCGACAAAGAGGACGCCGAGGAGGATTGCCATGGCGACGAGGGTTCGGGCGGCATTCTGGCCCTCGGGCGGCTTGAAGGCCGGCACCCCCGTCGCGATCGCCTCGGTTCCGGTCAGGGCCACCGAGCCGGCGGCGAAGGCCCGAAGAATGAGGAGGATCGAGACCGCCTCGACGTGGGATTGGGCGGCCGCGATCTGTTCGGGGCTCGGCGGGCTCGTGTCGCCGAGGACGACGATCCGGTAGAGGCCGAGGGCGATCATGAGGAGGGCGCTGCCCAGGAAGAGGTAGGTCGGCAGGGCGAAGATGTTGCCCGCCTCCCGGATGCCGCGGAGGTTGCCGAGGGTGATGAGACCGATGGCGCCGACGCCGAGGGCGACCTTCCAGGGCGTCAGGGCGGGCAGGGCTGAGATGACCTGTTCGACCGCCGACGAGGTGGAGACGGCGACCGTGAGGTTGTAGTCGATGAGGAGGGCGGCGGCGGCAACGAGCGACGCCGTCCGACCGAGGTTCCGCTTCGAGACCGAGTACGACCCGCCGCCCGTCGGGTAGGCGAGACAGATCTGCCGGTAGCTGAAGGCGACGATGGCGAGCATGACGGCGATGGCGACGGCAATCTCGACGCTGAAGACGAGGGCTGCCAATCCCCCCAGGACGAGGACCCGCAGGATCTCTTCGGTGGCGTAGGCCGAGGAGCTGATGGCGTCGGAGCTGAAGATGGCGAGGGCCTTCGTCTTCGAGAGTCGCTCGATGATCTCCTCTTCCCGGGCCAGGGGTCGGCCAATGAGGATCGCCTTCGTTCGAGCCCAGAGGCGGCCGAGCCGGTCCGGCGGGAGACTCGCCGCCGGTTTCGCCGTCAGGAGACCTGGGCCGCTCCACCGGAAATAGGGGCTGTGGGGACGAGCGACCTGGACCCGACGGTCGCCGATCTTCCGGCCCCGGAGGGGGCGCCGTCCGCCGATCGCCATCGCGCCGCTGCCGCCTCAGTGCCCGACAGCGAGCCGCTCGACGAGCCAGCGCGGCAGGCCGAACCGCCGCATCGTCGCCTGGGTCGCCGCGACGTCGTAGGCGATCCGGTGCCAGCTGAGCTCCGCCCGGTCTGTGTCGTAGACGAGGTAGCTCGCCCGCGGATCGCCGTCCCGTGGCTGACCGACGGAGCCGGGATTGGCGAGGACGACCCGCTCGTCGAGGGCGATCCGGGTTCCGTCCTCGACACGGAGAAGCTCGAGGTCGTCGCCGGTCCGCCGCCAGAGGACGGGGACGTGGGTGTGGCCGTGGAGGCCGAGGCTGAGCCCGCGCTCAGCGAGGAGCCGCAGGTTTGGGCGAGCCTCCGCTCCCGAGGTGATGTACTCCCAGAGGGGCTCGCGAGGCGAGCCGTGGACGAGGGCCGCCGGCGGCTCCTCGACCGTCGTCGGCAGGGCGGCCAGCCAGTCCCGGGTCCGTGGTGCCATCCGCCGCTGGGTCCACTCGATGGCGGCCCGCGCATCGGGGTTGAACCAGCCGAGATCGGCGGCCCCCACGGCGGCCGCGTCGTGGTTCCCGGCGACGGCGACCGCACCGACGTCGACAAGCCGCTCGACGACGGCATCGGGCTCGGGCCCGTAGCCGACGATGTCGCCCAGAACCCAGATGGCGTCGACGCTGGCGAGGGTGGCGAGGACGGCCTCGAGGGCGACCAGGTTCGAGTGGATGTCCGACAGGACGACGATCCGCATCGGCGGTGAGCGTACCAGCCGTCCCTTCACCAGGGTCGACGTCGGCGCACGGCTGGTCGCCGCGGGAAGCCCGCCGGTGTCGCTCCGACCTTCTCGACGACGACGAGACGGCGCTCCCCGAGGAGGGCTCGCAGCGTCGGGCCGCCGGGGGTGACGAGCACGGGTCGGCTGCCGCCAAGGGCACCCGCCGCTCGCTCGGCGGCGGTCAGCTCGTCGACGACCCGGGCGGCCTTCCAGGCGACGAGGAGGCCTCCCGGCCGGAGGAGGGGGAGGGCGAGCTCGACGAGCTCGGCGAGGGGCCCGACCGCCCGGGCTGTGACGGCCGGCCCAGGCGCCGCGCTCGCGGGGATCGGCGGCGAGGTCCTCGGCCAGGGCCGCGGCGACGCGGATCGTGTCCGCGCGACCGAGCTCCGTGACGGCCTGCTCGAGGAAGGCCGCCTTCTTCGCCGTCGCCTCGACGAGGAGGCAGTCGGTCGCCGGGAGCGCGATGGCGAGGGGGATCCCGGGGAGGCCGGCCCCCGACCCGAGGTCGAGGAAGCGAGCGAGACCCCGGACGCGGAAGAGGGGGACGGCGCTCAGGCTGTCGAGGAGGTGGTCCCTGGCAAAGGCCGCGGGATCTCGGGTCGCTGTCAGGTTGAGGCGCTCCGTCCAGGCGAGGACGACGGCGGCGAAGCGGTCGATGGCGTTCCGCGCCGGAGGGGCGAGGTCGAGGTCGAGGGCCGCCAGGCCGGCCGCGAGAGCGGCCTCGTACGCGGCGCTGGAGAGGGCCTCTCGAGGGGCGATGGGGCGCGCCCCGGACCGTTTGGTCGGGGGTCGTGACCCGCCACGGCAAGAGGGCGACGGCCCAGCCATCATCCGGCGCTCCCGCGATTCTGTCCGCGCCGGATCAGTGGGTCGCCGCCCTCGTCGATCCGATCGCACCCCCTCCGCCTCGGTCTTCCGCCGCTCGTTCGGTTCGCGACCGGGTCTCCCCGAATCCCTCCCAAGCCACGTTACCCTCGGCCGGATAGGTGCGGAGCCCGGACGGTAGGGCTGCCTGGGCCGCCTGTCAAGGCACTTATCCACGAATCCACGGTGGCGGTCGCCGATTGTGGACAACCCCCTCCGAAAGATCCTCCGTCGACGGCCGGGCTGTGGACAATGGCGGGGCGGAGGCACCGCGGTTGCGGCGGCTCGGTCGCCCTGCGGCGCCTCGCGGGCAGGTTCGGCCGACCGCCCGATGGACGCACCCCTGCCGCAGCTCAACCGCGGGTCGCGCGGATCGGGCGGCCGAGGGTCCGACGGACGACGTCGAGGACCTCGTCGACGTAGGCGTCGACCTCTCCCTGTTCGGCGGCGGTCCGAACGCAGCCGGAGATGTGGTCCTCGAGGATGAGGAGGGCGACGGCGTCGATGGCAGCCCGAAGGGCGGCCGTCTGCTGGAGGATGTCGACGCAGTATTCCTCGCGTTCGACCATCCGGGCAATCCCCCGGACCTGGCCTTCGATCCGGCGGAGCCGGCGAATGAGCTGTGGCTTGTCCTTCGTGTAGGAATGGCGGAAGTGGCGGTGCCCCGCGTCGTGACTGCTCGGGCTCCGGCCCGTCGCGGTCGTGCTCGTCGCAGAGGCCGCCGGGGCCATCGCCCGACCGCTCGAGGGCCGTTCCTGCGTCGCCTCCTTCGCCATGGTCTCGCCATCGTACTGAGTCTCGAGGCGAGGTGCAGGGTCGGGCTCCGCGTCGTGGCGACGGACCCGCTAGACTTCCAGGTGATGGAGTCGCTCGATCGTCTCCGGGCTCTGCTCGCTGCCACGTCCTGCACGGTCTGCGGACGGCCGATCGACCCGGCTCGGATCCGGATCCTCGCTCAGCGCGACGACCTCACCTTCGTCGAGCTACCGTGCCGAGCCTGCGGGGTCGTCGCTCTCGGCATGGTCACCTTCGTCGGGGAGCCGTCGCGGCCCTCCCGCTACGGGGAGTTCACGGCCGCCGACGAGGCCCGCTTCGCGAACCGGCCGCCGATCAGCGCCGACGACGTCCTCGCCGCCCACGAGTTCCTCTCGACCTGGCAGGGCGATCTTCGGGGGCTCCTCGGGGACGATTCCCCGTCGACGGCACGTCGCTCGGACGACGATCGATGAGCGATCGGACGAGCGGGCCCATGAGCCGAAGCGGGCGAGCGTGAGAGAGGGCGCCCGCCGGCCGAGCTCCACCGCCGCCCTGCCCTCGTCCGCGCCTACCGAGCCGGGCGCTCGATTCGCGCCCACCGAGCCTCCCCCTCCCGCTGCCGCGGCCGCTCCACGGCCTGCCTTCGCCCACGCGAGCGAGGCCGAACTCGCTCGGATCCTCGACTTCTACGCCGTCCGCTGGGAGTACGAACCCCACGTCTTTCCGATCCTCTGGAGGCTCGACGGCACGGTCCTCGAGAGCTTCACGCCGGACTTCTACCTACCGGACTTCGATCTCTACCTCGAGCTGACGACCCTCCGCCAGCGCCTCGTTCGGAAGAAGAACCGCAAGCTCCGCCGGCTCCGAGAGCTCTATCCAGATATCAAGATCAAGCTCTTCTACGCTCGCGATTTTCGGGCGCTCATGCTGAAGTACGGGCGCCTCGCCGTCGCCGAGGAGCTCTCGGGTGCCCTCGGCCAAGTCGTGCCCGATCGGGCGCTGCGAGGGCCTCTTCCCGAACGGCGAGGGGCCGATCGGGAACCGGGCACTCCCGATGGGGGCACCCGCGGGCGCCCGTCGCCGATCGACGGGGCTGTCGCGGCCGAACGGCGGGCGGGTCGGGCCCGTCCCCGACGAGCCAGACCACCCATGGCGCCCGCGGGGGTCGATAGCGAACCGTGAACCGCCGGGTCGATCTCGTCGAGGACATCGCCGAGATCCTCCTGACCGAGGAGCAGATCCAGGCGAAGGTGGCCGAGCTCGGTGCCCGCATCAGCACCGATTACGCCGGCAGGGAGCTGACCCTCGTCAGCGTTCTGAAGGGGAGCCTCCCCTTCATGGCCGACCTCATGCGCCAGTTGACGATTCCGATCCGGATCGACCTCATGGAGGTGAGCTCCTACGGCGGGAGCGCCACCGAGTCGTCAGGACTCGTCCGGATCCTGAAGGACCTCTCCTCCTCCATCGAGGGCCGCGATGTCCTCATCGTCGAGGACATCATCGACACCGGTCTCACCCTGAACTATCTCATCCGCTACCTGCGGGGCAAGAACCCACGCTCCCTCCGGATCTGCACCCTCCTCGACAAACCGGCCCGCCGGCTCGTCGACATCCCCGTCGATTACATCGGCTTCACGATCCCCGATCAGTTCGTCGTCGGCTACGGCCTCGACTACGGCGAGCTCTACCGGAACCTCCGCTTCGTCGGGGTCCTCCGGCCCGAGGTCTACGCGGAGCTGGCGTAGAGGATGCACCGTCGTCCCCTCGGCCGGGCCAGGCTCATCGCCCTCGCCGCGGCAGCGATCCTCCTCGTCGCCTGCCTCCTGCCCTGGTACCGGGCGGGCGAGGGGATCGGTTTGCCACCCATCGAGCTGTGCGCCTTCGACGGGGCGGGGATCGTCGTTTTCCTCGCCGCCCTGGCGACGATCGCCCTCGTCGCCCTGCCCTACGCCAGCGACCGACCCGTTGGCTTCGACCGACCCGTCGTCTACCTCATCGTCTTTCTGGGCGGCCTCGCCGGGGTCCTCGTTTGGCCGCTCGACCTCCTCGTCACCTATCCGGCCGGTTTCCTCCCCGACCGGGCTCCGGGCTACTGGCTCGCCTGGCTCGGGCTCGTCGTCCACGCTCGAGCCGTCTACGAGCTCTTCAGGGAGCCGCCGCGCGCCTGAACCCGAGCGTTCCGCGGACCTGAACCCGGGCACCCCGCGCCATCGGGTTTGACGTCCGCGCCGGACCGACTATCATGGGGCCACCCTGAAGCGGCTGCTCTCGGGGATCGTGCGTGCCTCGCCGGGCTGCACGCCACCGGCAGGTTCGCCCACTCGAAGTGGCCGTCGCGCCGGTTGCCTGGGTGATCGCCCGGGGCGGTTGGTGGAGAAGACGATGGCTCGACTCGAGAGCGGACGCCAGGCCCAGCAGCGCTCAGCTCGCGCGGGCCGTACCGCCCGGGTCGATGCCCGCGGCGAGCGGGGTGCCGGACCCGCAGCCGATCGCCCTTCCCCACCCGGCCTCGGAGGGATCTGACCGCGCACCGAAGACCCGGCTGCGACCCTCGTCGCCGGAGCCGGGAAAGAAGGTCGAGGAGGAGCAGATGAGACGATTCAGTGGCATCGCCATTGCCCTCGTCTTCGCCGTCAGCGCCTGCGCTGGCGGCGGTGGGACGACGCCACCGGCCGACCCGCTCGGCGTCGTCGAGATCCCGCCTGGCGAGCCGATCCACATCGCTTTTTGGGGTGTCCTGTCGGGGGCAAACGCTTCCCTCGGTGAGGACTCGAAGCGAGGCGTCGAAATCGCCATCGACGACAAGGGCGGCAAGCTGCTCGATCACCAGATCGAGCTGACCTCCGAGGATGCGCTCTGCACGCCCGAGGGTGGCGCCACCGCCGCCCAGAAGCTCGCCGCCGACAAGACGATCGTCGGTCTCATTGGCTCGAGCTGCTCGGACGAGACCGCAGGCGGCATGGCGACCCTCAACAGCGCTGGCCTCGTCACGATCTCGCCGTCGAACACCCGCCCCCAGTTCACCGAGCCGAGCCGCGGGCCGGAGTTCGCCGGCTACCTTCGAACCGCCCACAGCGACGCGGTCCAGGGCAAGGTGGCTGCCGAGTTCGTCTACAAAGAGCTCGGTCTCAAGAAGGCGGCCACGATTCACGACGGCTCCGCGTACGCCCAGGCCCTGGCCCAGGTCTTCGCCGATTCCTTCAAGCAGCTTGGCGGTGAGATCGTCGCCCAGGAGGCGGTCTCGAAGGGACAGACCGACATGAAGCCGGTCCTGACGAAGATCGCGGCCGCCGGGCCCGAGTTCATCTATTACCCGATCTTCGTCGCCGAGGGCGGCTACATCACCGCCCAGGCGAAGGAGGTTCCGGGTCTCGAGAACGTCAAGCTCATGGGCGCCGACGGCATGTTCTCGCCGGACTTCGTCAAGGCGGCCGGTGCGGCGGCCGAGGGCATGTACCTGTCGAGCCCCGACTTCACGGCCTTCGGCGGCGACTACGCTGGCTTCCTCGCCAAGTACAAGGCGAAGTACGGTGACCCGATCAGCATCTTCCATGCCCACGCCTACGACGCGACGAACATTCTCTTCGCCGCCATCGAAAAGGTGGCCGTCAAGGGCGGCGACGGGACGCTCTACATCGGGCGCCAGGCGCTCCGCGATGCGCTCTACCAAACGAAGGACTTCCCGGGCGTGACCGGCAAGCTCACCTGCAGCCAGTACGGTGACTGCAGCGCCCCGGTCATCGCCGTCTATCAGATCACCGCCCGCGAGGTCGGTGGCCAGTGGCCGCCCGAGAAGCCGATCTGGAAGCCTGAGCCGTCGCCGGGCTCCTGATCCTCGTCAGCAGCGGCGAGCCGGGCTCGGACAGCCCGGCTCGCCCCATTCATCGAGGCGCCGATGTACACGAGCCGGATCGAGCGGGCCATCGACGCGGCGATCGCGACCTTCCTCTGGGGCTTCCGCATCATCGTCATCCTCGTCGTTGTCGTCGGCTCGATCCTGACACTCCAGGGCGGCCGGTACTCGGGTGACGTCTGGCTTCGGCTCGTCATCGATGGCATCACCCTCGGCAGCGTCTACAGCCTCATCGCCTTGGGCTACACGATGGTCTACGGCATCCTCCGGATGATCAACTTCGCCCACGGCGAGATCTTCATGGCCGGTGCCTTCGGTGGCTACTTCGTCGCCATCGCCTTCAATGGGGCCGGCCTCCTGAATGCGGGGCCGCTGCCGACGTTCCTCGCCATCGTGGCGATGATCGTCGTGGCGATGATCGTCAGCACGGTCATCGCCGTCCTCGTCGAGCGGATCGCCTACCGACCGCTTCGGAACGCACCTCGCCTCGTGCCCCTCATCACCGCCATCGGGGCATCCTTCTTCCTCCAATACTCCTTCCGTGGCTTCTTCGGCCCGGGGATCTACGCCTACCCGAGCATCTCGATCCTCCAGCAAGAGCTCCTGCCCGGGATCGTTCGGTTCCGCGTCATCGACGCCCTCGTCGTGGGGGCCGCCCTCCTCATGATGCTCGGCCTCTACCTCTTCGTGACCCGAACGAAGGTCGGGACGGCGATGCGCGCCGTCTCCGAAGACATGGCCACGGCTTCTCTCATGGGCATCGACGTGGATCGGATCATCGTCACGACCTTCGCCGTCGGAGCGGCGATGGCCGGAGCCGCCGGCGTCCTCTACGGTCTCATGTTCACCCAGGTCTACTTCTTCACCGGCTTCATCCCGGGCCTGAAGGCGTTTACGGCAGCCGTCCTCGGCGGGATCGGCAACATCCCGGGTGCCATGCTCGGCGGTCTCTTCCTCGGGGTGACCGAATCGATCGGCCCAATCCTCTTCCTCGATGGGCTGCAGGTGCCCTCGCCGAACCAGCTGAAGGATGTCATCGCCTTCACGATGCTCGTCCTCATCCTCATTTTCAGGCCGTCCGGGCTCCTCGGGGAGCGGCTGGCGGCGAAGCGAGCCTAAGTCGGCATGGCGGCTTCACTCGTGAGGGCAGACGTCACGCCGGCACGTCGAGCGGGCGGCGATCGCCCGTCGCGATCGAAGATCGTCGCCATCGGCCTCGGCGGGGCGACGATCGCCCTCTACCTCTGCCTCGTCGGGATCGTCCCCGTCTTCGACAAGCGGCCCATCGTGGCCGGGCTCCTCTCGTTCGGCCAGGTGTCGGCGCTCTTGACCATCGTTGCGGCCGGACTCCTCGCCGCGCGCCAGGCGGCGACGACCCGCCTCGCCGTCGCCTACGGCGGACTGGCGGGAGCGATCAGTGGAGCCGGTCTGTCACTCCTCGTCGTCGTCGGTCAGGTGGTCGACCTGCGGGCCCTGACCATCAACGCCGGCCCCCAGCTCTACGGGCTCCTCACGGCCGGCCTCGGACCGCTCGGTTTCTGGTATCCGATCCTCGTCGGGCTCATCGTTGGCCTTCTCGGCGGGCTTGTCCGCATCCTGCCGCCGACACCCCGCCTGGGGCTCGGGTACGGGCTCGTCGGCATCCTCGTTCTCGGCCTCTTCGCCGGGCTGCTGCGAACGCCGATGATCGCCGGCGGCCTCGGCCCGCTCGCCCGTTCCCTCTTCGCCTCGGATGGCCTCACGCCCCTCGGGGCAGCTCTCACCTTCGTTGCCGTCGGGGGGTACGTCGTCCTGACTCGGTGGCTCCGCGTTCGGGAGCGGTATGCAGCGATGCCCGCCGCCGGCCGGAGGGCCTTGGCGGGTCCTGCCGCCGTGGTCGGAGTCGCCCTCGTCATCCTGGCACCCCATCTCCTCGGTCCCTTCGTCGCGCATGTCGTCGCCCTCGTTGCCCTCTACGTCCTCCTCGGCTTCGGCCTGAACATCACCCTCGGTTTGGCCGGCCTCCTCGACCTCGGCTTCGTCGCCTTCTTCGGGGTCGGGGCCTACACCGTCGCTCTCCTCACCTCGATCGGTCCCCTCGGGATCGCCGGCTGGCCCTTCTGGGCGGCAGTGCCCGTCGCCGTCGTCCTCGCCATGGCCTTCGGAGGCTTCCTCGGTCTCCCGGTCCTCGGCATCCGCGGCGACTACCTCGCCATCGCCACTCTCGGCTTCGGCGAGATCATCCGCATCCTCGCTGGCTCCGATCTCTTGAAGGACTGGCTCGGTGGCCCCCAAGGGATCACGAACATCCCGAAGCCGATCGAGCTGCCGCCCGACCATCCCCTCTTCGGTCCGAACCAGATCTATTACCTGTCGCTCGTCTTCGCCGTCGTCGTCGCCTTCGTCGCCTATCGGCTCCGCGAGTCGCGAATCGGTCGGGCCTGGATGGCGATCCGAGAGGACGAGGACGTCGCCGAGGCCCTCGGCATCAACCTCGTCCAGACGAAGCTCCTCGCCTACATGCTTGGAGCTGCCTTCGCTGGTCTCGGCGGCGCCGTCTTCGCCGCCCTCGTCGGTTCGATCTTCGCTTCGAGTCTGACTGTCTTCGTCTCGATCAACGTCGCCGCCCTCATCATCGTCGGCGGGATGGGGAGCAATCCGGGTGTCGTCCTCGGAGCGATCTTCCTCATCGGTGTCCCCGAGCTCTTCCGGGAGTTCGAGGAGTACCGCTTCCTCTTCTACGGGATCGCCCTCATCGCCGTCATGCGCTTCCGGCCGGAGGGCCTCCTGCCGTCGAAGATCACCCGCCGCGAGCTCCACACGGTCGAGGAGCTGGCAGAGGAAGTCGCCGAGCCCGCCATCGAGGCCGAGGTGGCGGGTGAGCCGCTCGGGGCTCGCTCTTCGGAGGCGAGCTAGCGATGGCCGAGGGGACGCCCTTCGCGACGGCCACCGCGTCCATCCGCGACCCGGGCGGAGGACCCCGTCCGATCCCGGACGGTACGCCCCTCCTTGCCGCCCGGCGGGTGACGAAGCGGTTCGGCGGCCTCGTCGCCGTCCGCGAGCTCGACTTCGAGCTCCCGGCCGGGGCCATCGTCAGCGTCATCGGACCGAACGGCGCCGGCAAGACGACCTTCTTCAACTGCATCGCCGGCTGGTACCCGATCGACGAGGGGGAGATCCTCTTCGAGGGGCGGCCGATCCACCACCTCCGGCGCGACCACATCGCCCACCTCGGGATCTCCCGGACGTACCAGAACATCCGCCTCTTCGCGACGATGACGGCGATCGAGAACGTCCTCGTCGGGCTCCACCACCACCTCCATTCGACCTGGTTCGGCTCGGTCCTCCGGACGCGACGCGTTCGCCAGGAGGAGCGGGAGGCCCTCGAGGAGGCGCGCCGCCTCCTCCGCTTCGTCGGGCTTGCCGGTCGGGGGGACCTGCTCGCCGGCAAGCTCCCCTACGGCGACCAGCGCCGCCTCGAGATCGCTCGGGCCCTCGCCAACCGGCCTCGTCTCCTTCTCCTCGACGAGCCGACGGCGGGCATGAACCCAGCCGAGACGGCCGAGATGACGGCCTTCATCCGTCGCCTTCGCGACGAGCTCGGGATCACTGTTCTCCTCATCGAGCACGAGATGCGGGTCGTCATGGACATCTCCGACCGGATCACCGTCCTCGACTACGGGGTGAAGATCGCCGAGGGCACGGCCCGCGAGATCCAGAGCGACCCCCGGGTCATCGAGGCCTACCTCGGCCGGGGGAGCGCCGGTGGGAGCGGCGATGCTCCAGCCGGGCACGATCCCGCGGCCGCAGCTGACGAGGGCGGCGTGACCCCACCAACGACTCCACCAACGACTCCACCAACGATCAGCTGACGATGGCCCTCCTGGAGCTCCACGACGTCCACGTCCACTACGGGAACATCCACGCCCTCAAGGGGATCTCCATCGAGGTCGCCGAGGGCGAGATCGTCACCCTCATCGGGGCGAACGGCGCCGGCAAGAGCACGACCCTGAATGCCATCAGCGGCCTCGTTCGGCCGAGCAGCGGCTCGATCCGCTACGACGGGGAGGACATCACCCGGGCGCCGGCCCACGAGATCGTCGCCCGGGGCGTCGTTCAGGTTCCCGAAGGGCGCCGGATCTTCGCCCGCCTCACCGTCCGGGAGAACCTCCTCATGGGGGCCTACATCGTCCGCGACCGCCAGCAGATCGAGGCTGGTATCGAGCGGGTCTTCGACATGTTCCCGAGACTGAAGGAGCGCGCCAACCAGGTCTGCGGCACTCTCAGTGGTGGCGAGCAGCAGATGCTCGCCATCGGACGGGCTCTCATGACCCGGCCCCGGGTCCTCCTCATGGACGAGCCGTCGATGGGGCTGGCGCCGGTGCTCGTCGACGGCATCTTCGCCACGATCCGCTTCCTCCACGAGGAGGGGACGACGATCCTCCTCGTCGAACAGAACGCCCGGATGGCCCTCACCGTGGCGGATCGCGGGTACGTCGTCGAGACGGGTCGGATCGTCCTCGCCGACACGGCGGTGGCGCTCCAGGCGAACGACGCCGTTCGGCGCGCCTACCTCGGGGTCGCCTGATTACGGGCGGGTC
>JBHORA010000169.1:0-1197 GCA_042408535.1 Chloroflexota bacterium | reverse complement strand
GCCCGCCTGCTGTGCTCTCCGTCCCTGGGCCGCCGACTGCGGTCCTTCAGGGGTGGTTGGGCCGAGCGGCCTTTTCAGGCCAGCTCCGCAAAAATTCGGTTCGCGGCGAACAGGCGTTCGCGCGCCGGTTCATCCCCGCGTGCGCGGGGACAACAAACCCTGGAGGCAAAAATGCCTCAAGGGTTTACGCGGTTCATCCGGTTCATCCCCGCGTGCGCGGGGACAACAATGGGGTGATGTAATCCCGTCTCTAGGACCTCGGTTCATCCCCGCGTGCGCGGGGACAACGTATGCAACGGTTCTGGTGGTCCTGGGACTGTTGCGGTTCATCCCCGCGTGCGCGGGGACAACGTCGGGATGGTCACACCCCATATACCGCCCGTTCCGGTTCATCCCCGCGTGCGCGGGGACAACTATAGGCATCGGGCTTGCGATCCGGCCAGTGCTTCCCGGTTCATCCCCGCGTGCGCGGGGACAACGACCAGCATACCGCCTGTCCCCCGCCCGCGCAACGGTTCATCCCCGCGTGCGCGGGGACAACTCATGACAGCAGTGGGCTTCCCGAGGTCGTCCCCCGGTTCATCCCCGCGTGCGCGGGGACAACGTTCATTCTGGGATATGCAGCAGTCCTCGTGGCCGGTTCATCCCCGCGTGCGCGGGGACAACTTCTCCTGATTCATGTCCTCCCAGGACGGCCTTCGGTTCATCCCCGCGTGCGCGGGGACAACTCGAACGGATTATCCAGTCGGTGACTGACGATCAGGTTCATCCCCGCGTGCGCGGGGACAACGTGCTGTCACACGAGAAGAGATTCCGAAGGTCGGTTCATCCCCGCGTGCGCGGGGACAACGTACGTGAAGTACTTCGAGGGGGAGTTGGATCACGGTTCATCCCCGCGTGCGCGGGGACAACGCACGTGGTCCGCTTTGGGAGCGCCGACACCAAAGGTTCATCCCCGCGTGCGCGGGGACAACACATCCCCGATACTCCGAGCGGCCCTTCGCCTTGGTTCATCCCCGCGTGCGCGGGGACAACCCCACGCCCACCGCCAGCCTCCGAGCGGAGGGACGGTTCATCCCCGCGTGCGCGGGGACAACGCCGTAGTTCTGATCGACACGGATCTCCAGCGTCGGTTCATCCCCGCGTGCGCGGGGACAACGACCTCCGCGGCCCGGCGAAAGCGCTCCACATCCGGTT
>JBHORA010000167.1:0-1093 GCA_042408535.1 Chloroflexota bacterium | reverse complement strand
CGTTGTCACAGGGGGGTTGTACCACACCCGCCCAGGACGTCGCCACACGGGAACGGGGGAGGGGGGACACCGCCACCCCGGCGTGGCGTGCACATACCCGGCGTGACAACGTCGACACCGTTGACACCGTTGGGGATTCGGCTCTCCCCTCCGTCGCCGCACCGTTGGCGCACACCCGGCGTGACAACGTTGACACCGTTGACACCGTTGACAGGGTTGACGTCGGCGAGGGTGTGGCTCGCCGCGCGTACGACACCGGTGACAGCGTTGACACCGTTGACGCCGTTGGTCGTCCTGTCCCGGTCCCGCCGTCGACGCGGGCTTCCGACGCCGCGCACACCCAGCGCGACAACGTCGACAACGTTGACAAGGTTGATACCGTTGCCACCGTTGCGCAAGACACCCGTGACAACGTCGACAACGTTGACAACGTGGACGAGGTGCCGCCTGACGCCGGGCAGGCGACGAAGGGTGTCAACGTTGTCGACGTTGTCACGCCGGGGTATGTCACAAGCGGCGGTGGTGGGGACGACGTGGTACGGGGCGCCGGGGAGGCGTGGGAGGAGTTTGAGGTATGAGCAGTCGCACCGTGGCCCAGGTGCTCGCCGATTGGAACCAGCGCGGCGTGCAGCTCGCCGTCACCGCCGCCGGCGACCTCAAGGTGAAAGCGCCGGCCGGCGTGCTCACGGACGAAGACCGGCTGCTGCTGAGGGCGCTCAAGGCGCCGCTCGTGCGGGCGCTCAAGAGGGGCATCCCGCGCGCGCTCACGGCGACGACCGGCACCGCCACCACCGACGACACCGTCTGCACGGCGCCGGGCTGTGGCGGCGTGGTGGACGCCTACGACGAGCACGCCCGTCCGTGGTGTGCACGCCACCGGCCAAAGGCGCCGGTCGTCCTGACGCCCGAGCCGCCGTCGTGGCGCTGCCGGTGCGGCTCTGAGGTTTCCGGTCGGCTGCCGCGCTGTCCCACGTGCCTGCGCCAGCCGGACGGCCGGCCCACCCCCTGCACCGTGTGCGCCGCGCCGGTGGTGCGCCGGCCGCCGCCACCGCGGGACACGGCGTTGCGCACGCCGCTGGGGGAAGAACCGGTC
>JBHORA010000157.1:0-1161 GCA_042408535.1 Chloroflexota bacterium | reverse complement strand
GCCTCACCGACGGCTCCCGGGTCAACGCCATCATCCCGCCGCTGTCGCTCGTCGGGCCGGTCATCACGATCCGCAAGTTCTCGGCCTCCCCCTTCACCGTCGACGACCTCATCCGCTTCGGGACCGCAACCCCCGAGATGTTCGACTTCCTCAAGGCCTGCGTGGAAGCGCGGCTGAACATCTTCGTCTCGGGCGGCACGGGCTCGGGCAAGACGACGACCCTCAACGTCCTCTCGTCCTTCATCCCGAACGACGAGCGGATCATCACGATCGAGGACGCGGCCGAGCTCCAGCTCCGCCAGGAGCACGTCGTGACCCTGGAGTCGCGGCCGCCGAACATCGAGGGCAAGGGCGCGATCCCGATCCGGGAGCTCGTCCGGAACGCCCTCCGGATGCGGCCCGACCGGATCATCGTCGGTGAGGTCCGCGGCGCCGAGGCCCTCGACATGCTCCAGGCGATGAACACCGGCCACGACGGCTCGATGTCGACCGGCCACGCGAACAGCCCCCGGGACATGCTGAGCCGCCTCGAGACGATGGTCCTCATGGCCGGGGTTGACCTGCCGCTCCGGGCGATCCGCGAGCAGATCGCCTCGGCCGTCGACCTCATCGTCCACCAGTCGCGCCTGAAAGACGGCTCTCGGAAGATCACGAACATCACCGAGGTCCAGGGCATGGAGGGCGACGTCATCGTCATGCAGGACGTCTTCGTCTTCGAGCAGACCGGCGTCGTCGAGGGCAAGATCCAGGGTCGCCTGAAGCCGACCGGGATCCGGCCGAAGTTCGTCGAGAAGTTCGAGGTCATGGGGATCCACCTCCCGCCGAACCTCTTCGGGTTCGGCTTCTGACGGTGGTCGCGGGAGCGCGGAGGCGAGCATGGACAGCCTGACCCTCGCGGTCGCCGGCGCCGCCGCGCTGGCGATCTTCCTCATCGCCGTCGGGATCGCCCTCTCCGGGAGCGGCTCGGGCGTCACGGCCCGGCTCGAGCGCTACGCCTCGGGCCGCCGGGAGGCACAGCAGACCGCGACCGGGCAGGGCGGGATCGCCGAGCTCCTCGCCCAGAGCCAGGCCCTCGCCCAGCTGAACAAGGTCGTCGAGCAGCGCCACTTCGGGGCGAACCTCGCCCGCGAGCTGGCCCGGGCCGACCTCAAGCTCAAGGTC
>JBHORA010000155.1:0-1823 GCA_042408535.1 Chloroflexota bacterium | reverse complement strand
GTCAGCCACCCGGCCAGGACGCCGGCGACGGCGTCCGGCCGATCGACGGCGGCGTGGCGCAGCCGTTCGGCGACGGCGGCCGCGGGATCGGGCGGCACGGCCGAGGCCTGCGCGGTGAGGGCAGGGGCGGCACCGTCCTCGACCCGGACGCTCGGTCCGCCGGCGAGCGCGGCCGCAAGCTGGAGGTCCTCCGCCCGCTGTCGCAGGGCCCGGAGGTTCCGCCAGACGACGAAGAGGAGGGCGAGGGCGAGGAGGATCCCGGCGACGCTCGTCGCCGCGCCCAGGACGGTGTCGAGGAGCCCCGGCTCGCCGAGCGGCCCGCCCGCCGGCGTCGAGGCCGCGGACGCCGCGAAGGGAACGGCCTGGACCGAGACGACGTCGCCGCGCTCGGAGTTCGCCCCGATGGCGGCGGCGATCGCCGTCTGGAGCCCGTCCACCGACGTCGAGCCGAGGGCGGCCTGGTCGATTAGGACGGCGACCGAGAGTCGCTGCACGGCGCCCGGCTGGCGGATCACCCGCTCGACGGTCTGGCTGTTCGCGTAGTTGACCGTCTGCTGCGTCCGCTGGTACGCGGAGTTCGGCTCCGCCGAGGGACTCGCCGTCGGGGCACCCGGGGCCGGGCTGGCGGGAGCCGAACTGGCGCCCGGGATGCCGGAAATCGGGTACGTGGGGAGGCCGGGGATGTTCGAGGCGGTCCCCGGGATCCCGGCGGCGGCGCCGGCGCCCGCGCCGGAGTAACGCTCGTCGACGGTCTGGACCGAGGCCGGCGTCCAGTTCGAGGCGTCGATCGGCTTCACCGTCGTGATCGTCTGTTCGACGGTCTCGGCGTCGAGCTCGACGCTGACGGCGACGGTGTCCCGACCGGGGCCGACGACCTCGTCGACGAGCCGCTGCGCCTTCGCCGCCAGCGACTGCTCCACGGCCTCCCGCATCCCGGCGACGTCGGCCCCCGGCGCGGCTCCCGGTCCGGCCAGGACGCGGCCGTGGTCGTCGACAACGGTGACGTTCTCGGGGGCGAGGCCGGCCACGGCACCGGCGACCGTCGAGACGATCCCCCGCACCATCGCCGCATCGGGGGCGCCGCCGTCTCGCATCCGGATCGTGACCGAGGCGGAAGCCGGTCGATCGTCCGAGGCAAGGGCGCCCCGCTGCTGCGGGACGATCGAGACCGTCGCGTCGGCGACCCCGGCCAGCCCCCGGATCGTGGCCTGGAGCTTCTGTTCGAGGGCGCGTTGGTAGGCGACGTTCTGCTCGAACTCGGTGGCCCCGAAGCCCTGCTTGTCGAGGAGATCGAAGGCGGACCCGTCGGAGGGGAGGACGCCGGCGCTCGCGGCCGCGAGGCGCGCGTCGCCGAGCGAGCCGGTCGGGACGAGGATCGTCGTCCCGGCGTCGGTGACCTGGTACGGGATCTTGGCGCCGCGAAGCGCCTCGACGATCGCCGCGGCGTCACTGGCCGAGAGGCGGGTGAAGGCGGGTGCGTACTCCGTCCGCCCGGCCCACAGGACGAGGCCCACGAGGAGGAGGACGGAGGCAAGGGCGCCGAAGGCGACGCCGATGCGCTGGGAGATCGTCAGCTGGCGAAGGAGGGGGGTGAGCTGGTCGAACACGGTCGATCGGCTGCTGGCGGTCGGGGCTCGGATCCGTCGCTAGATCTGGAGCCGCATGACGTCCTGGTACGCCTCGAGGAGGCGATCCCGGACGGCGACCCCGAGGCGGAGCCCGAGGCTCGCCTCGTTCAGGGCGAGGACGGCGTCTTGGAGGTCGGTGGCGCCGCCGGCCGCGAAATCGGCCGCGGCGCCGTCGGCGGCGACGAGCTGGTCGTT
>JBHORA010000154.1:0-13611 GCA_042408535.1 Chloroflexota bacterium | reverse complement strand
CTACGACTTTTCTGCGACTCCCTTCACGCCCTCAGGCAAGCAGAGCAGCGAGGAGGCGCTGTTCGGCTGGATCGTCAGCGACTTTGGCCTGAACGACGCCATCGAGTCGGGGCTGGTCAAGACCCCCCGCGTGGTGGTGCGAGACGACGCCGTGCCGGACGCGAAGACCTACAAATCGCGCCTCTACCACATCTACAACGACCCCGACGTGAAAGACGACCTCAACCGGCGCGCGCCGCCGGACGAGCCGCTGCCCGACCTGGTGCTGAATGCCTATTACCTGCTGGGTTACGACTGGCGCGAGGCGTGGAAGGCGTGGCGCAAGGCCGGAATGCCCACGCCGCCGGTAATGATCACCGTCTGCAACCGCACCGAGACATCGGCACGGCTCAAACACGCCTTCGATTCGCAGCGTATCCACATCGACGAACTATGCGATCCCGAGCGCATCCTGCATATCGATTCCAGGGTCCTGGAGGAGGCGGAGGCGCAGGAAGAACCCGCCGGGCCTGCCGAGACGCCGGAGGAGAACGCGGATAGCGAGGAACAGGAAGTCAACGGGCCGGTGGAACGCAAGTTGACCAAGGCCGAGCAGGCGGAACTCCTTCGCCAGACGGTGGACACGGTGGGCAAGACCGGACAGCCCGGCGAGAAGATCCAAAACGTCATCTCCGTCGGGATGCTCTCCGAGGGGTGGGATGCCAAGACTGTCACCCACATCATGGGGCTGCGGGCCTTCACCAGCCAGTTGCTCTGCGAGCAGGTGGTGGGGCGCGGGCTGCGGCGCACCTCCTACGAAGTGAACCCGGAAACGGGGCTGTTCGATCCCGAGTACGTCAACATCTTCGGCGTGCCCTTCACCTTTCTGCCGCACGAAGGCGGGGAAGACGGTCCGCCTCCGCCGCCCACGCCCAAAACGCCCGTCGAACCCGATCCTGCGAAGGCGGAGTTCGAAATCCGCTGGCCAAACGTGGTGCGGATTGACCGCGTCTTTCAACCCATCTTGACGCTCGATTGGTCGAAGGTGCCCCCGCTGGCACTGGACGCGGCCCAAACGGCCCAGGTAGCCGAACTGGCGCCGATCCTCGAAGGCAAGCCGGACGTGACCAAAATCAACCGCATCGAGCTGGAGCGACTCGCCCGGGACTTCCGCACCCAGCGCATCATCTTCGAGGCCGCGCGGGACGTCTTTGATCAGATGAAGCACACCTGGCAGGGCAGCCGCGAGGTGCTGCTGGCACAGTTGGTCCGCATCGTCGAGGAGTTCATCCAGTCGGATAAGATCACAATCTCGCCGCCGCTGTTCTACCAGGATGAGCTGCGGCGAAGGCTGATTATCACCCTCAACATGTCTCGGGTGGTGCAGCACGTCTGGCAAGCCGTGCGCCAGGCGAACACCGAGCGCCTGACGCCGGTGTTCGACCGCGACCATCCCATCCGCTCCACCGGCGACATGCGAACGTGGTACACGGGCAAGCCATGCGAGCGCACGAAGAAGTCGCACATCAATGTTTGCGTCTATGACAGCGCTTGGGAAGCGTCGGACGCCTTTGTCCTTGACAACAGTGACGCCGTGAGCGCATGGGCCAAGAACGATCACCTGGGATTCGAGATTCCATACATCTACCAGGGAGTCGTGCGCAAATATAGGCCAGATTTTCTGGTGCGGCTCGCGAACGGCGATATGCTCGTGCTGGAAACGAAAGGACAGGACAGCGGGCAGGATAGGGTAAAGCGCCGCTACCTCGAAGAGTGGACGCAGGCGGTGAATGCGCACGGCGCGTTCGGCCATTGGCGGTGCGCGGTCGTGAAGAATCCCGGCGAGATTCGGGATGTCCTACTCAAGGCAAACGCATAAAGTCATGCGAGTTGCGCAGAGCGGATTCTGGAATCGTTGTGACACCGCAGCCAGTACGACTTCATGGACGGCTTCGCGCGCCACATGCGCGACGCGCTGCCGGGCGCGTCGTTCATCGGCTTCACCGGAACGCCGATCGAGGTGACCGACAAGAACACCCGGACGGTCTTCGGCGACTACATCTCCATCTACGACATCCAGCGCGCTGTCGAGGACGGCGCCACGGTGCCCATCTACTACGAAAGCCGGCTGGCGAAGCTGGCGCTGGACGAGGCGGAGAAGCCAAAGATAGACCCCGAGTCCGAGCAAGTGACCGAGGGCGAGGAAGTAGAACGCAAGGAGAAGCTCAAGACCAAGTGGGCCCAGCTCGAGGCGATCGTCGGCTCCGAGAACGCTTGAGGCTTGCGGCGCAGGACATCGTCGAGCACTTCGAGCGGCAGCTGGAGGCCATGGACGGCAAGGCCATGGTGGTGTGCATGAGCCGGCGGATCTGCGTGGAGCCGTACCGGGAAATCGTCGCGCTTCGCCCGGACTGGCACGATGAGCGCGACGAGGCCGGGGCGATCAAGGTCGTGATGACCGGCTCGGCCTCCGACCCGCCGGACTGGCAACCGCACATCCGCAACAGGGCCTGGCCCACGAGCTGAAACAGGCGCTGGCGACCTACACGGAAAGCGGCGGGACGGGCCGCACCGCGATCGGTCAGGACGAGGCTGTGGCGGTCATGCTCGAGAAATATGAAGTCTGGTGCGGCCTCTTCCACGGATTCGACTGGTCAAGGTGGGTGACCGGCTCGCGAGAGGAACGCCTCCAGCTCTTGCCCGCGGCGCAGGAGCACATCCTCGCCCAGCAAGACGGGAAGGACCGGCTGCTCCGGGCGGTCCAGGAGCTCTCCCAGGCCTTCGTCCTGGCCGTGCCGCACGAAGAGGCGCTCAGAGTCCGCGACGATGTGGCCTTCTTCCAGGCGGTCCCGTTCCGCGCTCGCCAAGCGCGCCCCGGGGGAAGCAAGACCGGAGGAGGAACTCGACCACGCCGTCCGCCAGATCGTCTCCCGGGCGGTGGCTCCCGAGGGCGTCGTGGACATCTTTGCGGCAGCGGGTTTGGCGAAACCCGACATCTCGATCCTGTCCGAGGAGTTCCTGGCCGAAGTGCGCGGCATGCCGCAACGGAACCTGGCCGTCGAGCTCCTCCAGAAGCTGCTCCACGGCGAGATCAAGACCAGGCGTCGGAAGAACATCGTCCAGGCCCGCTCCTTCGCCGAGATGCTGGAACAGGCCATCCGGCGCTACCAGAACCGCGCCATCGAGGCGGCGCAGGTGATCGAGGAGCTGATCGAGCTTGCCAGGGAGATGAGGGAGGCAGACGCCCGCGGCGAGCAGTTGGGCCTCACCGAGGAGGAGGTGGCCTTCTACGACGCGCTGGAGACGAACGACAGCGCCGTCCAGGTGCTCGGCGACGAGACGCTTCGCGGCATTGCCAGGGAGCTCGTCGAGACGGTCCGCAACAACGTGACGATCGATTGGACGGTCCGTGAGAACGTCCGGGCCAAGCTGCGGGTGCTCGTGAAGCGCATTCTCCGCAAGCACGGCTACCCGCCCGACAAGCAGGAGAAGGCCACCCAGACCGTCCTGGAGCAGGCGGAGGCGCTATCGGAGGTTTGGGCATCAGCGTGACACGGACGGCCCCGTTGGTGAAGCTCACCGGCGAGCGGCGGGCCGAGAGGGCGGCCGCGTACAACGCGTACAAAGGGAAAGCCTCCTGAGGGATCAGGAGGCTGTTGGCGTACAGGTGGTTGCGGGGGAGGGATTCGAACCCTCGACCTTCGGGTTATGAGCCCGACGAGCTGCCGCTGCTCCACCCCGCGACGGCCATCTACTCTACCGCGTCGGCGCCCATTCGTCAATCGCCCGTCGGAGGTCGGTAAGCATCCCAGGGTCTGTGCTGGGCGGCCGGCAAACGGCGAGCCCCATCCGGCACGCTCGGCAGCAGCAACAACCCGCAGCCGGGTCCGGACGGCGTCCCTTTTCCGGGACCGCTCTCCTGCGAGCCTGCTTCGGCAGCGGTGTGGTCAGGGAGCGGTCGGCGTCGTCAGAGTCGAGCTCGCAGCCGACCTGACCAATGTCGTCGCAGCCGAGCGCTTGCCGGAGCGGGTCGTTCCCTCGGCGGCGCCATCTCGGGGCAGCGGCAACTCAAGGGGGCAGCGCCAAGTCGGGGTAGCGCCAAGTCAAGGGGCGGTGCAATCTCGGGGCGGCGGCAACTCAAGGGGCAGCGCCATCTCGGGCGGCGCTAAGTCGGGGGGCGGCGGCAACTCAAGGGGGCAGCGCCATCTCGGGGCGGCGGCAACTCAAGGGGGCAGCGCCATCTCGGGCGGCGCTAAGTCGCGGGGCGGCGGCAACTCAAGGGGCAGCGCCATCTCGGGGCAGCGCTAAGTCGGGGGGCGGCGGCAACTCAAGGGGGCAGCGCAATCTCGGGCCACCACCACCTCGAGGGCCACCGCCACCTCAAGGGGCAGCGCCAACCCGGGCGGCGGCGCGAACGCGAAGGGCGGCCCGCCACGCCTCGAGCGCGAGCGGCCACCAGACGTCGACCGATCCCGCGCTGCCGTACCAGGAGTGGCCGCGGAAGGGGCTGTGACCGGCGTCGTCGAGGACGACCCAGCGGGCACCATCGAGTCGCGTCGCCGCCAGGGGCACGACACCGTCGCCATCGACGACCTCGGCACCCGGCGCTGGCAGGACGGCCTGGTAGGCCGCCCAGGCGAGCCGCTCGCGGAGGCCCCCGGCCCGGCGCCCGGGGAACGCCCGCGAGCCAACGGCGACGTAGCCGACCCGGGGTGCGAAAGCGGCCCCTGGGGCGACCCGGTCCAGGAAGGCGACGGCGCGGGCCGCCACGACGCCACCGACGACACCGTCCCCTCGAACGACGTGCGGCGTGCCGAGGGTGACGATGGCGCCGATCCGGCTGGCACCCCGGCACGGCCGCCGTTCGAAGGGCTCGGGCGAGGTGAGCAGCCGGGTGACGAGACCACCCGCCGAATGACCGACGACGAGGAGCGGTGCCCCGCGCACGGCCGGCGAGGCCGCGGCGGCTCGGGCAGCAGCGAGGAGGGCCCGACTCGCTCGGGTCACGATCGGGCCGAGCCCCCGCCAGCCGGCGAGGAGCCAGTCGGGGGTCCAGATCGGCGTGATCTCGACGGCCGCCGCTCCTCGTTCCAGGAGGCGGGCGCGGAGGCCCGCGTAGAGGGGCGGCGAGGTGAGGAAGCCGCCGATGACGAGGACGACCGGAGCGACGGCGTCGGGATCCTCGGTCCAGGCTGGTCGGAGGCCAACGGCGGATCCGCTCACAAGGCCTCATCCTACTCCGAGCGACGTATGATCGGCGTGATGGCGAATCCGGCGCTCCTCGCCTTCCTCCTCGTCGTCGCCCTCCTCGCCCTCCTGCCAACCCGGCGCCTCCATCTCGGCGGCTGGCCCGGGCGTGCCGTCCTCGCCTACTACCTCGTCCTCATCGGTCTGGCCTTAGCCGCGGTCGAACTCCGCGCCTTCGGCCGCCTCGTCGTCCCGGTCCTCGTCGTCGCCTACCTCGCTCCCTTCGTCGCCGTCGGCGACGGCCTCGCTCGACTCCTCGGGACCCGCCGCTGGCGCCCGGACCGCGGCACCGGTCCCGCACCGAAGGACGTGACGCCGCCGGTCGCTCTCCTCGAAGGCGTCGCTGCGAGCCGGTCGCCCGGCGGGAGTCAACCAGCGGCACCCACCGACCGAGCGGGCGAGGGTCCGCGGCCGCCCTCCGAGCCAGATGCGGGGCCACTCGGCGAGGTTCCGGGCCCTGACAAGCGAGCTGACGCAGCGCGCCCCGCAGACGACGCGGCGGCGTTCACGGCCGACCGCCACCCCTGATCGACGAATCCTGAGTCGGACAGCGGACGCCAGTGCGACGGGGTCGGCGAATGGTCGACTGCCCCCCTGAGCCGCGAATCGCGAGGGCACGATCGCCTGCCTCGGAGGCCCGGGGGCGGGGCCGGCTGCCGAACAGGGAGGGGCTGGAACCTGGAGGGCCCGGTGGGATTCGAACCCACGACCGGAGGATTAAAAGTCCCCTGCTCTACCCCTGAGCTACGGGCCCGTCGGCGGCTACGATACCCGCCTTTCGACGGTCAGGGCGGCTGACCCGCACCGCTCGACCCGGAGCCGGTCTCGCTCACCCCTCGGACCGGCGGTAGAGCCGCCAGGCGATGACCCAAGCGCCGAGGATGAGCAGGCCGCTCATGATCCGAAGCTCGGCGTCGGCACGTCCCGGCGGTTCGCCGGCCGCGACGACGGTCGTGGCCTGCCAGCCGAGCCAGGCAAGGCTCGCCACGGCCGAGACCAGGAGCAGGAGCCCGGTGGCGACGGATCGGAGCATCGGGGTCAATTCTGCCGCCTCGGCATCCCGCCGCGCCACGGAGAACGGGGGTCCGGAACGGAAGCCCCGACGCGGGACGCCGAGGCGGGCAGTTCCGACCCCAGATCGTTGACAGCGCAACGAGATCGGGATAGGCTACGGACGTCGCGAGCGGGCACCACATCGTGGGCCGCGCAGTCAGGGATCGCGACGCTGCACCTGGACCGCTGTCGGCCGCGGGCCGGAATCGAGTCGCGCCCGCGTCACGACCGCCAGAGAGACTGCCAGAGAGGAGGGAGGTACGGATGCTCATCCCCGACCTCGGTGCCTACGTCGACTGGGGGCTCCTCGCCCTCCGGATCGCCGTCGGGATCATCTTCATCGTCCACGGCTGGCCGAAGATCACCGGTGCCCGCGGGATGGCCGAGGCGATGGGTCGTCCTGGAACGGCAAGCGTCGCCTTCTTCACCGTTCAGGGGATCGTGGAAGCCGGCGGCGGGGCGCTCCTCATCCTCGGCGTCTGGACCCAGCTCGTCAACGTCCTCTTGGCGATCATCATGGTCGGCGCCATCTACCTGAAGAACACCATGATGAAGACCGGCTTCATGGCCATGCAGGCGACGGGCTGGGAGTTCGACTTCGTCCTCCTGGCGGCGAACCTCGCCCTCCTGACCCTCGGCCCGGGCGGGATCGCCGTCCTGACGTCGGTCGTCTCGGCTCGCTAGCGAGGCCGATCAGCGCGAGAACCGGCCTCCAGGACCTCCGGGTTCGCGCAGTACGGGAGCGGCTCGCCCCTGAGGCCGGCGAGGAGGTTCGTTGCCGCCATCTCGGCCATTCGGGCTCGAGTGGCAGACGAGGCCGAGCCGATATGGGGGACGACGATCGCGTTCGGCAGTCGAAGGAGCGGGTGGTCGGCCGGAAGCGGCTCCGGGTCGGTGACGTCGAGGGCCGCACCGCCGATCCACCCCACCTCGAGGGCGCGGACGAGGGCGTTCGTGTCAACGATCGGGCCGCGGGCCGTGTTGACGAGGATCGCCGTCGGCTTCATCCGTCGCAGTCGGTCGGCGTCGACGAGGTGGTGCGTTTCGGCGGTCAGGGGGACGTGGAGGGAGACGACGTCGCTCCGTTCGAAGAGCTCGTCGAGATTCGTCCACGTCGCCATCAGGGAGCGCTCGGTCGCCGGGTCGGCCCGCCGGCGGCTGTGGTAGAGGACGGTCATCCCGAAACCGCTCGCCCGCCGGGCGACGGCCTGACCGATCCGGCCGAAACCGACGAGCCCCAAGGTCGCTCCGTGAACGTCGCTGCCGAGGAGGAGGAGCGGATCCCACGTCTGCCACCGACCGGCGCGGACGAAGTCCGCTGCCTCGACGAGGCGCCGAGCGGCGGCCATGAGGAGGGCGAAGGCAAGATCGGCCGTCGTTTCGGTCAGGACGCCCGGCGTGTGGCCGACCGGGATGCCGCGCCGGGTGCACTCGGCGACGTCGATGTTGTCGACGCCGACGGCGTAGTTCGAGACGACGCGGAGGCCGGGGCCCGCGGCGTCGAGGAGCTCGGCATCGACGCGATCGGTGAGGAGGGTCAGGATGCCGTCGCAGCCTGCGACGGCAGCCAGGAGCGCGTGGCGGGGTGGCGGCAGGGGATCCTCCCAGACGGCCACCTCGGCCGCTGCGCGGAGCGGCGCCAGGCCAGCCTCGGGGATGCGGCGAGCGACGAAGACCCGGGGCCGAGGCTCCGCCGTCATGCCGTCCCCGTCCGGCGGACGAACCAGGCGATCCGCTCGAGGGCCTCCTCGAGGTCGGCCCGAGAGGCGGCGTAGCTGAGGCGGACCTGGCCCCGTGCCCGATCGCCGAAGGCCGTCCCCGGCAGGACGCAGACGCCCGCCTCGTCGAGGAGGCGGTCGGCGAACGTCATCCCGTCGAGGCCGGTACCGGCGACGTCGGGGAAGACGAAGAAGGCGCCGAGCGGCCGGGGGCAGCGGAGACCGGGAAGCCGGGCGAGGCCTTCAACGACGAGGTCACGCCGGGCAGCGAACTCGGCCACCATCTCCGCCACCGGTTCCTGCGGACCCCGCAGGGCCTCGATCGCCGCCCACTGGACGAAGGTCGGGGCGCAGCTCACCGAGTTGATGACGAGCGCCCCGAAGACCGGGACGAGGTCCGGCGGGACGATGGCGTAGCCGAGGCGCCAGCCGGTCATCGCGTACGTCTTCGAGAACCCGTCAATGAGGATCGTCCGCTCCGCCATCCCTGGCAACGAAGCGATCGAGACCGGCACCCTCCCGTCGTACACGATCCGGCCGTAGATCTCGTCGGCGAGGACGACCAGGTCGAAGCGACCGGCAAGATGAGCGATGGCCCGGAGCTCCTCCTCGGCGAGGAGATTGCCGGTCGGGTTCGCCGGTGAGTTGAGGACGAGGAGGCGGGTCCGGGTCGAGAGGTGACGCTCGAGGGCGGCCAGATCGAGCCGCCACTCCGGGGCGCCCGTCGTCGGCAGCGGCACGACCCGGGCGCCGAAAAAGCGGGCGAGGGAGGCGTAGATTGGGTAGCCGGGATCGGGGACGAGGACGTCGTCACCGGGCTCGACGAGGGCGAGCATCGCGTAGAGGATCGCCGACTTGGCGCCGACCGTCACGACGACCTGCTCCGGATCGATTGAGATCCCGCGCCGCCGACCGGCGTCCTCGGCGATGGCCTGGCGCAGCTCGGGGAGCCCCGGGTACGGCGCGTAGTGGGTCGCTCCGGCGTCGAGCGCCCGGGCCGCGGCGAGACGGACGTGGGCCGGGGTATCGAAGTCGGGTTCGCCGAGCTCGAGGTGGACGATCGATCGGCCCCTCGCCTCGAGGGCTCGGGCACGAGCCGCCCACTCGAAGGCACTCTCGGTGCCGAGATCCGCGATCCGCCGTGCCAGGTGCATCGATGACCTCCCGTGCGAGCCAGAGCGTGCCGCGTCCGATCATGCCGCGCCTGATCATTCAGCACAAGGCCGAAGTTGTGAACACGTTATGAAGGAGCTCTACACTATTGGCGGCGCGTCGCGGGCCGATGGCGCGCCGCCAGGGATCCAAGGAGACGCGACGGATGCTCCACCTCGGCCGCCTCCAGCTCCTCCGCGAGGTCGTCCGACGGGGAACGGTCCACGCCGCGGCCGGGGCGCTCCACGTCACCCCCTCGGCCGTCTCGCAACAGCTGCGGCTCCTCGCCGAGGAGACTGGTCTCGTCCTCTTCGAGCGGGCAGGGCGCGGCCTCCGCCCGACGGAAGCCGCCCTGCGGCTCGCCGACCACGCCGACGCCATCGGCGGCGCGGTCGCCGCCGCCGAAGCCGACGTCGCCCGCCTTCGGGGCCACCTCACCGGCACGTTCCGCGTCGCTGCCTTCCCGACGGCTGCGCGGACGCTCCTGCCGCCGGTCGTCGCTGCGCTCGCCCGCCGCCATCCAATGCTCCAGATCACGATCCGCGACTTCGAGGCCGACGAGAGCCTCGTCGCCCTCGGGGTCGACGACCTCGATCTCGCCCTTGTCGACGAGTACGCCGAGCCCGATTCAGGCTGGCCGCGGACGATCGACCGTCGGCTCGTCCTCGAGGACCCGCTCCTGCTCGCCCTGCCCCTCGACTGGCCGGGGCCGGAGGCGGTCCGCCTCGCCGACCTGGCGGACGTCCCATGGATCATGGACACCGAGACGAGCCACCTCTACCGGGTCGTCGCGGCGGCATGTCGCGCTGCCGGCTTCCTCCCGACGATCCGGTCCCACTGCAAGGACTATGCGGTCATCCTGGCCCTCGTCGCGGCCGGCCTCGGGGTGGCGATCGTGCCAGGGCTCGCCGTCCGCGACCGCGACGTGGCGGTCCGGTTGACCCAGCTCGAACCGCCGCTCGTCCGCCGCATCAGCGCTGCCTTCCGCCGCGAGCGGGTCGACCACCCTGCGATCCGCGAAGCGGTCGAGGAACTCCGGCGTGCCGGCGGGCAGGAGGCCACCCCGCTCGACTCGGCCTAGAATGCCGGCATGGGCCGCTTCTACACGATCGATCGCGCGAACGCGCTCCTCCCGGAGGTTCGGGCCATCCTCGAGCGCCTTCGGGAGCAGCGAGCCGAGCTCATCGCCCTCCGGGACGAGCTCGCAGCTCGCCAGCGCGAAGGAGGACCGGTGGCAGGGTCGGCCGCGGGCGAGGGAGGCCGGAGGCAGCCTCGCTCGAAAGCCCCGAGCGAGGCCGAGGCACTCCGACTGCGGATGCGCGGGATCATCGACCAGATGGAGGCCGCCGTTCAGCAGCTCGTCGACTGGGACATCGCCCTCCGGGACATCGCGAGCGGGCTCGTCGACTTCCCAGCCCTGGCGAACGGCCGGCAGATCTGGCTCTGCTGGCGCCTCGGCGAGGACGAAATCGGCTGGTGGCACGAGCTCGAGGCCGGATTCGCCGGTCGGCGGCCGCTCATCGACCTCGCCTGAAGCTGCGGACCCTCCCGTCGTGTCGAGCGTCCCGCTTCGAACCGCCGCCTCGACCAGCCCGACCGCGGAGGCCGCCCGACCGGAAGCGGGACGGATTGTCCAGGGCGGACGGGCGAAGGCATACCGGCCGCTCGCGCCACCGGAGCGCGCCCGAGCGATCCGGGTCGGTCTGACCGCCTACCGCCGGGGCGACTACTTCCGCGCCCACGAGCTCCTCGAGCCTGCCTGGCTCGGCAGCCCGGACCTCGCCGAGCGCGACCTCCTGGCGGGTCTCATCAAGCTCGCCGCGGCCTACGTCCACGCGGCCCGCGGCAACCCCCTCGGGGTCCTCAAGAACCTCCGTGGGGCACGGGAGCGCCTCGAGCGCGGCGCAGCGGCCGCCGGCCCGGCCATCCCCGTCGATGTCGAGGCGCTCGTGGCGGCCGTCGATGTCCGCATCCGCCGATTGGAGGCGGCGGCGGAGCGCGGTCGGCGCCCCCCGAGGCTCGCCCTTCGGGCGCCGCGGCTCCGTCGGCCAGGAGCGGGAGCCCGGCGATGAACCGTCGAGGCCCGCGCGTCCCCGGCCTCGACGTCCTCGAGGTCCATCGCCGGCTGAGCGGGCCGGGCGAGGCACGGCCGCTCCTCCTCGACGTGCGCGAACCGGACGAGTTTGCCCGACTCCGGGCCGAGGGCGCCGTCCTCCTCCCGCTTGGCTCGCTCCCCGTCCGTTGGCGGGACTTGCCCCGGGATCGGCCGATCTTCGTCATCTGCGCCACCGGCAACCGGTCGGCCTCCGCGACAGCCTACCTCCTCGCGGCTGGCTTCCGGGACGTGGCGAACGTCGAGGGCGGCACGGTCGCCTGGTACCGTGCCGGCCTGCCGTGGCGGAGCGGGCCGCCGAAGCTGGAGGAGCTCGAGCTCGAGTAGGCTGGCCGTCCTCGGCGGGCACCGCCCTCGCCGTTCCGGGCACCGCCCTCGCCGCTCCCGGCACGGCCGCACCGTTCCGGGCACCGCCCGCGCCGCTCCCGCCACTGCCGCACCGAGCCGCTCGGACAGCGCTAGCGCCCTCGCCGCAGGATCCGCCGGGCGATCTCCCGGGCCCGCTCAGGATGGGCGTAGGCCCAGCCGATGAGAACGAGAATGGCAAAGTTCAGCGTCCCCACTCCAGCAGCGTTCAAGTAGCCGAGCTGCTGGCCGATCTCGCCTTCGATCTTGAGGGCGGGGACAACGATCCCGAAGAGACCGAGCTGGAAGAAGGGTGGCTTCGGGGCGAGGTTCGTCCGGGCGGCGGCCCCGATGACCCCATCGGCCGTTCGGCCGCCGATGACGAAGGCATGGGAGCCCGAGACGACGGACGCCGCGCCGGCGAGACCGACGGCGGGCAGATCGCTCTGGGCGAGGTGCTTCCACTCCCCGAGCTCACCGTGGCTGTCGGGAGTCGCCCAATAGACCTCGCCCCGGGGCGCCTGCCCGTCGAAGCCGCCGATGACGTAGAGGACGCCGTTCGTCGCGAAGCCCGTCGCCTCGGCCCGCGCAGCCGGGAGGTTGACGTCGTTCCGAATCCCCCAGCGGACGACGTTCCCGGCCGTCGCCTCGTCCGTCCCCAACTCGCCCCGCTGGACGGCCCCGACGGGGCCGCTCGCGTCGTTCCCGCCGACGTACCAGAGGTAGTCGCCGACGAGCATCGCCACGCCGCCCGACTGGGGCCGGACGAGCGAGGCCTGGGGCTGCCAGGCGCCGAGGGCGGTCCGCTCGAGGGCCGACCGCCAGACCGTGTCGACCGGGCCGTTCGGACCGCTCCCGCCGACGAGGATGAGGCCAGTGGGGGCGGCCACGGCAGCGGCCCCGGTCCTCGGTTCGGGGAGGGCGAGGGTATCGTTCGTCGACCAGGTGCCCAGCTCCCCCGTCGTGAGGTCTGGGGTGAGGACGAAGGTCGTCGAGGTCGGAGCCCCGGCCGCGTCGGTACCACCCATGACGTAGACGGAGCCACCGAAGACGGCGACGGCCGCGTTCGCCCGCGGCGCCGGGAGCGCCGGACCCTCCGTCCAGCGATCGAAGGTGCTGCCGTCGACGAGCTTTGCAACAAAGACCGTCGAGGTGGCCGTCGAGCCGTTCGAGCCGCCGATGTAGAGGAGCTGCGTCCCGACCTGGACGACCGCTCCGCCGGTCCTGGGCTCGGGGAGTGCCAGCTCGGCGGGCGAGGGTTCCCAGGGCAGGGGCGCCCCAGCCGGGACCGGGCACGGCATCCCCTCCCCGTTCTCGGGCGGGCAGAGGTTGACCGGCGACCAGACGAGCACCCCGAGGTCGATGGTCGGGAAGACGGTGAAGTAGTAGGCCCGGTCGGGGAGGTAGCCGAGCATGAGGATGATGACGATGAACCAGAAGAAGGCCTTGATCGACGCCCACGACCAGCCGTCGGCGTCGAGCAGCCCGAAGAGCGCGCGCTTTCGGATCTTGCCGGGGCCGAGCTGAGCCTGAGCCATCTCCTCCATCCTCGTTACGGTCAGCGAGATGATGCGGTGAACCGGACGCGACGCGCCGCCGTCGCGTCCGCGGCGGCCACGGGGCCGGGAGAGCCCACCGATGTCGAGCTCGTCGGGCCCGAGCCGACCGGCAGCGGCCCGACCGGAGAGACGGATCTCCTCATTCGACGATGAGGGTGCCCGTCATGTTCGGGTGGACGGTGCAGACGAAGCCGTACGTCCCGGCCGGGAGGGCAGGGACGTCGTAGACCCGGGTCCCGACGCCGCTGAAGATCTCGCCCTGCCAGACCTCTCGTCCCGTCGGGCTCCCTTCGTGGATGGCGACGTTGTGGGGGATGCCGGCGTCGTTGTTCGTGAAGCGGATCTGGAAGGGGGTGTTCGCCGGAGCCCGGAGCTCGCTGACATCGAAGGCGATGTTCTGGGCGCTCAGCTCCAGGACGACCCCGGTCGCTCCGGAGGGCGAGGC
>JBHORA010000153.1:0-14358 GCA_042408535.1 Chloroflexota bacterium | reverse complement strand
TACGAGAGGACCGGAGTGGACGAACCGCTGGTGTGCCAGTTGTCCCGCCAGGGGCACCGCTGGGTAGCCATGTTCGGTCGGGATAAGCGCTGAAAGCATCTAAGTGCGAAGCCCACCTCGAGATGAGGTTCCCCACCGGGTGAACCGGGTAAGACCGCAGGGAGACCACCTGCTCGATAGGCGGCACGTGGAAGTCCGGTGACGGATGAAGCTGAGCCGTCCTAATGGTCGAGGGCTTGACCGCTTCCGCACCTGACCAGGGGTCAGGGCGGGGGTGCATCGTTCGACCCGCCGAGATCGAAGTTCGCCGAACCGGCGTCCTGTCCACCACGTCCAGTTGGATCGATCGATCCCGGTGACTTTAGCGGAGAGGCCACACCCGTTCCCATCCCGAACACGGAAGTTAAGCTCTCCAGCGCCGAAGATACTGAGGGGGCAGCCCCTCGGGAAAATAGGTCGTCGCCGGGATCGATTGTTTTTGTCTGGCGCGCTCCGGGTTTCTCTGGCGCACGTCGCGCGACCCGGCTCCGCCGCGCCCGTCGCCCCCGACGCAGGCTGCCTTGGGACGGCGGCGACCGAAAAGGCGGAACCTCGGCTATGCTCCTCGGGCGATGGCAGACCGAGCGAGCGCGCCGCCACCAGGCGGCCCTACCTCCGACCCGGAGGATCGACCGCCGTCCGACCCTCCGTCCAGGCTCTCGCCCGTCCGCCTCCTCGAGGCTGCTTGCCCGTACCTCGTCGCGAGGGATGGCCGGTGGCGCTCGGCCGGACCGACGCCCGAGCACCGCTGCACCGCCGTCGAGCCGCCCGCCTCCCTCGCCCTTGCCAAGCAACGCCGACTCTGTCTCGACGAACGCCATCGGACCTGCGCCACCTATTTGGCGGCCCGCGGCGACCTGCCCGGCGTCGAGACGCAGGGGGCACCGGCGGCCGGCGGCCGACTGAAGAGGGGTGGTCGGGCGAGCCGCTGGCAGTACGCAGCGACGATCCCCCTCGTTCTCGATGAGGGACCCCGCCTCGGTCCCCTGGCGGGTGCCGGTAGCCGACTCGGCCAGGCCGGGCTCGTCGTTCTCGTCGTCGCTGCCTTCGGAATCCTCATCGTCGCTCGGCAGGCGACCGGGCCCGGCGACACGGCAGCGGCATCCCTCGCGCCGTCGCCGCCGCCGACGCCGGCCGCCTCGCTGGTGCCCTCGGGGATCGTCGCGACGGCGACGCCGATCGAGCGAACGCCGCCCGCGACGTCCTCGCCGACCGGGTCGGCGCCGCCGAGCAGCCCAGGACCGGTGTCCCCGACGCCCGGCGCGTCGGTTCGGACGTATCGAGTTCAGGCCGGCGACACGCTGTCGGCCATCGCCGCTCGTTTCGGGACGACGGTCAAGGCGATCGCCGACTTGAACGGGATCAGTGATCCCTCCCGGATCCGGGTCGGGCAGATCCTGCGGATCCCCTGAGAGTGCCTCGCGAGGGTTGGACCGCACTCGGTCAGCGCTGGCAGCCCCGGCAGAAGGCGGTCCGTTCGTCGCCCGGTCCCACCTCGCTCACTCGCGACCCGCAGCGGGGACAGGACTGCCCGGCGCGGCCATGGACGGCGAAGAAGTCACGGACCTGGCGCTCGAAGGTCGGCGGCACCCGACGGCGGAGGATCTCGATGGCCTGCTGGAGGGTCTGCCGGGTCGCGCGATGGAGGTCGTCGACCTCCTCCGGGGCGAGGCTCGCGCGCTGCCGGAACGGCAGGAGGCGGGCGGCGTGGAGGATCTCGTCGGCGTAGGCATTGCCGATCCCGGCGACGAAGTGCTGGTTCCGGAGGAGTGGTTTCAGCTGGCCCGGGTGGCGCCTGATCCGGGAGCGCCAGAGGTCGATATCGAGCTCCGGGTCGTCAGCATCGGGGCCGAGGGCCCCGGGCTCGAGCCCCGGCACGACCCGCGGCATCCCCTCGGTGATGAGGTAGAGCTTCGCCATCTGACGGCGGTCGACGAGCGTCAGCCGCGGTGTCACTGCCGGTGGCGGGACCCAGTCCGCGTCCGTCGTCCACGGTGCACCGAGCGGTGTCGCTGCCCGCTCTGAGAAGTCGAGCACAATGGCTGCGCCGTTCGGGATGGGAGCCTCGTCCGCCGCGAGGGCGAGCCGGCCGGAGAGCATGAGGTTGACGACGATCTCGTCGCGCTCGAGCTCGAAGCGGAGGAACTTGCCCCGCCGTCCAACGGCGAGGAGGCGCTGGCCGACGAGGGCCTCGAGCTCGGCCGGCGTCGCCCGGGCCGTCAGGGGAGCGAGGACTCGAACCGACCGGAGCTGCCGACCGGCCAGTGCGACGTGGAAGGCGTCGCTCAAGACCGCCAGATCCGGGAGCTCGGGCACCGGCCGATTGTAGCCGGGGCAGTGGCTGTGCTAGACTCTCCCGGCCCTCGGGCAGGACAGCTGAAGACCCGGGCGAAGGCCAGGCCGGACGACGAAGGAGGGGACCGCGGCGAACCACCACGGAACCTTGACGGACGAGCGGACGGCCTGGGCGCGACCCAGGCCGTTGTTCTGTTCCGTGGAGTACGACGAATAGGAGAACGAACACCCTTGACCGACGATCTGCAGGGCGTCCCGACCGAGGAGGCGTCGTCCGCCCGAATGAGCGCGGCCGGCCGCGAGATGACCGACACGGCGGCCGTCGCCGTCGATCCGGAGCCGGAAGGAGTCGATCCGGCTTCCCTCTCCGCAGCTGCGACCGACGACGGGGGCGCGGCACCCGAAGCGGCACCCGAACCCGAGGCGGCCGCCGCAACGAGCGAGGCGAACGAGCCCGCCCCTGAGGCGGGGGCGCCCCCGGCCCTGTCGGCTGCCAACGCGGCCGGTGTCGCGCCGCCCGACGCCGGACGGCCCGAGCCGGCCACGATGGCCGAGCTCCTGGCCGAGGAGAAGGCCGAAATCCGTTCGCTCCGCCACGGCGACGTCGTCGAGGGGACGGTGGTTCGGATCGACCGTGATGAGATCCTCGTCGACATCGGGGCCAAGAGCGAAGGGGTCGTCAGCAACCGCGAGCTCTACGGTCGCCACGCCGACGGCCAGCCCCAGCTGAACGTCGGCGACACCGTCCTCGTCTACGTCCTCCAGCCCGAATCGCCCGAGGGCCACGCCGTCCTCTCCCTTCGGCGGGCCGGTCTCGAGCGGAAGTGGCGGGCGATGCAGGAACTCTACGATGCGGGGACGATCATCGAGGCTCCCGTCATCGATCACAACAAGGGCGGTCTCATCGTCGACTGCGGCATCCGTGGCTTCGTGCCGATCAGCCAGATCGTCGACTTCCCGCGCCGGCCTCAGAACGACCAGCCCCGTGACGCCGCCCAGGAGATCGCCGAGAAGCTCCAGCCCTACGTCGGCCGCAAGCTTCGGCTCAAGATCCTCGAAGTGAACCGGAAGGCGAACCGGCTCATTCTCTCGGAGAAGGTCGCCCACTACGAAGAGCGCCGCGAAAAGCGGGACGAGCTCTTCAGCAGCCTCCAGGTCGGCCAGCGGGTGAGTGGTACCGTGCGGAGCATTGCTCCCTTCGGCGTCTTCGTCGACCTGGGCGGCATCGACGGTCTCGTCCACAAGACCGAGCTGTCGTGGAACAAGGTGAACAACCCCGAGGCCGGCTACAAGGTTGGCGACCGGGTCGAGGCCGAGGTCATCGACATCAACCACGAGCGGGGCCGGATCAGCCTCTCCATCCGCCGCCTCCAGCCCGATCCCTGGCAGGCCGCGGTGGCCGATCTCAAGGTCGGCGACATCGTCGAGGGCACGGTGACGAAGCTCGTCAACTTCGGCGCCTTCGTCCGCGTCCGGGACGGCCTCGAGGGTCTCATCCACATCAGCGAGCTCTCCCACCAGCGGGTCAGCCATCCCGGCGAGGTGGTTCACGAGGGACAGCAGCTCCGGATGAAGGTCGTCAGCCTCGACACGGAGCGCCACCGCCTCGGACTGAGCCTGAAACAGGCTGAAGAGCCGCCGGTCCGGCCGGCCCCGGCGCCACGAAGCGAGCGGCGCCGGGAGCGAGGTCGCGACCGCGGCTGGTCGCCGGCCGACGCGGTCCAGGAACCCGAGGGGGGAATCGACAATACCCTCGCCGCGGCCTTCGCCCAGGTTCGGGAACAGGTCGCCGCGGCGGAGGCCGCTGCCGCCACGGAAGCGGTCGCCGGAACCGCGGCCGAAGCCGAGCCTATCGCTGGCGAGGCGGCCGCCTCCGGCGTCGAGGTCGCCGGGGCAGAAGCCGAGCCGAGCCCCGAGGTGACGCCGAGCTCCGACGCCGGGGCGGTGGTCGAAACGCCGACCGGCGAGGACGCCGCCGGGCCGGAACCCGGGGCGCCATCCGCCGCCGGTGAGGGCGAGGACAAGGCGTTTCCCAGCGACGAGCGGCAGCCAGTGGATGTGGCCGCGACCGTCGAGAGCGGCGAGACCGCCGAGGAGGCAGCGACGGCGCAGGGCGACGGGTCGGCCGAGGACGCCCTGGCTGCGGCCGGCAGCGCGGCCGGCAGCGCCGCGGAGGCCGACGAACCGAGCTCGACCCCGGACGCCGAGGCCGAGGCCTCCACGCGATCCTGAGCGAGCTGGAGCTCATCCGTCGCCGGTCATCGACCGTATCTCCATTCGTCGACCCCTGACCCTCGTCGGCCGAGCCGACCGGACCGGTGGGGTCTTGTCGGGCGAACAGGGGTTCGTGCTAGCATGAGGTCCGTGCCGATCCGGCACGGAGAAGGGAACAGGCGTTCGGTTCGATGGACCGGTTCGACAAGTTCACCGACCGCGCGCGCAAGGTCCTGACCCTCGCTCAGGACGAGGCGCCGCGCTTCAACCACAACTACATCGGGACCGAGCACCTCCTCCTCGGCCTCGTCCGAGAGGGGGAGGGTGTCGCCGCTCGCGTTCTCGAGAACATGAACGTCGAGCTGTCGAAGGTCCGGACCGCCGTCGAATTCATCATCGGTCGCGGCGATCGACCGGTCGTCGGGGAGGTCGGCTTGACGCCGAGGGCGAAGCGGGTCATCGAGCTCGCCATCGACGAGGCACGCCGGCTTGGCCACAACTACATCGGGACCGAGCACCTCCTCCTCGGCCTCGTCCGTGAGGGGGAGGGGATCGCTGCCGGCGTCCTCGAATCCCTCGGCGTCAACCTCGACAAGGTCCGCCACGAGGTCATCCGGGTCCTCTCCCAGAGCTCGTCGGCGGGGCCCGCCCAGGAGACGAAGCGGGCCAGCAAGACCCCGACCGTCGATGCCCTCGGCATCAACCTGACCGAGGCGGCTCGGGCCGGAAAGCTCGACCCGGTCATCGGTCGAGAGAAGGAGATCGAGCGGGTCATCCAGATCCTGTCGCGGCGGACGAAGAACAACCCGGCCCTCATCGGTGAGCCGGGCGTTGGCAAAACGGCCATCGCCGAGGGCCTCGCCCATCGGATCGTCGCCGGCGACGTTCCGGAGACCCTCGCCAACAAGCGGGTCCTGACCCTCGACATCGGCTCCCTCGTTGCCGGGACGAAGTACCGGGGTGAATTCGAGGAGCGCCTCAAGAAGATCATCGAGGAGCTCCGGAACACGAACGACGCCATCCTCTTCATCGACGAGCTCCACACCCTCGTCGGGGCGGGTGCGGCCGAGGGGGCCATTGACGCCGCCAACATCCTGAAGCCGCCCCTCGCCCGAGGTGAGCTCCAGTGCATTGGGGCGACAACCCTCGACGAGTACCGGAAGTACATCGAGCGCGATGCTGCCCTCGAGCGGCGCTTCCAGCCGGTCATGGTCGAGGAGCCGACCCTCGAGCAGACGATCGACATCCTCCTCGGTATCCGGGAGCGGTACGAGCAGCACCACAAGGTTCAGATCACCGACGAGGCGGTCCGGGCGGCCGCGGATCTCTCGATCCGCTACATCACCGACCGCCACCGTCCGGACAAAGCGATCGACCTCATCGACGAGGCGGCGAGTCGGGTCCGTCTCCGCCACTCGTCGGCGCCGCCAGAGCTCCGGGCGGCCCAGAAGGAGCTCGACCGGATCACGAAGGAGAAGGACGCCGCCATCAACGCCCAGGAGTACGAAGAGGCGGCTCGGCTCCGCGAGCTCGAGACCGAGGTCCGGGAGCGGGTCGAGCGGCTGCGGGCGGAGTGGCAGAGCCAGCTCGCCTCCGAGGTCCCGAAGGTCGACGAGGAGGAGATCGCCCAGGTCGTCGCCATGTGGACCGGTATCCCGGTGACCCGGATCGCGCAAGAGGAATCCGCCCGCCTCCTCCACATGGAGGAGGAGCTCCACAAGCGGGTCGTCGGCCAGGACGAGGCGATCGAGATCGTCTCGAAGGCCGTCCGCCGGGCTCGGGCGGGGCTGAAGGACCCGAAACGGCCGATCGGATCCTTCATCTTCCTCGGGCCGACGGGGGTCGGGAAGACGGAGCTGGCGAAGGCGCTCGCCGAGTTCATGTTCGGCTCCGAGGACGCGCTCATCAAGATCGACATGAGCGAGTTCATGGAGCGCCACAACGTCAGCCGGCTCGTCGGGGCGCCGCCGGGCTACGTCGGCTTCGACGAAGGGGGCCAGCTCACCGAGGCGGTGCGCCGGAAGAGCTACGCCGTCGTCCTCCTCGACGAGGTCGAGAAGGCCCATCCGGAGGTCTTCAACATCCTCCTCCAGATCCTCGAGGACGGCCACCTGACCGACGCCAAGGGACGGCGGGTCGATTTCCGGAACACGATCATCATCATGACGAGCAACCTCGGTGCCCGACAGCTCCAGTCGACGGCAGCCCTCGGGTTCCGGCCGATCGGAGAGACGGAGGCGGCCCGAGCCCAGTCGAGCTACGAGGTCATCAAGGAGAAGGTCCAGGCCGAGCTGAAGCAGACCTTCCGGCCCGAGTTCCTGAACCGGATCGATGCGACCGTCGTCTTCCGGCCGCTCTCGGTCGACGAGATCCGCCAGATCGTCGACCTTATGCTCCGGCGGGTCCGCGACCAGCTCAAGGCGCAGGGGATGACCCTCGAGGTGACCCAGGCTGCCAAGGACCACATCATCAAGCTCGGCTACGACCCGGCCTACGGCGCCCGGCCGCTTCGGCGGGTCATCCAGAACATGGTCGAGGATGTCCTCGCCGAGCATCTCCTGCTCGGCAAGTACGAGCCGGGGACGACCATCGTCGTCGATCGAGACCCCGAGGCCGGGCTGAGCATCCACGCGGCCGAGGAACCGAAGACGCCCGTCGAAGCCCGCTGAGGCCCGGCGTGGCCCGGGCAGCGAGTCGTTACGCTTGCTCCGCCTGCGGCGCCGTCTCCCTCCGCTGGGAAGGCCAGTGCCGGAGCTGCGGCGCCTGGAACACGCTCGTCGAGACCGTCGTTCGCTCGGAGCCCCGGCGCCGCCGCCCGGTGGCGGGGCAGGCGCACGAGCGAGGGCCGGAGCCGCTCGCCAGCGCGGGGCCGGCGGAACCGGCCGTCCGATCGCTGAGCGGGCTCGGAGAGCTCGACCGAGTCCTCGGTGGGGGTCTCGTGCCGGGGGTCGTCGTCCTCGTCGGGGGCGAGCCGGGAATCGGCAAATCGACCCTCGTCCTCCAGGCGGCCGAAGGCCTCGTCAGTGATGGGAGTCGGCGCCTCCTCATCGCCTCCGGGGAGGAGTCGCCGGCTCAGATCCGGCTCCGGGCGGCTCGCCTCGGGCTTCTCGACGGACCCGCCGGTCGGGCGATCGAGGTCGTTTCGGAGACAAGCGTCGACCGGATCGTCGAGCTCGCCGAGGCGGCGGGGCCCGACGTCCTCGTCGTCGACTCGATCCAGACGGTGGCCGTCGACGACGCCGAGGGGCCGCCAGGGAGCGTGACCCAGGTCCGCGAAGCGACGCTCCGGTTCGTTGGCTGGGCGAAGTCGACGGGTCGGCCGGTCCTCCTCATCGGCCACGTGACGAAGGACGGCTCCCTCGCCGGCCCGAAGGTCCTCGAGCACCTCGTCGACGTCGTCCTCGTCCTCGAGGGCGAGCGGACGAGCGGCCTTCGGCTCCTCCGGGCCCAGAAGAATCGGTTCGGCCCGACCGACGAGATCGGGGTCTTCGAGATGGTCGGCGAGGGGCTCCGGGAGGTGGCCGATCCGGGCCGCGCCTTCCTCGTCGAGCACCCCGTGCCGGCCCCAGGGGCGATCGTGGCCCCGACCCTCGAGGGTTCCCGGCCGATCCTCGTCGAGGTCCAGGCTCTCGTCGCCCCGGCGTCGGGCGTCGGCCCGCCTCGCCGGGCCGTGAGCGGTCTCGATCCGAACCGACTCGCCCTCCTCCTCGCCGTCCTCGCCCGCCGGTCGGGGATCGGCCTCGGCGGGCACGACGTCTACGCGAGCCTCGCCGGAGGAATGGCGGTCAGCGAGCCGGCCATCGACCTGCCGCTCGCCCTCGCCCTCGCCTCGTCGCTTCGCGACAAACCCGTCCCGTCGGGGACCGTTGCCGTCGGAGAGGTCGGCCTCCTCGGGGAGCTTCGTCCGGTCGTCGGCCTCGAGCGGCGCCTCCGCGAGGCGGCGAGGCTCGGCTTCGAGCGAGCCGTCGTCCCGTCCGGGGGACCGGCGGCAGATGGCGAGCTGCGAGGCGGCCTCTCCATCGTCGCCGTCCCGACTCTCGCCGAGGCCCTCGTGGCCGTCTTCGGGCCAGGCTCGGCGACTCCCCGCGCCCGCCTGGCGATGGGGTCCCGGGAGGCCTCCTCCGGCGTCGGGGCAGCGGCGGGACGGGGCCGGCTCGGAGGGGCCCACGAGCCCGGTGGGTCGGGCAGTGGTAGGCTCATCGGCCGCGGGGAGCGGGTCGACCCCGACGGTGGGTGAGACGAGGCGAGAAGGGTGATCCGGAACATCCGACTGCTCGGTGCGGCCCTCGGCGGGATCGTTGGCCTCGGCCTCGCCGCGGGCGGCCTCTTCGAGCGGATCCAATACGGCGGCGCTGTCCTCCTCCTCTGGGTCGTCGCCTGGGTGGCCGTCGGTTTCGCCCTTCTACCCTACCTCACCGTCGTCCCGGCCCAGTGGCTCCTCCGCCAGGTCCAGGCCCTCTCCACGGCCGAGTTCGTGACCGCTGTCATCGGCCTCCTCATCGGCCTCCTCATGGGTCTCCTCCTCGGCGTGCCGCTCTCGGCCCTGCCGGATCCCGCGGGTCGGCTCCTGCCGATCGGTGTCTCCCTCACCCTCGGCCTCGGCATGGTCGGGCTGACGGTCGCCAAACGGCACGACCTCCTCGTGGCAGCCGAGGCGATCGGCCTCTTCCGGCGGCCCGAAGCGTCGGCAACCCGATCCGGCGAGCCGCAGATCGTCGTCGACACGTCGGCGATCATCGATGGGCGGATCGCCGACATCGCCGAGTCCGGCTTCCTCTACGGCATCCTCGTCGTGCCGCGCTTCGTCCTCAGTGAGCTCCAACTCATCGCCGACAGCTCGGACCCCCTCCGCCGCCAGCGAGGACGGCGAGGCCTTGAGATCCTGAGCCGGCTCCAGCGCGAGGGGCGAACGCCTGTCGTCATCGTGGAAGACGAGGTCCCCGGAGCCTCGGGCGTCGACGAGAAGCTCATCGGGGTCGCCAAGGCGAGGAGCGGGATCATCTTGACGAACGACTTCAACCTGAACCGGGTCGCCGAAGTCCAGGGACTGCGGGTCATGAACATCAACTCGCTGGCGAACGCGGTGAAGCCGGCCATCCTGCCGGGCGAGGAGCTCCGGGTCAGGATCATCCAGGAGGGCAAGGAGCCGGGCCAAGGCGTCGGTTTCCTCGACGACGGGACGATGATCGTCGTCGAGGGCGGCGCTCGCCACCTCGACAGCGAGCTCGACGTCGTGGCCACCCGGGTCCTCCAGACGGTGGCCGGCCGGATGATCTTCGCCCAGCCACGACCGCAGTGAGCTCCCTCCGGGTCGACGCCATCGTCGTCGCCGCCGGCCGGAGCGAGCGGATGAACGGCCTCGACAAGCTCGAGGTGGAGTTCGGCGGTCGCCCCCTCCTCGGCTGGGCCCTCGAGGCGATCGCCGCCGCCGCCACGGTCGAGCGGATCGTCCTCGTCGTCCGGCCCGAGCGGCTCGGGACCCTGGCGGGGGCGCCGTGGCTGCCGCCCCGGACCGTCGCCGTCGTGCCTGGCGGTGCGAGACGACAGGAGTCGGTGGCGGCCGGGGTCGCCGCCCTCGACCGCCTCGACGCTGGAGCGGAGACCGCCGACCGCATCGTCCTCGTCCACGACGCCGCCCGTCCCTTCGTCGCCCCGGCCCTGGTCGACGCCGTCGCCGTGGCCGCTGAGCTCCACGGCGCCGCGATCCCCGTCCTCCCCGTCGCCGACACCGTCAAGCGGATCCGGGAGGGGCGGATCGTCGAGACCGTCGACCGCTCCGATCTCGGCCTCGCCCAGACACCCCAGGGCTTCCGGCGCCGCCTCCTCGCAACTGCCTACCGACAGCACCCGCCCGACGGGGCGTGGACCTGGACCGACGAGGCCGCCCTCCTCGAGGCGGCTAGAATTCCCGTCCATGCCGTCCCCGGTGATCCCCGCAATCGAAAGGTGACCGTGCCCGCCGACCTCGCCTTGGCCGCGGCTGAGCTGGCGCGTTCCGGAGCCGCCTGTCGCCACAGCGTCGGCCTCGGTACCGACCGGCATCCCTTCGGCCCAGGCGGCCCGCTCGTCCTCGGCGGCGTGACGATCGAGGGTGCCCCGCGCCTCCACGGGCACTCCGACGGGGACGTCGCCCTCCACGCCGTCGCCGACGCCCTCCTCGGGGCGGCCGGTCTCGGCGATCTCGGCCGGCTCTTCCCGGCCGGCCCGGCGACACCCGTGGGCATCGCGTCGACGGCCCTCCTCGCCGAGGTCGTCCGCCGGGTCGAGACGGCCGGTCGTCGAGCGCGCTGGCTCGATCTCACGATCGTCGGCCGGCGGCCCTCGCTCGGACCGCATCTGCCAGCGATGCGGTCGGTTATCGCCGATCTCTGCGGGCTCGATCAAGAGGCGGTGAGCGTGAAGGCCTCGACCGGCAACCTCGACGGCATGGAGGGCGCCGGGCGGGGGATCTCGGCGCTCGCCGTCGTCCTCCTCGAGGGCGTGGCGCCGTGACGATCCGCCTCCACGACACCCTGACCGGCAAGCTGCGACCGCTCGAGCCGATCGAACCGGGCCACGTCCGGATCTACAGCTGCGGACCGACCGTCTACGGTCCGGCCCACATCGGGAACTTCCGCTCCTTCCTCTTCGCCGACCTCCTCGTCCGTCATCTGCGGGCCCGGGGCTTGCGGGTGACCTGGGCCATGAACGTCACCGACATCGACGACAAGATCATCCGGGGGGCGGCCGAGGCGGGTTGCTCGACCCGCGAGCTCGCCGAGCGCTGGCTCGACCAGTTCCTCGCCGACGCCCGTGCTCTCCGGATGACCCCGCCGGACGTCATGCCCCGGGCGACCGAGCACATCCCCGACATGGTCGCCCTCATCGAAGCCCTCCTCGCCCGAGGGCACGCCTACCGGACGCCGGACGGATCGATCTTCTTCCGGGTCGCGTCCTGGCCTGCCTACGGCAAGCTCTCGAAACTCGATCCCAGTCAGCTCCGGGTCGGCGAACGAGTCGAAGCCGACGAGTACGGGAAGGACGACGTCCGCGACTTCGCCCTCTGGAAGGCGCCAAAGCCCGGTGAGCCCGTCTGGGAGACGCCGATCGGCGCCGGGCGGCCCGGCTGGCACATCGAGTGCTCGGCGATGAGCATGCGCCACCTCGGCTCGCCCTTCGACATCCACACCGGCGGGGTCGACCTCATCTTCCCCCACCACGAGGACGAGATCGCCCAGAGCGAGGCGGCGACGGGGCGGGAGTTCGTCCGCCTCTGGCTCCACTGCGCTCACCTTCAGATGGGCGGGGCGAAGATGGCGAAGTCGACCGGCAACATCGCCCGGGTGGCCGACCTCCTGGCGACCGGCGTCTCGCCACGAGCGCTCCGCTACGCCCTCATTTCGGTCCACTACCGAGCGCCGTTGAACTACAGCGACGAGTCGCTCGCGGCGGCCACGGCCGCCGTCGAACGCCTCGATGCCCTCGTGACCGCCCTCGAGCGGTACGAGGAGGAGCGGGAGGACAGTTCCGACCTGGATCTCCTGCTCGAGCGGGCGCGGGCGGACTTCGACGCCGCCCTCGACGACGACCTGGCGATCTCGCCGGCGCTCGCCGTCCTCTTCGAGCTCGTCCGGGAGCTGAACCGCCGGATCGCGGGACGCCTCCTCTCGACCGCCGACGCCCGGCGGGTCCTCGCCGCCCTCGCCGGCTTCGATGCCGTCCTCGGAGTCCTGCCGAGCGAAGCGGAGTGGTCCCTCGAGCCGGAGCTGGTGGCCCTCCTCGAAGCGCGGGCCGCGGCCCGGCGGGCTCGCGACTGGGCGACCTCCGATCGCCTCCGCGACGAGCTCGCCCGGCGAGGTGTTCTCGTCGAGGACACCCGCGACGGACAGCGCTGGCGCTGGCTCCGCGATGCCGCCCGGATTTGACGCGCGCGGCCGGCCAGGTGGCCGGTCGAGTGGCGGCGGGCGGTCCGGGCGACGGGGCGGGCACCCGCCGGGAGCCGGGGGAGGGGAGGTTGGGCCGAGGCGTCGGGCGTCGGGCCGACCCGGCGACGCGGGCGGCGGGGGCGAGCGGCCTCCGGGTCTCGGGGGTCCGCGGCGGGGTCCGCGGCCTGGGGCCGAGGGAGGTCGCTCGGGCGCACCCGGGGAGCGATCCGGTCTCCGCCTCGGCTGGTCGGGTCGTCGCGGTCCTTCGGCTTCTGGTCCCGGTCCTTCGGCTTCAGGCCGGGGTCCGGCCCGCCACCGCCTCAGCGAGCTCGTCGGTCCCGACGACGAGGTCGTCGCCGGTCGGTGGCCGGTCCGGGAGGCCTTCATCGCCGGCCGCGGAGCACGCCGCCTCCTCGTCGTTCCCCACCGGCGGAAGGCCCTCGAGGATCTCGTCCTCCATGCCGTCCGCCTCCGGATCCCGATCGTCGAGGTCGAGGGTGGGGTCCTGACGGCCGTCGCCGGTTTCGATGGCCACCAGGGGATCGCTCTCGTCGTCGCTCCTCGGCGGTCGGCGAGTCTCGACGAGGTCCTCGCCCGGGCCATCGAGCGGCGAGAGCCACCCTTCGTCCTCGTCCTCGACTCCCTCGAGGACCCCCAGAACCTTGGCACCCTCCTCCGGAGCGCCGAGGGGGCCGGCGTCCACGGTGTTGTCGTCCCCAAGCGGCGCCAGGCGCCGCTGAGCCCGGCCGCGGTGAAGGCATCGGCCGGAGCGACCGAGCATCTCCTCATCGCTCCGGTCGACGACCTGCCGACGGCCCTCGCCGACCTCCACGTCCGCGGTCTTCGGGTCGTGGGGGCCGAGGCGCAGGCGCCTCTGTCGTATCGGGAAGCCGACCTCCGCGGGTCCTTGGCGATCGTCGTTGGCAGCGAGGGCCGGGGGCTCTCCGGCGTCGTGCGCCGGCGGTGCGACCTCTTCGTTCGGATCCCGCTCCACGGAGCCGTCGATTCTCTCAACGCGGCGGTGGCCGGGTCGATCCTCCTCTTCGAGGCCCGAGCCCAGCGCGAGGGAGCCGGTGGTTCCGGCGGCCAGGGCCCGGCCGGCGAGGGGCCGGCACGGGCCACCGAGGGCCGGGCACCGGCCGGCGAGGGGCGGACACCGGCCGGCGAGGGGCGGACACCGGCCACCGAGGGCCGAGCACCGGTCGGCGAGACGGTGCTCGAGGCCCCGGTCGAGCAGGGAGGATCGCCAGCGGAGGGGGCTCCTGAGTCGGTGTTGCCGCGTCCGCCGGGATCCGCTTGACCCGGTCGACCGTCGGGCCATATCATTCCGCCGCGCCATCGGGTCCCTGCGGGACGATCCTGCGCGCCGACGTAGCTCAATTGGTAGAGCAGCGGTTTTGTAAACCGCGGGTTCCGGGTTCGAGTCCCGTCGTCGGCTCCAAGACGAATCATCGCGTCCGGCGTCACGAGCGGAGCCGCAGCTCCGGACCCGGCGTGAGTCGACCGGGTGAGACGGATGGGACGGAACGGGTGCCGCTCCGTCGACCGCCGGCCCACCGGCAGCCCAGCTCGCGCGAGCATCGTCGTCGAGCCCACATAGCTCAGTCGGCAGAGCACTTCCTTGGTAAGGAAGAGGTCATCGGTTCGAGTCCGATTGTGGGCTCCAGCCCAGCCCGATATCCGGCCCCTGCCCACCCGTCGCCTTCGCCTCGGTGCGCCGCTGCGGCGGCCCCCGGCCCAAACCGTATGGAGTAGAGAGCACCCGTGGCCAAGAAGAAGTTCGAGCGCACGAAGCCGCACGTCAACGTCGGGACGATCGGCCACATCGACCACGGCAAGACGAGCCTCACGGCGGCGATCACGAAGTACCTCGCTCTGAAGGGCGAGGCCGAGTACCGGCCCTTCG